>NZ_FMUZ01000003.1:14070-374620 GCF_900101575.1 Pseudomonas sp. NFACC37-1 | reverse complement strand
CAACACGCCTGAGCAAAACGCGGAGGCGCACCGCACGACCGAGAATCGGCAAGTCACGAACGGTACGCTCGCAATACTCATGAGTGCTTGAACAGGTTTTCTGGCACCCGCCGCAGGATGGGAATCGGGTGGGATGGGGAATCAGGTCGATCTGAAGCGCGTCGCCATCAGGCTTGATCGTGACGACAGAAAAGCCCTCCCAAAAAGGAAGGAAAGTATTAATATCGCGCATAAGAACGCCGGTTTGTTAGATGTGTTTGCTCGCACGAACATCATCAATCAAATCGGCGTTCTTGTTTCTGTGTTTCCCGGGATTCCGTGAAGAACCAAAAAAAAGGGCGACCGAAGTCGCCCAAAATGCCTTGCGTGCTCGTTGTAGCCGGAAAGACCTACGGCTTTTTCCGCTTGTGTGCGTCTTTCCAGATGAATAATCCGAAACCTGCGAAAAACACGAACATGAGGCCGACCGTCAACACCCCGGCAAACACCACATTATCGAAAAACATGACTGGCCTCCTGGTCTTGCCCCTGTTGCGATGGGTTCAAGGTAACCAATCAGGCCTGGATGAAAATTGACCGGGGTCAATAACGCCCGCAACGGGGCGCAAAGGTGGGGAAATAACTGATCTGCATCAATGGATCGAGGGGGTTCAGCGCTTTTTCGGTTTGTTTTTCGGCTTTTTCTTGGACTTACCCAACGGCATGGCCTGCTCGAAAGCCTGGCGGACTTCATTGAGGCGTTTTTCGTTGAGGTCGTGAACGCGCTTGGCGCGCTCGGCACTGAGGTCGATCAGCTTGTCGTCTTGGCTCATGGCGTGTGGGCATCGTGCAGTGAATTGCGGATGCGCCCATGATGCGGGCTGTTGGCGGCGTTGACCAGCCTGTGCGTGCAGGCAGGCACCTGGATCAGATCTGGATATCGACCCACAGGCCCTGGCGCGTCTCGTCGTCTATCAGCGGCACCACTGGCACGGTGTTGTCGGCGTTGAGCTCGGTACCCGGTACGGCGAGGTGTACTTCTGGGTCTTCATCGGCCTCGCGGCGGCGGCGGTCGCGTTCCTGCTGGCGACGCTGCTCCTCGCGCAACAGCAGCGCGGTCTCTTCCGGGTCGCGCTTTTGCAAGTCAATGGTGCTTTCATTGGAGCTTTGCTGCACCGGGACCACGGGCGGTATGTCCGGTCGCTGGCGAACCGGATCCTGTTGAGCGGTGATGGGTACGGCGCTCAAAGGGAGCATGGGTGGCAACATAAAGTTCTCCTGTCTTCAGGTTGTCGGCGGCTAAAGTGGCAGCTTGAACCGCCGGTCCGAAACTTGTGACCCAGTTGGCAATTGCACCGTTCACCAGGGCCGAGCTTGTTTGATCGCTGGGCAAGCGTAAGTTCCGTGCCATTGGTAATGAATCAGCGTACGTAAATCCTTTGGTCTGAAGGATCCTTCCGTTAAGATAACCGGCTTTTTCAAGGCGGGAGTCAGGCAGCATGGCGCAGCAGTATCAACCGGGGCAACGCTGGATCAGTGACAGCGAAGCCGAGCTGGGTTTAGGCACCGTTCTGGCACAGGACGGCCGCTTGTTGACCGTGCTCTATCCGGCCACTGGCGACACTCGCCAGTACGCGCTACGGAATGCGCCACTTACCCGTGTACGGTTTTCACCGGGCGATGTGATCACTCACTTCGAAGGCTGGAAAATGACCGTGCGCGAAGTCGATGACGTCGACGGCCTGCTGGTCTACCACGGCCTCAACGGGCAGAATGAAGTCGTCACCCTGCCCGAGACTCAACTGTCGAACTTCATCCAGTTCCGCCTGGCCAGCGACCGTCTGTTCGCCGGCCAGATCGACCCACTGGCCTGGTTCTCCCTGCGCTACCACACCCTGGAACACACCAGCCGCCAGTTGCAGTCTTCGCTTTGGGGCCTGGGCGGTGTACGTGCCCAGCCGATTGCCCATCAACTGCACATTGCCCGTGAAGTGGCCGACCGCATTGCGCCGCGGGTGTTGCTGGCCGACGAAGTGGGCCTGGGCAAGACCATCGAAGCCGGCCTGGTCATCCACCGTCAATTGCTGTCCGGCCGCGCCAACCGCGTCCTGATCCTGGTACCGGAAAACCTCCAGCATCAATGGCTGGTGGAAATGCGTCGGCGCTTCAACCTGCAGGTCGCACTGTTCGACGAAGAACGTTTTATCGAAAGCGATGCCAGCAACCCGTTCGAAGACACCCAACTGGCCTTGGTGGCGTTGGAGTGGCTGGTGGACGATGAAAAGGCCCAGGATGCGCTGTTCGCCGCCGGCTGGGACCTGATGGTGGTCGACGAGGCCCATCACCTGGTGTGGCACGAAGACCAGGTCAGCCCGCAATACGCCCTGGTCGAGCAGCTTGCCGAAACCATCCCAGGCGTGCTGCTGCTCACCGCGACCCCGGAACAACTGGGCCAGGACAGCCACTTCGCCCGCCTGCGCCTGCTGGACCCGAACCGCTTCCATGACCTCAAGGCCTTCCGCGCCGAGAGCGAAAACTATCGCCCGGTGGCCGAAGCCGTGCAGGAGCTGCTGGACAAAGGCCGACTCTCGCCCGAAGCCCACAAGACCATCCAGGGTTTCCTGGGCAATGAAGGCGAAGCCTTGCTGACCGCCGTCAATGATGGCGATGTCGAAGCCAGCGCCCGCCTGGTGCGCGAACTGCTGGACCGCCACGGCACCGGCCGCGTGCTGTTCCGCAACACCCGCGCCGCTGTGCAGGGCTTCCCCGAGCGCAAGCTGCACGCCTACCCGTTGCCTTGCCCGGACGAATACCTCGAATTGCCGTTGGGCGATCACGCCGAGTTGTACCCGGAAGTCAGCTTCCAGGCCCAGCCGGACGCCAGCGAGGAGGAGCGCTGGTGGCGTTTCGACCCGCGGGTCGAGTGGCTGATCGACACCCTGAAGATGCTCAAGCGCACCAAGGTGCTGGTGATCTGTGCCCACGCCGAAACCGCCATGGACCTGGAAGATGCCCTGCGCGTGCGTTCCGGCATCCCGGCCACGGTGTTCCACGAAGGCATGAACATCCTGGAGCGTGACCGTGCGGCGGCCTATTTCGCCGACGAAGAGTTTGGCGCCCAGGTGCTGATCTGCTCGGAAATCGGCAGTGAAGGCCGCAACTTCCAGTTCGCCCATCACCTGGTGCTGTTCGATCTGCCGGCACACCCGGACCTGCTGGAGCAGCGTATCGGCCGCCTGGACCGGATCGGCCAGAAGCACACCATCGAGCTGCATGTGCCTTATCTGGAAACCAGCCCGCAAGCGCGGCTGTTCCAGTGGTACCACGAAGCCCTGAATGCCTTCCTCAACACCTGCCCGACCGGCAACGCCTTGCAGCACCAGTTCGGCCCGCGTCTGCTGCCCTTGCTGGAGGAAGCCGACGATGGCCAGTGGCAAGCGCTGATCGACGAGGCCCGTGCCGAACGCGAGCGCCTGGAAGCTGAGCTGCACACCGGTCGCGACCGTTTGCTGGAGCTCAACTCCGGAGGCGCCGGTGAAGGCGATGCGCTGGTGGAGGCCATTCTCGAGCAGGACGACCAGTTTGCCCTGCCGATCTACATGGAAACCCTGTTCGACGCCTTTGGTATCGACAGCGAGGACCATTCGGAAAACGCGCTGATCCTCAAGCCGAGCGAAAAAATGCTCGACGCCAGCTTCCCCCTGGGCGACGACGAAGGCGTGACCATCACCTACGACCGCAACCAGGCGCTGTCGCGCGAAGACATGCAGTTCATCACCTGGGAGCACCCGATGGTGCAAGGCGGCATGGACCTGGTGCTGTCCGGCTCCATGGGCAACACCGCCGTGGCACTGATCAAGAACAAGGCCCTCAAGCCCGGTACCGTGTTGCTGGAGCTGCTCTACGTCAGTGAAGTGGTTGCCCCGCGCTCGCTGCAGCTGGGTCGCTACCTGCCGCCGGCCGCCCTGCGCTGCCTGCTGGACGCCAACGGCAACGACCTGGCCGCCCGGGTCTCGTTCGAAACCCTGAACGACCAACTCGAAAGCGTGCCCCGCGCCAGCGCCAACAAGTTCATCCAGGCCCAGCGCGACCAGCTCACACCGCGAATCAATGCCGGCGAAGAGAAGATCGCCCCACGTCACGCCGAACGCGTGGCCGAGGCCCAGCGCCGCCTGGCCGCCGATACCGACGAGGAACTGGCCCGCCTGACCGCCCTGCAAGCGGTCAACCCGACCGTGCGCGACAGCGAGCTGGTGGCCCTGCGCCAACAGCGCGAGCAAGGCTTGGCGATGCTTGAGAAGGCGGCGCTACGCCTGGAGGCGATTCGGGTGCTGGTGGCGGGCTGATTGCCGCAGTAGTCCGAAAAAGGCCCGCAGCGATGCGGGCTTTTTTGTGCAAACCTGCCGAACACAGAGATGTTGGACTGGGAACACGGTCAACGTGGCGAGGGGATTTATCCCCGCTGGGTTGCGCAGCAGCCCTCTGCGTTTCAACTGACAATCGCGGCGCATGGTGGATTCTGGGGCTGCTGCGCAGCCCAACGGGGATAAATCCCCTCGCCACAAGGCCCTATCAGCCTCAGCCTCAGCCTCAGCCTCAAGGACTGTAATATCCCACCGCCACCAGGAAATGCCCGACCTTCTTCAGGTACGCGTGTTTATCCTCGACCTTGCCCGTCACCGGATTCTTCCAACGGTACTCGTACTCTCCCTCGCCCTGTTTCCCGATCAACGCCAGGATCGGCTCGCCCACCGGTTTGCCATCCGGGTCCTTGACCTTGGCGAAGTCGGTATTGATCAAGCGCAAATTGGTGCCATGGCCGACATAACGCCGGGTATCGAGGTCGACGACAAAGACATACAAGTCATCCTGCAGGTAACCGCCCTTGAGGGAGTTGACCGCCGTCAGCGTGGCCTTCTCGTTTTTCAGCAGATCATCCGAGGCCTTGTCCAGCAACGCCCTGGCCTGTTCGGCGGAAGCCCGGGGCAGGTAGTAGCCGACAGCCAGGATTCGCTCGCCGATACGTTGGAAATACACATGCTTGCGCTCGACCTTGCCGTCCGCCCAGTTCTGCCAGCGGTACTCGGCTTGCTGGATGCCACTGGCCTCGGGGGTTTTCAAGGCGTCCTTGAAGGCTTTGCGCAAATCCGGCCCCAGCACCTCGGACACGTCCCGCCCGATCAACGCCGAGGACGGCCCGCCGCTGGCAAGCATCACACCTTGGGTATCCACCACGAACACGTAGCGATCCTTGTCGACGAATTCCCCTTGGCGACTGAAGGCGGCAAAGGCTTTGTCGCCGTTGTCGTGGTAATAGACCAAGGCCTTCTCCAGCAGCGCCCGGGCCGCCTGGCCATCGTCCGCAGTGGCCGCCTGGGCCTGAGCCAGCCCCAGCATGAGCATTGCCCCCAGCCAGGCCATCCTGTGAAAAAAACCCATGCGTGCGCCCCTCGTTCTTGTTGGTGTTTCAAGAGCGTAGACGGCGTGGGGTGATGTTGGAGTATTCAGGGGATTGCTGGGGAGCCTGGGGAGCCAGAGGTATTGATATTGACTGACAGGACGTCATCGCGAGCAAGCTCGCTCCCACAGGGTCAGCACCCTCCAGTGTGGGAGCGAGCTTGCTCGCGATAGCGGCGGCACATTCAGAAATGATGCGCGCACAAACGGCTTATTGAGCCCCAGCGCGCAGTTGCTGCTGCAAGTTCTGGATCTGCGCCTGCAAGGTGTTGATGTTACGGGTGACCTGGCCGCGGAAGGCGTCGAACTCGGCCGTGTTGCCGCCCTTGTCCTGCTGGCTCTTGAGCACGATCACGTCCTGCTCCAGACGGTCGATGGCAGAGTTGGAAGTGGCTCTTTTCAGGGCGGTGATGTCAGCACCGATGCTCTTGAGCTGGGCGTCCAAGGCACCACCCTCGCCCTGGCTCCTCAGGGCGGTCACTTCAGCCGCCAGCGCCTTGACCTGGGCCTGGAGCTCCTTGTTGGACGCTTGCAACTGCGTGTTGGTGTTCTGCTGTTCCGAGGCCTGGGCGATGAGCTGGGCCAATTCCTTGTCCAGGTCGGCAGAGGGGCCGAACGTGGCCTGCTGTAGTTTGTACTGCTCCTGCAGCTTGCCGTCGAATTGCCGCCCCTGTTCCTGCAGCTTGTTCTCCAACTGTTTGATCTGCAGCTTCAAGGCTTCACTGTCGCTCATGACGTTGGACTGCCCGGCGACCACCTTGCCGGAAATGTCCTGCAAGCGCCCCGCCGCATCCTCGCTGATGCGGGCGAAGCTTTCCTGAGTCGCCACCAACTGCTGCTCCATCAGGGAAATCTGCTGGAAGCTCCACCAGGCCAGGAAACCGAATGCACACAGCAGCGCGCCGACCAATGCCCACAGCGGCCCGGTGCTGGGCCCCTTGACCTTGGCCGCGGCAACGGGCGCCGGGCGCGCTTGCACGTGAGGCTGGCGGCTGGGCATGAAATCATCGTCATCGGGAATGTCGGCCCGCATCCGCAGGCTCGGTACATCATCGAAGTCGTCGTTGGCATCGTTACGCATGGGCATGGTTCGACCTTTGGGAAACCGATAATGGCTTGATGCGGCGAGTATAACCCTCTCGCCCGCCGCACCGATTGACCCCGAACCTGGCACTCGGTTCATGATGGGCCGATCAGCGGGCTGTTTGGACACCCCACCAGGCGCAAAATTCATCGAGGGCGGTCCACAGGCTGACCTGCGGATCGTAATCGAGATAATGCCGGGCGCGACTGATATCCAAGGTGAAATTTTTGTTCATGACCTGCATGCCCAGGCGCGACAGCGTCGGTTCGGGGCGGCCTGGCCACAACTTGCAGAATCCTTCATTCAGGGCCGCGACGCTGTAAGCCAAGCCGTAGGAACGATAACGTCGAACCTGTGGGACTTCCATCTGGCGCATTACATAATTGACCACATCCCATAGCGGAACCGGTGCGCCGTTGCTGATGTTGTAGGCCTTGCCCAAGGCTGAATCGGTGGCCAGCAGACTGCTGAGCAACGCTTCGTTGAGATTCTGCACACTGGTGAAGTCCACCTTGTTCAACCCGTTGCCGACAATGGCCAGTCGGCCCTTGCGCTGCATTTTCAGCAGGCGTGGGAAAATGCTCATGTCACCGGCGCCGGTCACGAAACGCGGGCGCAGGGCCAGCACTTCGAGGCCGAACTCCTGGGCGCCGAAGACTTTCTGCTCGGCCAGGTACTTGGTGGCGGCGTAAGGGTGCTTGAAGCGCTTGGGCACCTGTTCTTCGGTCAGCCCGAGGTGGTCACGGCCGTCGAAGTAAATGGACGGCGAGGACAGATGAACCAGGCGTCGCACCTTCTGCTTGAGACAGGCTTCGACAACATTTTCCGTGACTTGGACATTGCCCTGGTGGAAATCCTGATAGCGACCCCACAGCCCCACGGAGCCGGCGCAATGCACCACGGCCTCGACATCCAGGCACAGGTCGCGGGCCAGCAGAGGGTCGTTCAGATCGCCTTGGACGAACTGCGCACCACGACGCACCAGATGTTCCACGCTCTCGGCCCGGCGACCGGTGACCCGTACATCCAGGCCCTGCTCCAGGGCGAAACGCGCAAAGCGCCCGCCAATGAAGCCGCTCGCGCCGGTGACCAAAATCTTCATGCATGCTCCTAAAAATCAGATTCGAGCTACAAGCCACAAGCGTCAAGCCAAGCGCTTTTCACTTACCGCTTGCAGCGTGCTGCTTGCCGCTGCGATCAATCGCTCAGTCAATAAGCCGAGCAACTGCCCACCATTGCGCCAATGATGCCAGTACAGCGGCACATCGATCGGTTTATCTGCCAACAATTCCACCAGCACGCCTCGTTCCAGCTGTTCGCGCACTTGCAGCTCCGGCACCAGCCCCCAGCCCAACCCCACCTCGGCAAGACGGATGAAACCTTCGGACGAGGGGCATAAATGATGCTCGAAACCGCCCTCCACGCCCACGGACGCAAGGTAGCGATGTTGCAGGAAATCATCCGGGCCAAACACCAGTGCCGGCGTACGAGCCAGTTGATCGGCCCGCACGCCGTCGGGAAAGTGCCGGGC
Organism: Pseudomonas sp. NFACC37-1; assembly: GCF_900101575.1. Lineage (NCBI taxonomy): Bacteria > Pseudomonadati > Pseudomonadota > Gammaproteobacteria > Pseudomonadales > Pseudomonadaceae > Pseudomonas > Pseudomonas sp. NFACC37-1. The sequence goes on along the minus strand of NZ_FMUZ01000003.1, from coordinate 366,569 downwards.
GATGAAGGCCGGGCTGGCCAACGCCCGGTAGCGCATCGCCCCCAGCAGCACGCTGCGAGCGCCCGCCACCGGGCGTTCGCTGGCGCAGACACAGGCCGCCACTTCACCGGCGCGCATGCGCTTGAGGCCCACGGTCTGGTCTTCTACCACCAGGTCGAGCAACAGGTGATGGTCGGCGCAGAAATCTCCCACGGCAGCGGCCCACCAGGTTGCCAGGCTGTCGGCGTTCAAGGCGATGCGCAGACGCTCCGGCAGCCCCTCTTCATCCAGCGCCGGCACCAGGCTCTGCAGGTCGCGCTCGAGCAGCCGCACCTGTTGCACGTGGTTGAGCAACCGACGGCCGATTTCCGTGGGCGCTGGCGGTGTGGCACGCACCAGAACGGGCTGACCGACGCGCGCCTCCAGCAGCTTGATCCGTTGGGAAATGGCCGATTGCGACAAACCCAGCACTTGGGCCGCGCGCTCGAAACCGGCCTGCTCGACGACGGCGGCCAGGGCAGAAAGCAATTTGTAATCGAACATCAGTTTCCCTAATGAGCAATCAGCAATATTGGTTTTTCTTATACAGCTCACCACAGGAGAATGGCCAGCAATTCATCAATTGACCGGGGGATAAAACGATGTGGCAAAGCTATGTGAACGGGCTTTTGGTGGCCCTCGGGCTGATCATGGCCATCGGCGCCCAGAACGCATTCGTGCTGGCCCAGAGCTTGCGCCGCGAGCACCACTTGCCGGTCGCGGCGCTATGCATCGCCTGCGACGCCCTGTTGGTCGCCGCCGGGGTGTTCGGCTTGGCGACCTTGCTGGCCCAGAGCCCGTTATTGCTGTCGATTGCCCGTTGGGGCGGCGCGGCGTTCCTGCTCTGGTACGGCAGCCAGGCCTTGCGCCGGGCCTGTTCCAGGCAAAGTCTGCAACAGGGTGAGAAACAGGCTGTGCGCTCGCTGCGGGCCGTGTTGCTCAGCGCGCTGGCGGTGACGCTGCTCAACCCCCACGTCTACCTCGACACCGTGCTGCTGATCGGGTCCCTCGGTGCCCAGCAAAGCGTGCCCGGCGCCTATGTGGTGGGCGCGGCCAGTGCCTCATTGCTGTGGTTCCTCACCCTGGCCATCGGTGCCGCATGGTTGGCCCCCTGGTTGGCCCGTCCAAGCACCTGGCGGATCCTGGACCTGTTGGTGGCGGTGATGATGTTTACCGTGGCGATGCAATTGATTGTCGCCGGCTGATTATTCCAAACCGCTCTGGAACCTCTATTCCACACAGTTGTTGCGTGGTTATGCCGCACCCCCGGTGCTATGATCCGACTCCTGCGCCGCAAAGAGTACAAACTCCCCGGCGCTAGTCTGGCCGCCCGTGATCGGCCTTGCGCTCACCGCAACTGACCTGATTAGGAGAATCACCATGGCTTTCGAATTGCCGCCACTGCCCTATCCACACGACGCACTGGCGCCACACATTTCCAAAGAAACACTGGAATACCACCACGACAAGCACCACAACACCTACGTCGTGAACCTGAACAACCTGGTGCCTGGCACCGAGTTCGAAGGCAAGACCTTGGAAGAAATCGTCAAGACTTCCTCGGGCGGTATCTTCAACAACGCCGCTCAGGTCTGGAACCACACCTTCTACTGGAACTGCCTGGCGCCAAACGCCGGCGGTCAACCAACCGGCGCCCTGGCTGAAGCCATCAACAAGGCATTCGGTTCGTTCGACAAGTTCAAGGAAGAATTCAGCAAGACGTCCATCGGCACCTTCGGTTCCGGCTGGGGCTGGCTGGTGAAAAAGGCTGACGGTTCCCTGGCCCTGGCCAGCACCATCGGCGCCGGCAACCCGCTGACCAGCGGCGACACCCCGCTGCTGACCTGCGACGTGTGGGAACACGCCTACTACATTGACTACCGCAACGTTCGTCCGAAATACGTCGAAGCGTTCTGGAACCTGGTCAACTGGAAATTCGTCGCCGAGCAGTTCGAAGGCAAAGCCTTCACTGCCTAAGCTCGATGCCAGACAAAGGAAACCCGGCACCGTGCCGGGTTTTTTTTGCGCGACAAAATTGATCGCAGGCCAAATACGTCGTGTCTGGAACCCAAGAAAAAATCCCGACAGGCCTCAAGTTGCGGTGCCTTTCAACCGACACAATGGTCATAGAGCAATCACTCCGGAAAAAACGTACATCGGCCAGGTTTCAAGCGAAAACCCTTGTGTTTGATTGTCCCTTTGACTGACATCACAGGATTGCCAATACTCATGGCAACTTGACGCTACCCGCACGGAACAAGGAACCATTCTTTGAAGCTGGAACTCAAGAACAGCTTGTCTGTGAAGTTGCTCCGGGTCGTGCTCCTTTCGGCATTGATCGTTGGCATGGTCTTGAGCTGCGCCCAGATCGTGTTCGATGCCTACAAAACCAACCAGGCCGTCGCCAGTGACGCCCAGCGTATCCTCGACATGTTCCGCGATCCGTCGACCCAGGCCGTCTACAGCCTGGACCGGGAAATGGGCATGCAAGTGATCGAAGGCCTGTTCCAGGACCAAGCCGTGCGCATGGCTTCCATCGGCCATCCCCGCGAAACCATGCTCGCCGAAAAAGCCCGCCCCTTGCAGCACTCCGAAAGCCGCTGGCTGACCGACCTGATCCTGGGCAAGGAGCGCACCTTCACCACGCAACTGGTGGGACGTGGCCCCTACAGCGAATACTACGGCGACCTGAGCATTACCCTCGACACGGCCACCTACGGCGAGGGGTTCATCGTCAGTTCGGTGATCATCTTCATCTCCGGGATGCTGCGGGCCCTGGCCATGGGCCTGGTGCTGTACCTGGTCTATCACTGGCTGCTGACCAAGCCGTTGTCGCGGATCATCGAGCACCTGACCGAAATCAACCCCGATCGCCCCAGCGCACACAAGATCCCGCAGTTGCGCGGCCACGAGCAAAACGAACTGGGCCTGTGGATCAACACAGCCAACCAACTGCTCGAATCCATCGAGCGCAACACACACCTGCGTCACGAAGCGGAAAACAGCCTGCTGCGAATGGCCCAGTACGACTTTCTCACCGGCCTGCCCAACCGCCAGCAACTTCAACAGCAACTGGACAAGATCCTGGTGGACGCCGGACGCCTGCAACGTCGGGTGGCGGTGTTGTGTGTAGGGCTGGATGATTTCAAGGGCATCAACGAACAGTTCAGCTATCAGACCGGCGATCAGTTGCTGCTGGCCCTGGCGGATCGACTACGGGCCCACAGTGGGCGGCTCGGCGCACTGGCGCGGCTGGGGGGCGACCAGTTCGCCCTGGTCCAGGCCGACATCGAACAGCCTTACGAGGCCGCCGAACTGGCCCAGAGCATCCTCGATGACCTGGAAGCGCCGTTCGCCATCGACGATCAGCAAATCCGCCTGCGGGCCACCATCGGCATCACCCTCTTCCCCGAAGACGGCGACAGCACCGAGAAACTGTTGCAGAAAGCCGAGCAGACCATGACCCTGGCCAAGAGTCGCTCGCGCAATCGCTACCAGTTCTACATTGCCAGCGTCGACAGCGAGATGCGCCGCCGCCGCGAGCTGGAAAAAGACTTGCGCGAAGCCCTGGCCCGCGAGCAGTTCTCCCTGGTGTACCAGCCACAGATCAGCTACCGCGACCTGCGGGTGGTGGGCACTGAAGCCCTGATCCGCTGGCACCATCCCGAACACGGCCTGGTGCCGCCGGACCTGTTCATTCCCCTGGCCGAGCAGAACGGCACCATCATCGCCATCGGTGAATGGGTGCTGGACCAGGCGTGCAGGCAATTGCGCGAATGGCACGACCAGGGTTTCCTCGATCTGCGCATGGCGGTCAACCTGTCGACCGTGCAGCTGCACCATGCCGAACTGCCACGGGTGGTGAACAATCTCCTGCAGATCTACCGGCTGCCGCCGCGCAGCCTGGAGCTGGAGGTCACCGAGACCGGCCTGATGGAAGACATCACTACTGCAGCCCAGCACTTGCTGAGCCTGCGTCGCTCCGGGGCGCTGATTGCCATTGATGACTTCGGCACCGGCTATTCGTCCCTGAGCTACCTCAAGAGCCTGCCGCTGGACAAGATCAAGATCGACAAGAGCTTCGTACAGGACCTGCTCGACGACGAAGACGACGCAACCATCGTCCGGGCCATCATCCAATTGGGCAAGAGCCTGGGGATGCAGGTCATTGCCGAGGGCGTCGAGACGATCGAGCAGGAAGCCTACATCATCGCCGAGGGCTGCCACGAAGGTCAGGGGTACTACTACAGCAAACCACTGCCGGCACGTGAACTGGGCCTTTACCTGAAGCAGGCCGAGCGCAGCAAGGCGTCCATCCTCTGATTCTTCTCTTCTGCCACGTTCCCGTAGGAGCTGGCGAAGCCTGCGATCTTTTGATCTTTCGCTCCATACTCGATTGGCAGGGGAAAGATCGCAGCCTCGCTTCGCTCGGCAGCTCCTACAGACGCTGCCGATCCCTTCATTAAATAAGAAATATTTACAACCATAACCCTTTACACATAATGCAAATCTTTCGCATTATGTCGCAGTTTTGCGCACCCTCGCGCCTGTCCCATCCATCACCGAAGCAGGATGTTCGCCATGATTCGTATGCCCCTGGCTACCGCCAGTTTGCTGGCCATCGCTATTTCCCTCGCCGGTTGCGGCGAAGGCAAAGACAAGGCCGCCGCGCCGCAAGCGCCAACGCCGGCCGCCAGCACCTCGGCACCGGTCGCCCCTGCTGCTGCCGGCAAAGTCGACGAAGCCGCCGCCAAGGCCGTTGTCGCGCACTATGCCGACATCGTCTATGCCGTCTACAGCGATGCCGAATCCACTGCGAAGACCCTGCAAACCGCCGTCGACGCGTTCCTGGCCAAGCCGAACGCCGATACCTTGAAAGCCGCCAAGGCTGCCTGGGTCGCCGCACGCGTACCGTACCTGCAAAGCGAAGTGTTCCGCTTCGGCAACACCATCATCGACGACTGGGAAGGCCAGGTGAACGCCTGGCCCCTGGACGAAGGCCTGATCGACTACGTCGACAAATCCTACGAGCACGCCTTGGGTAATCCGGGCGCCACCGCCAACATCATCGCCAATACCGAAGTCCAGGTTGGCGAAGACAAGGTCGACGTCAAGGACATCACCCCGGAAAAACTCGCCAGCCTGAACGAGCTGGGCGGTTCCGAGGCCAACGTCGCCACCGGCTACCACGCCATCGAATTCCTGCTGTGGGGCCAGGACCTCAACGGCACCGGCCCGGGCGCCGGCAATCGCCCCGCTTCGGATTACCTGGAAGGCGCCGGTGCCACTGGCGGCCACAACGACCGTCGTCGTGCCTACCTCAAGTCCGTGACCCAACTGCTGGTCAATGACCTGCAGGAAATGGTCGGCAACTGGAAGCCGAACGTGGCCGACAACTACCGCGCCACCCTGGAAGCCGAGCCGGCCGAAAGCGGCCTGCGCAAGATGCTGTTCGGCATGGGCAGCCTGTCCCTGGGTGAACTGGCGGGCGAGCGCATGAAGGTGTCCCTGGAAGCCAACTCGCCGGAAGACGAGCAGGATTGCTTCAGCGACAACACCCACAACTCGCATTTCTACGATGCCAAGGGCGTGCGTAACGTGTACCTGGGCGAATACACCCGTGTCGACGGCACCAAGATGACCGGCGCCAGCCTGTCGTCCCTGGTCGCCAAGGCCGACCCGGCCGCGGACACCGCGCTCAAGGCCGACCTGGCCGACACCGAAGCCAAGATCCAGGTCATGGTCGATCACGCCAACAAGGGTGAGCACTACGACCAGTTGATCGCCGCCGGCAACACTGCCGGTAACCAGATCGTGCGCGACGCCATCGCCGCACTGGTCAAGCAGACCGGTTCGATCGAACAGGCTGCGGGCAAACTGGGCATCAGCGACCTGAACCCGGACAACGCTGATCACGAGTTCTGATCAACGCCGGCTGGCTGAAAAAAGCGACCTTCGGGTCGCTTTTTTTTGTCTGATGCAGGTCACTCAGTAGAAATAAAGCCGAAGCTGTTCTTGTGGCGAGGGGATTTATCCCCGCTCGAGTGCGCAGCGCTCGCCGACAACTGGCAGCGTTGCACAGAGTTCTGGGATTGCTCCGCAATCCAACGGGGATAAATCCCCTCGCCACAGATTCGGTGCTTGCAGGTCCTTGGTGGCTCATCACTGCAACCCCGCAAGCCGCCCTTCGATAAACCGCCGTTCCGGCAGTTGCTGCGTCAGTTCGAGCGCGCGGCGGTACGCCGCCCTCGCCTCGTCCAATCGTCCCAGTTGACGACAGAATTCCGCCTGCGCCGAATAGGCCAGGTGATAGTCGAGTAATTCCCCACGCTCCAGGATCGCCTCGACCAGGCGCAAGCCGACTTCCGGTCCATCGCGCTTGGCCAGGGCGGCGGCGCGGTTGAGTTCGATCACCGGCGACGGCACGGCCCGCAGCAGCACATCATAAAGGCCGATGATCTGCGGCCAATCGGTCTGCTCAGCCGTCGGCGCTTCGGCATGCACCGCCGCAATCGCCGCTTGCAGGCAGTACGGCCCGAACCGTCGGGTTTTCAACGCGGCTTCCACCAACGCACAGCCCTCGGCGATCAGCTCGGCATCCCATAAGGATCGCACCTGCTCATCCAGCAGAATCAGTTCACCGGTCGACGACGTTCGCGCCGGGCGCCGGGATTCGTGCAGCAGCATCAACGCCAGCAACCCCATGACCTCGGCTTCGGGCAGCAACTCCATCAGCAGACGCCCGAGACGGATGGCTTCGCGCGTGAGGTCTTCGCGCGTCAGCTCGGCCCCCATCGAGGCCGAATACCCTTCGTTGAACACCAGGTAGATCACCCGCAGCACGCTGTCCAGGCGCTCCGGCAGTTCCGCGCGGGACGGCACCTGATAGGGGATTCTGGCATCGCGGATTTTCGCCTTGGCCCGCACGATGCGCTGGGCAATGGCCGCCGGGGCGGCGAGGAACGCCCGGGCGATTTGTTCGGTGCTCAGGTCGCAGACTTCCCGCAGCGTCAGGGGCACCTGGGCATCCGCCGCCAGGGCTGGGTGGCAACAGGTAAAAATCAGCCGCAGGCGATCGTCTTCCACGTCTTCGTCACTCCACGGATCCTGCTCCAGCGCCTCGATTTGAGCGATCAACATCGGTTGGGACGCAGTGAAGCGCGCACGCCGGCGCAAACTGTCGATGGCCTTGAAGCGTCCGGCAGACACCAGCCAGGCCCGAGGGCTGTCCGGTACACCGTCGCGCTGCCAGCGCTCGACCGCAATGAAAAAAGCCTCGTGCAAGGCCTCTTCCGCCAGATCGAAGTCACCCAGCAGGCGAATCAATGTCGCCAGGATCCGCCGCGAGTCTTGCCGATAAACCTGCTCGACCCGCGCCTTGACCGTTTCGACCGACATCAGTCGGGCATGCCTTGGGTAACCAGCGTCTCAAGCCGGCCCAGGCTCTGGCCCCAACCCTCATGGAAACCCATGGTTTCCTGTGCCTGGCGATCGATTACCCGGCTGATGGACAACGCGTAAAAGGCAGCTGTGAGGTTCATGAATGAAATCCTGTTTGTGATTGTTGTTCAGGGGTTCAGTTGGCGTACCGGTCGCACTTCAACGCAACCGACCCGGGCCGCCGGGATATTGCCGGCGACCTGGATGGCTTCGTTGAGGTCCTTGGCGTCGATCAGGTAGAAGCCCGCCAGTTGCTCCTTGGTTTCGGCGAACGGGCCGTCGGTGATCGACAGCTTGCCGCCACGCATGCGCACCGTGGTGGCGGTCTGTACCGATTCCAGGGCTTCGGCGGCCAGCATGCGCCCACTGCCCTGGATCGATTCGGCATAGGCCATGCACTCGGCGTCCTCCGGGCTGTCGGGGGAGTTGTGCAGCGTGTGTTCGTTGCTATACACCAGGCATAGGTACTTCATGGAAGGCTCCGTGTTCGGACTGATCAACTATGGACGGCAGAATGACGCTCGGCGAAAAAACCGACGATCAGGGTTGCAGGTCGAACAGCGCCGTCCCGGCCATCGGGTCGAACGGAGCGGACCAATGTTCATGGACAATCCGCCATTGTCCGGCTACACGCTGGTAGCAGGCCGTCACACGCATCCAGCAGGCCTGTTCCTCGCCTTTTTCGTTGGTGCCGCCGCAATAGGCCAGCCAGTGGGCGAAGGCAATGTTGTCGGCCGGGGTAATCTTGACCTGATGAAAGTCGAACTTGTGCGGGCCGGGGCACATTTCCATACAGGCTTGCCAATGGGCCCGGTAAGCCGTCTTGCCCTTGAATTGCAGGGCCTGGATGGCATCGAACGAGACAATGTTCTCGTCATAGAGCGCCATGACTTTTTCGACATCCTTGGCCATGACGGCTTGGCGGTAGGTGTCGATCAGGGCCTGGATCTGGGTTTCAGTGGCTTGGGTATTCATGGTGATTCTCCGCAGTTTTTTGTTGAAGACACCCTTTGTCGTTTGGAGAAACAGCGAATCGACAATCCAACAAAAAATATTCAAAGAGAAAATTCGCTAGAATCCAAGTCCCTATTCTGTCGGCAAACATTGGACGTTTCTGTGACCGCTCGACTCGTCCCTTACGAAGACCTGACCGCGCTGCAACGCGAACAGGTCAGCGCCATCGAACTCTCCCCCGAGCAGATCAAGTTCGCCGGCGATATCCATGGCGCCCTGCACATGCTGCTGTCCCGGCCCGGCCCGGGAGTCAAGGGCTTTGCGCTATTGGCTGGGGAGGTACCGGTGGCCTTCCTGCTGCTCAAGCGCCCGCCGGTACTGCCCGCCTGGGCCAACGAACACAGCGCCACCCTGCATGCCTTGCAAGTCGACCACCGGGCCCAGGGCAAAGGGTATGGCAAGGCCTGCCTGCAAGCACTACCCGCCGTGGCACGTAGCGCCTGGCCGGACATCCACGGATTGGAGCTCTCGGTCGATCCCGATAACGTCTCGGCCATTGGCCTGTACGCCCGACTGGGCTGGGTCGACAGTGGCGAAGCCTATAAGGGCCGCATCGGTTATGAGCGGCGGATGGGGTTGGTGTTCTGACAAACAGAATCAACGATCGATAGGCGCTCCCACAGGGGACTGCGTCAATCAGCTTGGCTTGAGCGGGATCCAGATCTCCAGGGTGCCTTGGCCGGTCCTGGGGTTGAAGTCTTCGCTGTAGCGCTCGAATTCAGGCTCCTGCGCCGCTTCGTAACCGGACTGGGGCAGCCACTCGTTCCAGATGTACTGGAACGTATCCGGCAGCTTTTTCAACGGCCCTTTGTGTTCGAAGACCGCGTAATGGCCTGGCTGGATTTCGATCCAGCGGTATTGGTCCGGCAAATCGTCGAGCCGGCTGATTTCCACGCCGGCGATGTATTCGAACCCGCCCTGCCCGTCCGGGTTGCAACACACACCGTAGGTCACTTCATCTTTCTGCCCTGGCACCTTGTCGAGCCAGGGCAGGAACTTTTCCCAGAGCAGAGGGATGTCTTGGGCGGTGTCCTGGGTAAACCGAGCACCAAAGCCGGCGATGAGTTGAAAACGTCCCTGTTCAAAGCGTGGTACGGCTGTGCAATCGCGTTTGGGCTTTTCCATGCGGCAACACTCCAGCAAAACGTGAAGTCGGGCTTGGCAGTATAGAAGCCAAACCGGAATTGCCAGGGCCGTTTCGCTTGTCAGATGCCAGGCAGAGGCCCGGTAACGGCGTTTCCTACAAACTCGTTGTAGCCAGAAACAATCACGTACACCGCGAAATAGCAGAAAATCGCGGCGGATGCCCAATAGGAATAACGCAACAATTTATTCCCCAACAGTTTGCCGCCCTGGGTCGCCGCCAGGCACAAGGCCGCGCACCACAGCAGCCCGGCGCAGAGAAAACCACTGAGAAACAGCGCCGAGCTGAGCAAGGTTCCGCCGCCCGAACGGGCGATCAGCGTACCGCCCACTGCCGCGAACCAGAGGATGGCACTGGGCGATGACATGGCCAGGAAAATCCCGCGCAAGAACTCCTGGCGCGAAGAGTTGCCCTGCACTTCACCGGCCTCGGCCAGTACTGCGCTGTGATAGATCGCCGAGTGGATCATCTTCGCCGCGAAGTACAGCAACAGCACCGAGCCACCGACCCACAGCACCCAGCGCACCGCTTCGTATTGCAGCAATACGGTCATGCCGGCCAAGGCCAGGACGGCATAGATCAGATCGCCCACGCAGGTGCCCAGGCCCAGGGCGAAACCCTGGAAATAGCCGCGCTGCATCGCCAGGGTGATCATCGCGATATTGGCCACGCCAATGTCCAGGCACAGCGAAAGGCTCAGCAGGAAGCCGCTGGAAAATTCCATCATTCGTTCCATCAGGATTGGGTGAGACAGGTTCAACAAGCCGCTGCGACCATCGATGGCGCCGCGGCCAGGGCGACAGTGTCGTCGAAAATAGTTCGCCGCGGCTACTGGACAATCCGACATCCGCCCGATTATCTTGCGCCGCAGGCCACCGCAGTGGCCAACGTCGCTCGGACGGTTCCGGGCGCTCACGTATCTCGAGGCAACAATGGCCGAACAAGGTTCGCCGCGCCGCTTTGCGCGCATAGATCGACTCCCCCCGTATGTATTCAATATCACTGCCGAGCTGAAGATGGCTGCGCGTCGGCGCGGCGAAGACATCATCGACTTGAGCATGGGTAATCCCGACGGCGCCACGCCTCCACACATCGTGGAAAAACTGGTCACCGTCGCCCAGCGTGAAGACACCCACGGCTACTCCACCTCCAAAGGCATCCCGCGCCTGCGCCGCGCCATTTCGCGCTGGTACAAGGACCGCTACGAAGTGGACATCGACCCGGAAACCGAAGCCATCGTCACCATCGGTTCCAAGGAAGGCCTGGCCCACCTGATGCTGGCCACCCTGGACCAGGGCGACACGGTGTTGGTGCCCAACCCCAGCTATCCGATCCACATCTACGGCGCGGTGATCGCCGGCGCCCAGGTGCGCTCGGTGCCGTTGGTGCCAGGGGTGGATTTCTTCGACGAACTGGAGCGGGCCATTCGCGGCTCGATTCCCAAGCCGAAGATGATGATCCTCGGCTTCCCATCCAACCCCACCGCCCAGTGTGTGGAGCTGGACTTCTTCGAGCGGGTCATCGCCCTGGCCAAGCAGTACGATGTGCTGGTGATCCACGACCTGGCCTACGCCGACATCGTGTATGACGGCTGGAAAGCCCCGTCGATCATGCAAGTGCCGGGGGCGAAGGACATCGCGGTGGAGTTCTTCACCCTGTCCAAGAGCTACAACATGGCCGGCTGGCGCATCGGGTTCATGGTGGGCAACCCGGAGCTGGTCAACGCCCTGGCGCGGATCAAGAGCTACCACGACTACGGCACCTTCACGCCGCTGCAGGTGGCCGCCATCGCCGCCCTCGAAGGCGACCAGCAATGCGTGCGCGACATCGCCGAGCAGTACCGCCAGCGCCGCAATGTGCTGGTCAAGGGGCTGCATGAGCTGGGCTGGAAGGTGGAAAACCCCAAGGCGTCGATGTACGTCTGGGCCAAGATTCCCGAGGCCTATGCACACCTGGGCTCGCTGGAGTTCGCCAAGAAGCTGCTGGCCGAAGCCAAGGTCTGCGTCTCGCCGGGAGTGGGGTTCGGGGAGTATGGGGATGATCACGTGCGCTTTGCGCTGATCGAGAACCAGGACCGGATTCGCCAGGCTGTGCGTGGGATCCGTGGGATGTTCCGGGCGGATGGGTTGGTAAGCAAACCTAACGCCTGACCTAAAACCCAATGTGGGTATTTCCTGGATTTGTTGATCACCAGAAATCGGTGTGGGAGCGGGCTTGCTCGCGAAGGCGATATAACATTCAACCTATTTGTTGACTGTCAGTCCGCCTTCGCGAGCAAGCCCGCTCCCACATTGACTACAGTGTTGTCGGTTATACCACCAGCGACAGCAGCAGGATAAAGATCAATCCCACCACCGACAGGATGGTTTCCATCGCGGTCCAGGTCTTGAACGTCTCGGCCACGGTCATGTTGAAGTACTGCTTGACCAGCCAGAAACCCGCATCGTTGACGTGGGAAAGGATCAACGAACCGGCACCGGTCGCCAGCACCAGCAGCTCACGGTTCACACCCGGCATCATCCCCACCACCGGCACCACGATACCGGCACCGGTAATGGTCGCCACCGTCGCCGAACCTGTGGCGATACGGATCACTGCGGCCACCAGCCACGCCAGCAGGATCGGCGAGATCTGCGCACTCACCGCCATGTGACCGATCACATCGCCCACGCCGCTGGTGACCAGCATCTGCTTGAAGCCACCACCGGCACCGATGATCAGGATGATCGCGGCGGTCGGCGCAAGGCTGGCGTCCAGCCATTTGAGCATCTGGCTGGAGCCGATGCCCTGCTTGTAGCCGAAGGTGTACAGCGACAGCAACAACGCCAGCAGCAAAGCCGAGATCGGGTGACCGATCATGTCCATCCAGGCGCGGAAGAGGTTGCCGTCCGGCAGCGCCACGTCAGCGAAAGTCTTGAGCAGCATCAGGAACACCGGCGACAACACGGTGATCAAGGTGATGCTGAAGCTTGGCAGCTCGGCGGCGCTCGTCTCGCGGGCCAGTTGGTCCACCAGCTCCTGGTTCGGATGGCCGGGGATGTGCTTGGCAATGAACGTACCGAAGATCGGGCCGGCAATGATGGCGGTCGGCAGCGCGACGATCAGGCCATAGAGAATGGTCTTGCCGATGTCAGCGCCAAATATGCCAATCGCCAGCAACGGCCCCGGGTGCGGCGGCACCAGGCCGTGAACCGCGGAAAGACCGGCCAGCAGCGGGATACCGATCTTGATGATCGACACGCCGGTGCGACGCGCGACGATGAACACCAGCGGGATCAGCAGCACGAAGCCGATTTCGAAGAACAGCGGGATGCCCACCAGGAAGGCGGCGAACATCATCGCCCACTGCACCTTGTCCTTGCCGAAGGCGCGGATCAGGGTCTGGGCGATCTGATCGGCTCCGCCCGACTCGGCCATCATTTTACCGAGCATCGTGCCCAGCGCCAGGATGATACCGACAAAGCCCAGCACGCCACCGAAGCCGTCCTGGAACGCCTTGATGATGGTGCCGGTCGGCATGCCCGACGTCAGGCCGAGGAACGCGGCGGCGATGGTCAGCGCAATGAACGGGTGGAATTTGAACTTGGTGATGAGGACGATGAGTCCGATCACCGTGACCACTGCATCAAGCAGTAGGAACGTCTCGTGGGACATGCCGAACATGGGAGGTGTCTCCTGATTTGTTGTTGTTATTGAAGCAGTTATTTATGAGTCGTCGGGACAGCGCTATCTTTCTGACGCAAATTTTTTGAAACTCAGCTGACCAGCTTCAAACCGTGGGCCAACCACCAGACGTAAGCCTGCTGTGCCAGTTCGTCAACGCTGTGGCTGGACGCGTCCAGAGCCAGGGTCAGGGGCTCGCCGACAGGGGATTCAAGGGTGGCGAACTGGCTGTCGATCAGGGTCGACGGCATGAAATGGCCGGGACGATGGGACACGCGGTCGGCGGCCACTTCGGGGGTCAATTCAAGGAATACGAAGCCCAGGCCGGGCAAGGCGCTGCGCAGACGCTCGCGATAACTGTGCTTGAGGGCCGAGCAAGTCAGCACCGGGCGCTCGCCCGTGGCGTCGACACGGCGCAACTCGTCGCACAGGCTGTCGAGCCAGCCGGCACGGTCGTCGTCGTTCAAGGGGATACCGGCGCTCATCTTCTGGATGTTGGCCGCAGGGTGGAACGTGTCGCCTTCGATGGCGGTGGCGCCGCTCAATTGGCACAGGGCCTGGCTGACGCAAGTTTTGCCGCAACCGGCAACGCCCATGATGACCAGGGCGGAGATGGGATTGTTCATGTAACACCTCAGCGCGCAGACAGCGCTACCTTTGCCAGTTATGACACCGCAGCAAAAGCAGAAGTTGCCGACGCCTTCTTGTCATTTTTGTGGTTGCAGCATGTTCGTTCACGACACCCGCGGACGGAGGATCAGGCAACCCCCGCTCACGCATTTGCAGCGGCGTCGAGACAGCGCTACCTTAGTGCCTTGATTTTTGTTTGGCAAGCCGCCCTGATGACCGTCCCTAAAAACGATAAGAATACGCGCACCACCGGTCGCCCCACGCTCAACGAAGTCGCACGCCTGGCCGGTGTCAGCCCCATCACCGCCTCCCGTGCCCTGCGTGGCGTCAGCACCGTCGCCTCGGAACTGGTGGAAAAAGTCCGCCAGGCCGCCGTGGAACTCAACTACGTCGTCAATCCGGCTGCCCGCGCCCTGGCTTCGGCCCAGAGCCATTCAGTGGTGGTGCTGGTGCCGTCGTTGTCCAACCTGTTGTTCATCGACACCCTGGAAGCCATCCATCGGGTGCTACGGCCCAAGGGTTTCGAAGTGGTGATCGGCAACTACCACTACTCCCGGGACGAGGAAGAAGACCTGTTGCGCAACTACATGGCCTATCAGCCACGGGGGTTGCTGCTGACCGGTTTCGACCGCACCGAAAGCGCCCGGCGCATGATCGAGGCCAGCAATATCCCGTGCGTGTACATGATGGAACTGGACCCCGGCGCCGGGCTCAATTGCGTCGGTTTTTCCCAGCTCAAGGCTGGCGAAACGGCGGCCGAGCACTTGATTTCCAAGGGCCGCAAGCGCCTGGCCTACATCGGCGCGCAACTGGACCAGCGTACTCTGCTGCGCGGCGAAGGGTTTCGCCGCGCCCTGCAGCAAGCCGGTTTGTATGACCCGGACCTGGAGCTGCTGACCCCGCGCCCATCCTCGGTAGGCCTGGGCGGGGAATTGTTCCTGCAATTGCTCGGCAGCCACCCGGACGTCGACGCGATCTTCTTCGGCAACGACGACCTGGCCCACGGCGCCCTGTTCGAAGCACTGCGCTGCGGCATCAAGATCCCCGAGCAGGTCTCGGTCCTGGGCTTCAACGACTTGCCCGCCTCGGCCCATATGGTGCCGCGCCTGAGCAGCATCAGCACCCCACGGGAAGCCATCGGTCGCCGTGCCGCGGAACAGATGCTGACACTGATGGCCGGCAACCGCATCGCGCAGCCGGTGGTGGACCTGGGTTTCGAGCTCAAGGTTCGCGAAAGCACCTGAGGCGCCACGCTCAAGCGGTCGATCCATGCCGTCGGACGGCAAGGGTTGGCCGCCCCCCTCGCCGCGCGCTTGCCCACACCCCTTGAAATACGGGCCTTGCGCAGGCGGCATGGGAATTGCTCCTGCCCATCGCTCAGCCATTACCCACAGGTGTTCATCATGTTGGTCAGTGCCAAACAGCAAGCGATGATCTTGCCACTCAAACGCCCGGGCGAAGATCCCACCGCCGAAGCCGCCAGCGGCCTGCAAAGCGCCGCGTTGCAGGCATTGCGCGATAACGTCCAGGCCCAGGCCAGCCAGGGCAGTGCCCAGGTCCAGGATTCCTTCACCCAACGAGCCACGCAACAGGTCAATGCCGCCACCGCCATCAGCGACAAGGTGGATGAGGCGTTCGCCAAGACGCGCGTGCAATTGCAGACCGTGGCTTCGTCAACGCCTGAAGAGGCCACGACACTTGGCGGCTCCGCCACGGCGCAGTTCAAGGACTACATGAGCAAGACGCCCGAAGAGCGCCTGCGCGACAGCATTCTCGAAGAGATGGGCATTACCGAGGAAGAGTTCGAGGCGATGCCGCCCGAGAAGCAGATGGCGGTCAGCCAGGAGATTGCCCAGCGCATGCAGGACAAGTCAGCGATGGCCCAAGTGGAAAAGGCCCAGGAGAGCCGCACAGGCGACAAAGCCGCGGCCACGGACATGTTTCTCGCCTCGCTTTGAGCCTCGGTACAGGCCAGAGCATTTGAGCTGGGGTGACCGCCCCAGCTCAACCTGAGCCCCGCCAAGTCGGTACCGGTTCAATGACCGAACAGGTTCACCTTCTTGGTTTTTTTGTCGGCGCGCTTTTCATCGGCCGTCTTTGCCGGTTTTTTCTTTGCCGCTTTTTTTGAATCCATGCCTTTGGCCATGATACGTACTCCAGTCATACGGGATGTGAAGTCAGGTATACACCTATCGCCGCACTCGCGTTCTTTTATAATCGCCTCCCCCTTCTGCGCCACGACCCCGCCATGTCCGAAATCCATTACGCAGTGCTCGAAGCATCGCTTTGGCCGCTGATGAACAAGTTTTACCGCGCCCACCAATCCTCGATGAAAGCGGTGCGTGACGCGCAGCTGTGGGTGGCACGGCGCGATGAGATCGTCGCCGCCCTGTGCTTGCGGCCTGTGTCGGGCGGGCATTGGTTGACGGGGTTGTTCGTCGACCCGGCGTACCGCGTCCAGGGCATAGCCGCGCGATTGATCGCTGAAGCGGTGAACGGGGTGGACAAGCCGGTGTGGCTGTTCTGTCACCCGGACTTGCGCGGCTTTTATGAGCGGCGGGGTTTCAGTTTCGACCCTGAACTGCCCTATGCGATGGCCGAACGCCTGAGCCGGTATGCCCGCAGCAAGCCGATGATTGCGATGGGGTTGAGCTAAACACCCTGACCTGGAATGCAATACATATCTCATGTGGGAGCGGGCTTGCTCGCGAAGACGGCGGCACATTCAACATCCATGCAAGCTGACCTACCGCTTTCGCGAGCAAGCCCGCTCCCACAGAGGTTTGTGTCCGGCAATCAATCGTCGGCGGTGGGGTCCAGGTCCGGGAACATCACTTCGGTAAAGCCGAACTTGCTGAAATCAGTGATGCGCGACGGGTACAAGCGCCCGATCAGATGATCGCATTCATGCTGCACCACCCGCGCATGGAAGCCCGACGCGTAACGCACGATCGGCTCGCCCTTGGGATCGAAGCCTTCATAGCGGATGTGTTGGTAGCGCTCGACCGCACCGCGCAAGCCCGGCACCGACAGGCAACCTTCGAAGCCCTCTTCCATCTGCGGGCCCAGGGGGGTGATCAGCGGGTTGATCAGGATGGTCTGGGGCACCGCCTCGGCGTCGGGGTAACGCTCGCTGTGCTCGAAGCCGAAGATCACCAGTTGCAGGTCGATGCCGATCTGCGGCGCCGCCAGGCCCACGCCGCCGACACTTTCCATGGTCTGGAACATGTCGTCGATCAATTGCCACAATTCCGGGCTGTCGAACATTTCGGCAGGCACCGGCGGGGCGATGCGCAGCAGGCGTTCGTCGCCCATTTTCAGGATTTCACGGATCATGGTCGGGCTTCGTCAGGGTGGGATTGAGGGATGGAATGGTCGCGCCCCAGGCCCGACACATGCTGTTTTTCGTGCTCGCCCGCACTCTTTTCACCCGGGTTCTTGCCCTCGGTGGACATGTGCTCGATCACCGCATTCATCTCCGCGCCGAGCAACAGCACCGCCGAAGAAATATAGAAATACAGCAACAACACGATGATCGCACCGATGCTGCCATACATGGCGTTGTAGTTGGCAAAGGTCTTGACGTAGAACGCGAACCCCAGGGAAGCGATGATCCACACCACCACCGCCAGCACCGACCCCGGCGTGATGAAGCGAAATTCCTGCTTGACGTCGGGCATCACGTAATAGATCAGTGCCACGGCCACCATCAGCAAGAACACGATCACCGGCCAGCGCACGATCGTCCAGAGCGTGACGATGAACTCCTCCAGGCCGACTTGGGCCGCGATCCAGCCCATCACCTGCGGCCCGAGCACCATCAACGCCGCAGCGGCCAGCAGCATGCCGGCGATGCCGACCGTGTAGAAAATCGACAGCGGGAAGCGCTTCCAGGCCGGACGGCCTTCCACCACATCGTAGGCGGCATTCATCGCGCTCATCATCAGCCGCACGCCCGCCGAAGCGGTCCACAAGGCGATGACGATACCCACGGACAACAAGCCGCCCTTGGATTGCTGGAGCTGGTCGATCACCGGGTTGACCTGCTCCAGGGCCTGGGGCGGCAGCACCAGCTCCGATTGCAGGCGCAACCAGGAGAAAAAGTCCGGCAGGTGCAGGAAACCGATCAAGGCGATCAGGAAGAGAATGAAGGGGAACAGCGAAAACAGCATCTGATAGGCCAGTGCCGAAGCGTAGGTCGACATCTCGTCGTCGAGAAACTCGGTCACGGTACGCATCATCACACGATGCAAAGGTAAGCCTTTCAAGGCCGGAAACATCATGTGCGTCTCCTTTCGCCGCAAAAAAGGAAGGTCGCCTGGCGACTCATGGGGTTGTTATCCAAGACAAAGTAACCTGTTTGGCGACTTTGGAACAATTTCCCCGGCGCAAGTTCGAGCCGACATGAAAACGGCCACCCGCAGATGACCGTTCCAATCGCGTTACTACAGGCAGGTTATGCCTCGTCGACGCCTTTCTTGACCGCATCCTTGGCCTTGCCCACGGCTTGTTGGGCCTCGCCTTTTTTCTCCTGGACCACGCCCTCGGCGCGCATGCGGTCATTGTCGGTGGCCTTGCCGACGCCTTGCTTGATGTTGCCAACGGCTTCGTTGGCAACGCCCTTCACTTTATCGCTCGTGCTACCCATGATGTCTCTCCTGTGAACAACGGTACGAAAAGTCATTACATAAGGGTTGACCGGGGCCGTTCGCGGGGAGTTTCATTTTTTTCAGCGGCACATTTCATCGTCGAATGCAGGTTGCACTTTATGTTTGTCGGTCAACCCCCGAGAATGCCCCACGTATTCAGGCTGCGGCTTGAAGCTCCAACCCCGTAGGAACGTTATGAAACTCGATAAAAAGCAGGCCATCGCCCGCAGGAACCAGCAACTGGGCGGCGCCGTACTGGGCGTCAACAACTGCCATTTCAGCGAACTGAACCGCAACCGCAACATCTTCTGGTTCGATATCCCGGTGGCGCGCCTGGCCATCGGTCAGTACGAATGGATCCACCTGCTGCTGCACACGCCGGCCACCGATGAGCTGCTGCACTTGAAGGTGCCGACCGTGTTCCTGCGGGAAAAAATGGAAGGCCTGGAAGTGCGCAACCAGGGCAAACGCAAGGCCGCCCTGAGCCTGGAACTGAGCGCCGACAAGGACGCCTACCTGCAAGACATGCGGCCGGGTGGCACCAACCTGGATTTTGCGCAGTTCCGGTTGTAACCGGACCCGAAAAATTTGCAAGGAGCCGATTGTGGCGAGGGGATTTATCCCCGCCGGGCTGCGAAGCAGCCCCCACGATTCATCAGCTACTGCCGATGTGTCAGGCAGAACTCAGGGGGTTGCTGCGCAACCCAGCGGGGATAAATCCCCTCGCCACAGTTTTTTTGCCAAACTGGACAATCCATGCAAAAAGCCCCGCATTCGCGGGGCCTTTTTCTTTATAGCGGTCTTACTTCTTCAACCCCAGCTTCCTGAGCTCTTCGTCACGCAACTCGCGGCGCAGGATCTTGCCCACGTTGGTGGTCGGCAAGGCATCGCGGAATTCCACGGCCTTGGGCACCTTGTAACCGGTGACGTTGGCACGCATGTGTTCCATCACCTGTTCCTTGGTCAACGTCACACCGGGCCGTGCGACGATGAAAATCTTGATCGCCTCGCCAGACTTCTCGTCCGGTACGCCGATGGCCGCGCATTGCAGCACGCCCGGCAGGGTTGCCAGCACATCTTCCAGTTCGTTGGGGTACACGTTGAAACCGGAGATCAGGATCATGTCCTTCTTGCGATCAACGATGCGCATGTAGCCGTCCGGCTGGATCAGCGCAATGTCACCGGTCTTGAGCCAGCCTTCGCTGTCGAGGATCTCGTCGGTGGCTTCCTGACGCTGCCAGTAGCCCTTCATCACCTGCGGACCTTTCACGCACAACTCGCCGATTTCGCCCAATGGCTGCTCGACGCCCGCGTCATTGATCACCTTGCACAGGGTCGACGGTACGGGAATGCCGATGGTGCCGATCTGAATGTGCTGGATCGGGTTGACGGTGGCCACCGGGCTGGTTTCGGTCATGCCATAACCTTCGCAGATCGGGCAACCGGTCACCTCTTTCCAGCGCTCGGCCGCGGCCAGTTGCAAGGCCATGCCACCGGACAGGGTGACTTTCAGTGCCGAGAAGTCCAGCTTGCGGAAGGCTTCGTTGTTGCACAGGGCCACGAACAGCGTATTGAGGCCGACAAAACCGCTGAACTTCCACTTCGACAGTTCCTTGACCATCGCCGAGAGGTCGCGCGGGTTGCTGATCAGGATATTGTGGTTGCCGATCAGCATCATCGCCATGCAATGAAAGGTGAAGGCATAGATGTGGTACAGCGGCAGTGGCGTGATCAACACCTCACAACCTTCATTGAGGTTGGAGCCCATCAGCGCCTTGCACTGCAGCATGTTCGCCACCAGGTTGCGGTGGCTGAGCATCGCGCCCTTGGCCACGCCGGTGGTGCCGCCGGTGTATTGCAGCACGGCCACATCGTCGCTGGTGGGGTTGGCTTCGTTCACCGGCTGGCCGTGGCCTTTGCTCAGCACGTCGTTGAACTTGACGGCCTTGGGCAAGTGATAAGCCGGGACCATCTTCTTGACGTACTTGATCACGCTGTTGATCAACAGGCGCTTGAGCGGCGGCAGCAGGTCGGCGACTTCGGTGACGATAACGTGCTTGACGCCCGTCTTCGGTACCACGGTTTCGGCCAGGTGCGCCATGTTCGCCAGGCACACCAGCGCTTTGGCACCGGAGTCGTTGAACTGGTGTTCCATTTCCCGCGCGGTGTACAACGGGTTGGTGTTGACCACGATCAGCCCGGCACGGATCGCACCGAACACGGCCACCGGGTACTGGAGAACGTTGGGCAACTGCACGGCGATTCGATCGCCCGGCTGTAAATCGGTATGCTGTTGCAGGTACGCGGCAAACGCCCCGGACAACTCGTAGAGCTCACCGTAGGTGATCGTCTTGCCGAGGTTGCTGAATGCCGGCTTGTTGGCAAAGCGTTGGCAGGACTGCTTCAACACCGCCTGAATATTCGGATACTCGTCTGGATTGATGTCGGCAGCAATCCCAGCTGGGTACTTATCCTTCCAAAAGTCTTCGATCATGGAAGCCCACTCCTCAGCAACGCGAATTCTCACCGCATTTGATGCGATTATTATTGGTGTGTGTTTATTGGTGATCTGGCTTGAATCAAGGCCGAGAAGTCACAAAAGCGCGCCGAGAGTAGCAGCTTTGCCAAGGGTCGCCTAGAGCCAAAAACAACCCCTACAGTCATAAACATGACTCATGAATATTTTATGGTCACTTTTAGAGTAAAAATTCTAAGCCCTGGATAATCACCCCGAATACATAAAAAACGGTGGGAGCGAGCTTGCTCGCGATGACGGTGTATCAGCCAACATTTCTGTCACTGACCTACCGCTATCGCGAGCAAGCTCGCTCCCACAGGGTTTCCATGAGGCCGGCGCCTCAGGCGATATCCCGTAACTCGCGCCGCAGGATCTTGCCCACCGGCGTCATCGGCAATGAGTCCCGCAACACGATGTGCTTGGGAATCTTGTAGCCGGTGAAGTTCTCCTTGCAATAAGCCTTGAGTTCTTCAAGGCTGACCCCGGTTTCCCGCGCCACCACGAACAACTTCACCGCCTCCCCCGAACGCTCGTCCGGCACGCCGATCACCGCACAGTTGGCCACCTTGGGATGGGCCATCACCACGTCTTCGATCTCGTTGGGGTACACATTGAAACCCGAGACGATGATCATGTCTTTCTTGCGGTCGACGATGCGCACGAACCCGTCCGGGTCGATCACCGCGATATCGCCAGACTTGAACCAGCCCTCGCTGTCCAGCACTTCGGCCGTGGCCTCGGGCTTGTTCCAATAACCCTTCATGATCTGCGGCCCCTTGATGCACAGCTCGCCGCGCTCGCCCAGAGGCTGCTCGACGCCATCGTCGTTGATCACTTTCATCAGGGTACCCGGCACCGGCATCCCCACCGTGCCCAGCCGAGACTTGCCACCGTAAGGATTGGCACTCGCCACCGGTGAGGTTTCGGTCAGGCCATAGCCCTCGGTAATGCCGCAACCGGTGATCTGCTGCCAACGTTCGGCGGTGGCCTTGATCAACGCGGTGCCGCCGGAATTGGTGACCTTGAGGTGGGAAAAATCCAGGGTCTTGAAATCCGGATGGTCCATCAACGCCACGAACAGTGTGTTGAGGCCCAGCAGCAACGAGAAACGCCAGTTCTTCAGCTCCTTGATGAAGCCGCCGATGTCCCGTGGATTGGTGATCAGCACGTTGTGATTGCCGGTCACCATCATGCACATGCAGTTCGCCGTGAACGCATAGATATGGTACAGCGGCAGCGGCGCGATCATGACCTCCTGGCCTTCGCGCAGCAGCGGCTGGCCGTCATCGCCGAGCTGTCCCAGACAGGCCCGGGCCTGTTGCATGTTGGCCACCAGGTTGCCGTGGGTCAGCATCGCGCCCTTCGCCAAACCGGTGGTGCCGCCGGTGTATTGCAATACCGCAATATCGTCGAGGCTGACGTTCAGCGGCTTGATGCCCTGTCCGCGTCCCAGGCGCAAGGCGCTCTTGAAGGAAATGGCCTGGGGCAGCGAATAGGCCGGGACCATTTTCTTGACCTTGCTCACCATCGTGTTGACCAGCCAGCCCTTGGCGGTGGGCATCAGGTCGCCCATCTTCGCTTCGATCAGGTACTGCAGGTCCGTATCGGGCAACACCTCCTGGACTTTCTGCCCGAACATGTTCAGGTACACCAGCGCCCGGGCACCGGAGTCCTTGAACTGATGACGCATTTCCCGCGCGGTATACAGCGGGTTGGTGTTGACCACGATCAGCCCGGCGCGCAAGGCACCGAACACGGCGATCGGGTATTGCAGGACGTTAGGCATCTGCACCGCGATACGATCGCCGGGCGCCAGGTCGGTATGGGCTTGCAGGTAGCCGGCGAAGGCCGCGCTGTAGCGCTCGAGCTCGGCATAGGTGAGGGTCACCCCCATGTTGCTGAACGCCGGACGATCGGCAAATTTCTTGCAGGAACGCTCGAACACCTCGATCACCGACTTGTAGGTCCCCAGGTCGACATCCAGGGGCACGCCGGCCGGGCGTTTGTCATTCCAGAAATCAGGCTGCATTGTTTTTGTCCTCTTTACCTGAGCATGTCCGGGCCGCGTCTGTATCGCTTGCAGAGGCGGAGCTCTTGGGACACTAGCAGCTATGGCCAATCAGGCAAATATGGCAACCTGCGTCATAGATTGTGTGAATCTTCTTGCCATGGTGTGGCCTGATCAGGCGAGACGCAACGGATGCGCTATACAATGCAGCGACGCTGCGTCTGACTTTGTGCAAAGGAATCGCCATGATCCACCAAACGTTCTGGCTGACCGCGACCGACCATAGCCGCCTGTTCGTCAACCAGTGGCTGCCCGAAACCGCGCCGTTGGCGGTGATCATGCTGGCCCATGGCATGGCCGAACACAGCGGCCGCTACGCCCGCCTGGCCCAGGCGCTGTGCGACGAAGGCTACGGTGTCTATGGGATGGACCTGCGCGGCCATGGCAAGACCGGCGAGGAAGCGATGCTCGGCCACTTTGCCGACGAAGACGGCTGGGCCAAGGTCGTGGGCGACTTGGCCAGCCTCAACCATCACATCGGCCAGCAGCACCCGGATACGCCCATCCTGCTGCTGGGCCACAGCATGGGCAGCTACATCGCCCAGGGTTACCTGCTGCATCACAGCGCCAGCCTGCACGGGGCGATTCTCAGCGGTTCGAACTTCCAGCCGGTGGCGCTCTACCGCAGCGCGCGCCTGATCGCCCGCTTCGAACGCCGGCGCCAGGGTGCGACGGGGCGCAGTGCCTTGATCGAGTGGTTGTCGTTCGGCAGTTTCAACAAGAAATTCAAGCCGACGCGTACCCCTTTCGACTGGCTCAGTCGCGATCCGGCCGAAGTCGACAAGTACGTCCACGACCCGCTGTGCGGCTTTCGCTGCACCAATCAACTGTGGGTCGACCTGCTCGGCGGCTTGCAGCAAATCAGCAAAGCGTCCAATCTCGCCCAGATCGATCCGGGCCTGCCCTTGCTGGTGATCGGTGGCGAATGTGATCCGGTGAGCGAAGGCAAGCGTCTGAAGGATCTGGCCGACGCCCTGCGCGACGCCGGCAGCCAGCACCTGCAATTGACGATTTACCCGCAGGCCCGGCACGAATTGTTCAATGAAACCAACCGCGATGAAGTGACCGCCGACGTGCTGGCCTGGATTGCCCAGGCCCTGGAACACAAGCGGCCGCCACGCAGCGAGTAGGCTTGCAGCGTTTTCCTTTACTCCACAGGATCTGAAACAGATGACCCAGGTTACCAACACCCCTTACGAAGCCCTCGAAATCGGCCAGACCGCCAGCTACAGCAAGACCGTCGAGGAGCGCGACATCCAGCTGTTCGCGGCGATGTCGGGCGATCACAACCCGGTGCACCTGGACGCCGAATTTGCCGCGGCGAGCATGTTCAAGGAGCGCATCGCCCACGGCATGTTCAGCGGTGCGCTGATCAGCGCGGCGGTGGCGTGCGAGCTGCCTGGGCCGGGCACGATCTATATCGGCCAGCAGATGAGCTTCCAGAAACCGGTGAAAATCGGCGACACCCTGACCGTGCGCCTGGAAATCCTGGAAAAGATGCCGAAGTTTCGCGTACGCATCGCCACCCGCGTGTTCAACCAGCGCGACGAGCTGGTGGTGGACGGCGAAGCCGAAATCCTCGCCCCGCGCAAGCAGCAGACCGTGACCTTGCCGACGTTGCCGGCGATCACTGTCGGTTGATTACCGCGATCTAAAGTGAATGACATGTGGCGAGGGGATTTATCCCCGCTGGGGCGCGAAGCGGCCCCAATACCTCAAATCCCTGCCGTGTTTCAGCCTGGGCACAGGGGCTGCTGCGCAGCCCAACGGGGATAAATCCCCTCGCCACAAAATTATGGCTGGTCTTCGCGCACCTGCACGCTCGCCGTCATCCCGGCGCTCAGGTTCACGCCCTCCGGCACCCTGTCCAACTTGATCCGCACCGGGATCCGCTGGGCCAGGCGCACCCAGTTGAAGGTCGGCTCCACCTCCGCCAGCAACTGCGCATCGGGGTTGGTGTTGCGGTCGGTAATGCCGCGGCTGATGCTTTCGACATGTCCCTCCAGCGCATGGCCGGCACTCATCAGCCAGATCTTGACCGGATCGCCCACACGAATCCTGGGCAATTTGGTTTCTTCGAAATAGGCCTGCACATAGAACGTCGAATCGTCGATCAGCGCCATGACCGGCTGTCCGGCATTCACGTAGTTGCCTTCGGCCAGGCGCAGGTTGGTAATGTGGCCGCTGCGGGGGGCCAGGACTTGGCTGCGGGCCAGGTTGAGCTCGGCGACCTTGGCCTCGGCCTGGGCTTCGCGCAGTTCGCCGCGGGCGATGCCGGCGTTGATCTGGGCGTTTTCCCGCAGTTCGGCACTGATGGCCTGGGGCCCCAGGGCGGCGCGGCGACTGGCTTCATGTTCGCGCAGGCTCAGTTGCTGCTGGCGCGTCTGGACCACGGCCCGGGTCTTCTCCACCGCCGCCTCGAAACGCTCGCGGTCGATGCTCAGCAATAGATCACCGGCCTTGACCTGCTGGTTATCCACAGCCTTGAGCTCGCGCACCCAGCCCGACACGTCGGGTGCGATCACCACCACATCGGCGCGGATCCGCGCATCGCGAGTCCAAGGCGTGAGCATGTAGTACTGCCACAGGTGAAAGCCGGCGAAAATCGCCACGGCCACCATGCACAGCGTGACGGCGACACGTACGGAAGTACGCATGTTCAACTCCTATAGCGGCCCGAGGACCACGGTAATAACAGTCAGGACACAGACATACAGGGCGCAGTCGAACAAGGCTTCATGCCAGATCCAGCGCCCGGCCGGCACCAGGCTGAGCAACAGGCGCAGCGCGCCGGTCACCAGCAACGCCAGCACCACATAAATCAGGAACGGGCTGAGCAACACCCCGCCAATCGACCATTCACGCAAGCCCATGGCTGTGCTCCCGTCGTTCTGGTTCGTGCTGGCTGCACCAGGCGCGCCAGCTGTTTTGCAATTGCACCACCGCACCCTGGGCCAGCTTCAGTGCATCGCTGGGCGCCTGGGTCGACAACACGTTCAGGAAGGCAGCGCTCGCCGGGGCCAGCGCATCGGCCTGGTCACCGGTCGGACCACGCTCGAGCACCCGCTCCAGCGCTTCGAAATAACGGCGCTGCGCCCGGGTATCGGGCATTTGGGCGACGGCCAGGCTCAGGCGCAAATGCAACAGCTCATCGCCGATGTCCAGGCCAAGCAAACCATCATCCCAACGGCTGCGCGACTGCACCGGCAGTTCAGGGTAATGCCTGGCGAGCTGCAACAGCCGGTCGGCCATGCGCCCGCCGAACCAACTCTCGGCCCCCGGCAGGCGGCGATGGGTCAGGCGCACCAGATCGTGAAGGGTCGCGGCCAGCAGACGACGGCTGTGCCAGGTCGGGTTGCGCAAAATCAGCAGATTGAAGGCCAGCACTGCCGCGCCCACGCCGATCATCATGGCCTGGGCGTTGTTGAAGAACGCCGCGACGTCGTATTTCATGGCATTGAGCGGTGAAATCAACACCACGAAGTGCAGGCAGAACGACGTCGCCGTGGCGAAGATCTGCGGCTTGGCCATGCCCAATGCCCCGAAAAACAACGGCACGCCCATGGCCATGCACAGCATCGCGAAACTGCTCCATTGCGGTAGCACGAGTTCGCCGATCACGAACGCCGTCGGCACGGCCAAAAAGATGCCCCGCAGAAAACTCATGCCGATCTGCGCGCCGTTTTCGCGACTGGCGAACAGGCTGCACACCACGCACGTCAGTACCAGCGCACCCGATGCGGCGGGCCAGGCGGTCGCCAGCCAGAAACAGGCCACTGCCAGGAATGCCAGGGCGCTACGCGCGCCGAAGACCATGGCCAGGGACACGTCACGATGGGGCGTCAAGGTACGGGGTGGATCCGCCGCCTCCCTGCCCTCCTGCACCGCCGTCAAGGCTGCGCAGGCGGCCAGGGCGGTATCGAGCAACAAAGCGAACCGCGCCAGGCAGTAACTCTGCGCCGCGCTGATCTGTGGGTCGTGGGATGCATCCCATACCCGGGGGCGCAAGGCTTGCAGGGTCGCACTGTCGGCATCGAGGGCTTGCTGCACCTCGTTCATCCACGGCTGGAGCGCCATGGTTTCCTCGGGGTCGAGCTGCTTCCACTGCCGGCGCACCGAGCGCGAGATGCGCAGCAGCATCAGCAATTTCTGGCTCAAGCCGCTGATGGCCCGGGCTCGCTGTCGACCACGGCTGCCTTCGAACCAGGCATGTTCGCGCTGGGCGTCCACCGCGACGATCCTGCCCAGAATTTCCAGCAACCCTTTACGGGCCTGGGCATCGCCCGCCAGGGTCGCACGGGCTGCCTGCATGCCACTGTGCCAGGCAGCCAGGGCCTGACCGGCCAGTTGCCGCTCGACCCGCAACGGCCAGAGCAAGGCACTGGCCGCCGTGGCACAGACGATGCCCAGGCTGATCTCGGTGCAGCGCGCCACCGCTTGGTCAAACACCCCCAGCGGATGGGAAATGGCCGGCAGGGCAATGATCGCCACCGTGTAGCCGGCCAACACGAATGAGTACGACCAGGCACTGCGCAGCAGCGTCGAACAGGCCGTACACAGGCCCAGCCAGAGCGCCAAGGCCAGCAGGAACAACCAGGGCGCCTGGGCAAACAGGCCCATGAACACCACCGACATGACGGTGCCCACCAACGTGCCGACCAATCGTGCCAGCCCTTTCTGCACCACCATCCCGGACAGTGGCTGGGCGACGATGATCGCCGTCATCAGCGCCCACGACGGCTGCTCCAATCCCCAGCGCAACGCCAGCCATAGCGCCAGCCCGGCGCCAAGCACGGTCTTGATGGCGAACTGCACAGCGAGGCGGTCGGGGGCGAACAAGGCCTGGAAAGTAATGGGCACGCGAAAAACTCTTTGGGGGACGCAATAACGATAGATGCAATACGGAGTGAATAGCTGGCGCAATTATTAGCTAGCTAACTATATGAGTCCAGAGGTGATTACTGCGAATTTAACAACACACACTTTCTGACAGATGCTCAGTTAAAGGGAATCATTGCAGCATCAACGGCACTGAAGCGAACGCTTTTGTGGTGAGGGGATCTACCCCCGCTGGCTGCGTAGCGCCCCCCCCCAGAGCCGACACCTCTCGGTGTATCAGGTGTACTGAGTGAGCTGGTTTGGGGCTGCTTCGCAGCCCAGCGGGGATAAATCCCCTCGCCACAACGGTGCTCACCTTCAATCTGACTAACATCACACAAAAAAAAACGCCAGGCGGGCTGGCGTTTTTTCGGCGTTGGCTGCGTATTTAACTCTGGGCACGCGCCTGGTTACGCAGAGCCTTGACCTGGTCATGGTTTCGTTGCACGCCATGGTACTGACGCTCAACCAAGTCACGAATGCCCACCAGGTTGTGCTTGTTGATCTTCTCGATGGCCTCTTTGTAAGCCTTGAGCGCATGGTCCTCGCCTCGCTCGGCTTCGTTGAGCACCGCTTCTTCGTCCTTGCCGGTGAACATCGATTTCACGTCTACCCAACGACGGTGCAGGTCACCAGCGACGCTGGTGGACGTTTCCGGATCACCGCCCAGCGAACGAACGGCGGCTTGCAACTCGGCTGCCGCGGTGGCGCAATCAGCCGAGCGCTGCACGAACAGCGTCTTGAGTTCTGGATGCTTGATGTCTTCAGCGCAGGTCTTGAACCCTTCCTGGCCATCCTTGCTGGTCTCGATCAGGTCGTTCAAGACGGAGATGGATTCTTTGTTGATGTCAGTCATTTTTCAGTTCCTTTGCTGGTGAATAAAAAACCTGCAAGGGATATTGCATCAGCCATGCCAGCCACCAACCTCAATAAAATCACTTAAAAATCAAATAGTTAAAAAACATCCTGAAATCTGTATCCGCGCTATTTGCATGATCTGTCATTTGGCCTGCATGCAGAATGCCTGTATTTTCGAGACAGGTTTGAAATCAAGACGATTGCCATGAATCCGGAAAAGCTCGAGTTGCTCGTCACACGTCAAATGCCCTTTGGTAAGTACAAGGGCCGAATCCTTGCCGACCTGCCGGGTCAATACCTCAACTGGTTCGCTCGCGAGGGTTTCCCCCACGGTGAACTCGGCGGTTTGCTGGCCTTGATGCAGGAAATCGATCATAACGGCCTGTCGGACCTGCTCGACCCATTGCGCGCCAAGCACGGCAAACCCAAGCCTCGCCACTAACCGATTGAGCCCCGTCCATGCCTGAAAATACCCTGCGTGCCCACGATGAAGCCTTCTGGCAGACCTATGTCGGCCGTTATGAGGTCGACACCGAGGGGCCGCTCAATCTGGAAAACGGCTACTTCGGTCGCATGTCGCGAACCGTGGTCGAGGAATACCAGCGCAATATCGCCTTCATCAACCGCAGCAATTCGGTGTACGTACGCCAGCATTTCGACCAAGGACAGGACGAAGTGATTCGCCAACAAGTGGCGCAACTGATCCACGTAGCACCGCAAACCGTGGCGATGGCCACCAGCGCAGTGGATGCCCTGCAATCGTTGATCCGCAACTACAACAGGCTGAAGCCGGGGGATCAGGTGCTGGTCTGTGACCTGGAGTACGCGGCGGTCAAAAGCGCAATGCGCTGGCTGGCCCGACAGCGTGGCGCAGAGGTGATCGAACTGGTCCACCAGCACCCCGCCAGTTTGGAAAGCCTGGTGGGCACCTATCGCAAAGCGTTCATTGAGCACCCTCGCGTGAAGCTGATGGCGCTGACCTACGTCAACCACCTCACCGGCTTGGTGATGCCGGTCCAGGCTATTGCCGAGACGGCCCAGGAGTTTGACGTCGATATCATTCTCGATGGGGCCCATGCCTTGGGCCAGATCGATTTCGACATCAAGAAACTCGGCATTCACTTCGCCGGGTTCAACCTGCAGAAGTGGATCGGCGGGCCCCTGGCCCTGGGTTTCTTATACATTGCTCCGCAGCGGCTGGCCGACATCGACCCGGACATGGACGAAGGGCATTATCCCGTCACCGACGTCCGCTCGCGCACACCCCATAGCACGCCCAACATCCCGGCCTTGCTGACCCTACCCCTGGTGTTCGAGGAGCACTATGCCCTGGGTGGCGCTGCGGCCAAGGGCGCGCGACTCAAGTACCTGCGGGACCTGTGGGTGAACGCCGTGCGTGATGTACCGGGTATCGAGGTCATGACCCCGGACGATCCGATCCTGTACTGCGGCATCACCTCGATGCGCTTCACCGCCCAGATGGACCAGCAGGCGATGGCTGATCGACTGCTCAACGACTATGGGATCTTCACCGTGGTCCGCCACACCAGCGTCGGGCCGTGCATCCGTATTACCCCCGGACTGACCACCCTGGCCGGTGATATCCAGCGGTTGGTCCAGGCGCTGATGGAATTGAGCCGAACATAGTTGTGGCGAGGGGATTTATCCCCGTTGGGGCGCGAAGCGGCCCTGTTTTTTTGGGGTCTGCTGCGCAGCCCAGCGGGGCGGTGCGACGTTTCGCTAAATCCCTTCGCTACAGGTTTAAATGTCAGGCCCATTTGTCGCGACAAATCCCAGGCAAAAAAAACGGCGCGCCGACCAAGCGCACCGTAAAACCGTAGAACACCCAACGAGGTTCGGTAAAACAATCAGTCCAGCAGCGCCAAGGCCTCGGCGGTGCATTCCTGAATGCGGGCCCAGTCGCCGTTCTTGATCCACTCCGGATCAAGCATCCAGCTTCCGCCCACGCACATCACGTTTTTCAACGCCATGTAGCTCTTGATGTTGGCAGGGCTCACGCCGCCGGTCGGGCAGAATTTCACTTCGCCGAACGGGCCGCCCAAGGCCTTGATGGCCGCGACGCCACCACTGACTTCGGCCGGGAACAGTTTGAAGCGGCGATAGCCCAGGCTGTAGCCTTCCATGATGCCCGAGGCATTGCTGATGCCCGGCAACAAGGGGATGGAGCTGTAGACGCTGGCTTCGAGCAGGTCACGGGTGATGCCGGGGGTGACGATGAACTGCGAACCGGCCGCCTCGGCGGCGTCCAGCATGTGGCGGTCGAGCACCGTGCCGGCGCCGGTCACCAGTTCCGGACGCTGCTCGCGCAGCACCTGGATGGCCTTGAGGCCGTGTTGGGAACGCAACGTCACTTCCAGCGCCGTCAGGCCACCAGCGGCCAGGGCATCGGCCAGCGGCAGGATGTCCTGTTCACGGGCGATGGTGATCACCGGCAGGATCCGCGCCTTGGCGCAGAGACTGTCGATCAGGGCAACTTTGTCCGCCATGGAAACGGTCGGGGATGGGTTTGTCATAGCGGCTGATCCTTGGTTCATGGGCACCAGTAAATCTCTAACGTAGGTTGCAAAAACGCACGGATCGGCATTTCGGCGACATCGTCACCTGCCACCGCAGCGTTCAGGGTGGTCAATTTCGACTGACCGGAAATCGACAGCACTTTGTGTTGCGCCGAAGCCAGCAAGGCGCGGCTCATGGTCAAGCGCTGGTGCGGCACGGTCGGTGCCAGCATCGGCCAGCAGCGGCGTGCGCCATTGGCGTCCAGGGCTTGGGCCAGGTTCGGGCTGTCGGGGAACAGCGAGGCGGTGTGCCCGTCATCACCCATGCCCAATACCAGCACGTCGATGGGCGGCAGCTCGGCCAGCAAACGATCGGCCTGCTCGGCCGCCGCTTCAAGGTTGGCACTGGCGCTGTAGAGGCTCAGGAACTGGGCCTTGGCTGCCGCGCCTTGCAACAGATAACGCTTGAGCAAGCCAGCGTTGCTGTCGGCGTGTTCAACCGGCACCCAGCGCTCATCGGCGAGGCTGACCACCACCTTGGACCAGTCCAGCGCCTGCTTGGCCAAGTGCTGGAAAAACGCCACCGGGCTGCGGCCACCGGACACCACCAGGGTCGCCGTGCCGCGGGCATTGATCGCATTGCGCAACTGCTCGGCCACGTTCAGCGCCAGGCCTTCGGCCAGCAGCACCGGGTTCTTGAATTCATGAGCGCTCACGCCCTGGGGCAGTTTCACTTCAGATATCGCCATACCATGACCTCCCATCCCGCGTGATCAGTGCAATGGAGCTCATCGGCCCCCAGGACCCCGCCGCATACGGCTTGGGCGCATCGCCAGATTTTTTCCACCCGGCAATCAACTGGTCACACCACGTCCACGCGGCTTCGATTTCATCTTTACGGACAAACAGGTTCTGATTGCCGTTCATGACTTCCAGCAACAACCGCTCGTAGGCATCGGGAATCCGTGCGCTGCGATAAGTGTCGGAGAAGTTGAGTTGCAGCGGACCGCTGCGCAATTGCATGCCCTTGTCCAGGCCCTGCTCCTTGGTCATCACCCGCAAGGAAATCCCTTCGTCCGGTTGCAGGCGGATGATCAGCTTGTTGCTGATCTGCAAACGCTGCTCGGGCGCAAAGATGTAGTGGGACGGCTCCTTGAAGTGGATGACGATCTGCGACAGCTTCTGCGGCATGCGCTTGCCGGTACGCAGGTAAAACGGCACCCCGGCCCAACGCCAGTTGCGGATGTCGGCGCGCAGGGCGACGAACGTCTCGGTGTCGCTCTGGGTGTTGGAATTGGGTTCTTCGAGGTAGCCAGGCACCGACTTGCCCTCGCTGTGGCCGGCGATGTACTGGCCGCGCACCACCTGGGTAGTCAAGCCTTCCGGGCTGATTGGCGCGAGGGCCTTGAGCACCTTGACCTTCTCGTCACGGATGCTGTCGGCGGACAAGTCGGCCGGTGGGTCCATGGCGATCAGGCACAGCAGCTGCAGCAGGTGGTTCTGGATCATGTCCCGCAGTTGGCCGGCCTTGTCGAAATAGCCCCAGCGGCCTTCGATACCGACCTTCTCGGCCACGGTGATTTCCACGTGGGAAATGTAGTTCTGGTTCCACTGGGTTTCGAACAGGCTGTTGGCGAACCGCAATGCGATCAGGTTCTGTACCGTCTCTTTGCCCAGGTAGTGGTCGATGCGATAGGTGCGGTTTTCCGGGAAGAACTGCGCCACGGCGTCGTTGACCTTGCGCGACGACTCCAGGTCCGAGCCAATGGGTTTCTCCAACACGACCCGGGTGTTCTCGCTCAAGCCGACCTTCGCCAGGTTCTCGCAGATCGCCCCATACACCGCCGCGGGGGTGGCGAAATAGGCAATGACCTGCTGGGTCGAACCGGCTGCTTCGGCCAGGGCGACATAATCGTCGGCCTTGAGGAAATCCACGTGCAGGTAGGTCAAACGTGCCAGGAAGCGCTCGAGTACGGCTTCGTCCAGATCTTTTTCGCCGACATAACGGCGCAGCTCGGCGGCGATGAATGCCAGGTGCTGCTGCTCACCGCCGGGCTCACGGGCCAGCGCAATGATCCGCGTGTCCTCGTGCAACAATTGGGCGCCATCGAGCTGGTACAGGGCAGGAAAGAGCTTGCGCAAGGCCAGATCGCCCAGCGCGCCGAACAAGGCAAAGGTGCACGGTTCAACCGTAATCGAAGGCATGATGTTTGTTCTTTTATCAAGTTAAACTACAAATACCTTTTTTCAAGGTATCACTCAAGGAAAAATGTAGTAATAACCACAACATTTTTCGAAAATACCGATTCCGAGTGGTGGTCCGCCGGAGCCATCAGTAGGATAGGCCACCGCAAAGGGTCGTATCAAAGACCCGTCTTCCTAGGAATCTTGTATGGACCGCGTGCGAAACTTACTGGAACAGATCCAGAGTCGCCTTGAAGACCTGAACAAGGCCGAACGCAAGGTGGCCGAGATCATCCTGCTCAACCCGCAGCAGGCGACCCGCTTCAGCATCGCCGCCCTCGCCCAGGCAGCTTCGGTCAGCGAACCGACCGTCAACCGTTTCTGCCGCTCGTTCGGCGTCAGCGGTTACCCGGAACTCAAATTGCAATTGGCCCAGAGCCTGGCCAGCGGCGCGGCTTATGTCAGCCGCGCGGTAGAAGCCGATGACAACCCGGAAGCCTATACCCGCAAGATCTTTGGCAGTGCCATTGCCTCATTGGACAGCGCCTGCCAGGCCCTTGATCCCAATTTGATCAGTCGCGCCGTGGACCTGCTGATCCAGGCCCGGCAGATCCACTTCTTCGGCCTCGGCGCCTCCGCCCCGGTGGCCCTGGATGCCCAGCACAAGTTTTTCCGCTTCAATCTGGCAGTGACCGCTCACGCCGACGTCCTGATGCAGCGCATGATTGCGTCGGTGGCCCATACCGGCGAGCTGTTCGTGATCATTTCCTACACCGGCCGCACCCGCGAGCTGGTGGAAGTGGCGCGCATCGCCCGGGAAAACGGCGCCTCGGTATTGGGCCTGACCGCCGAAGGCTCGCCGCTGGCCAAGGCCAGTACCCTGAGCCTGAACATCCCCCTGCCCGAAGACACTGATATCTATATGCCGATGACCTCGCGGATCATCCAACTCACCGTACTGGACGTGCTCGCCACCGGCATGACCCTGCGTCGGGGCGTGGACTTCCAGCCGCATCTGCGCAAGATCAAGGAAAGCCTGAATGCCAGCCGGTATCCGGTGGGGGATGAGTTCAACTGAACCGATCCAGAAGCCTCGCTGCCTGATCATTCCCACGCGGAGCGTGGGAATGCCTCAAGGGACGCTCTGCGTCCAGTGACGCGGAGCGTCACGGGCTGCATTCCCACGCGGAGCGTGGGAACGATCATCCAGCGTTAAGCCCCCACCCACGCCTGCAAACTCAGGTGCGCCCGCTCCCCCGGCGCAAGGCACAGGCTGTCGGTGCCGCCACTGGCCGCCTCGACGCAGACAAATTCACTGACCTCGTCCCAACTCACCCCCAGCAACGGCCGCGCTCCCGGATGCCAGACCACGGTGTCGGCACTGTCGCCGGTGTCGATGCGCAATTCGCGCTGCCAGGCGTGATCCTTGAGCTGCAATTCACCCTCATGCTGGAACACTCGCTGGCAGCCGCCCTCGACCCGCAACTCACCTTCCTGCTGGCAAGCCGCACGGCTCAACTGGTCGTAACCCTGGGCACCTTCGAGCCCAGACAGCGCTACCTCACCGACATCGCCAATACGCCAATAGGCATGCAGGGCCTGGCTCAACTGGCACGGCAGGCTGTCCTGGTGCTCGGTGCTCAAGCGCAGTTCCATGCGCTCGCCCAGGTCGGCATGCAGGTCTACTTGCCAGTCGCACAACTGCAGCTGCCAGTGCAGATGCACACCCTCTTCATCACTGTGGCTGTCGAGCAACTTCCAATCGATCAACCGCGCCCAACCGTGGGACGGCCAGGCGTTTTCGCTGGGATGGCGGCCATACCACGGCCAGCACACCGGCACCCCACCGCGTATCGCACCGACGTTTGGCCATTTGGCCGCGCACCACAACCAGGGCTTCTGGCCTCGCGGCTGAAAATGCAGCAACTGTGCGCCCTGGCGACTGAACACCGCCTGGCACAACGGATGATCGATCACCAACACATCGCGTTGCCGATAGCGCTCCCACGCGAACACCGGGCGTTCGCGCAAGGATCTGAAAAAGCGTTGTAGCGGATGCTCATGCATGGGCCGCGGTCCTGGAGATCATTGAATACTCAACTGGATGATGCACACTTTTGTGGCGAGGGGATTTATCCCCGCTGGGGCGCGCAGCGGCCCTGAAACTGGCAACTCAGTGCATCAGGTTACTGGTTGGGGACTGCTTCGCAGTCCAGCGGGGATAAATCCCCTCGCCACAGGGTTCTGCTCCAGCCAAGCACTTCCCAAAAAAAAGCGGACAGCCTTGGCCGTCCGCAAATATGCGCACATAGAGAGGAGCTTATCGCAACAGCGTTAGAACACCGACTGAATTTTCAGGCCGGCCACCAGCGCGTTGTCGACTTCATCAACACCACCTGGGTGAGTGATGTACTGCAGGTTCGGACGCACGGTCAGCCAGTTGGTCACGTGGACACCGTAGTTGAGTTCGTAGTTGTACTCAGTGCTACGCAGCGGTGCGAACAGCGGATCGTTATAGTCGCTGACACCATTGGCATCGTTGGTCAGCTCGGCGTTTTTCTTCACGTCTTCGTTGACATGGATGCGGGAGAAACCGATGCCGATGTCATCTTTTGGACGCGCATCGAATGGCCCCTTGTACACGAACATCAGCGACTGATAGTTGTCGACGACGTTGGTGTCCTTGTCGTGGAAGGTCGCGTTGGCGGCGATGTTCAAGCCGCGGGACGCGTCACCGTTGTGAGTGGTGAGTTGTTGCTGTGCCACGAACCAGTAGCCATGCTTGCTATCGTGGCTGCGATAGG
Organism: Pseudomonas sp. NFACC37-1; assembly: GCF_900101575.1. NCBI lineage: Bacteria > Pseudomonadati > Pseudomonadota > Gammaproteobacteria > Pseudomonadales > Pseudomonadaceae > Pseudomonas > Pseudomonas sp. NFACC37-1. The sequence continues at coordinate 330,185 of NZ_FMUZ01000003.1, read as the reverse complement.
CGTTACCGGTGGTTGCGGCATCGTCGCCGTTGTCGTCTTCACGGACGTCATCGGCATTGGCCGTGCTCTTGTAGTAACCCACACGGTACTCACCCGGCAGGCTGTTGACCTTCGGCGACCAGACCAATTCGACCGGGATCACGGTGCCCTTGGTACCGCTGCCGCTGAGCTTGAAGCCGTTACCGTGCTCCAGTTGCGAAGGGTTCTGGTTGTACGCGCCGATCTGCGCATAGAACTCAGGCGTGAGGTTGTATTTCACGCGGATCGCGGCCTGGCTGACGGGCCAGTTGTACCAGATATTGGTGGCCCAGTTACCGACCTGGGAACCGCAGAAGGCCAGGTTCTGGAATTCGCAAGGGAAGGTGTTGAAGTCTTCGCCTTCGCCGAAGTAACCGGCCTTGACGTCCAGCTTGCCGTCGAGGAACTGGTGCTTGATCCACAACTGGGTCAGACGGACCATGTGACCACGGCCGTAGACTTCCTGGGAGGAACTCAAGGTCCCGGCACGCGGATCGCCGACACGGTCGTTGGAGATGTTCTCGCCATTACGATTGGTCAGCTGGATCTTGGCCTGGGTGTTATCCCAACCCCACAGCTTTTGCAGGTCCAGCGCCACGCCCAGGCCAAACTGGTCGGAGTAACGCGCGGTCTTGTCGTTGTTGTAGCCGCCGTGCAGGTTGCCACCGACTTCACCGACGTAGTCGGCCTTGATGTCGATACCCTGCTCGATCAGCTCGGTACGCTTACCACCCCAGTCACCCGTCATCCACTTCGAGTCGGCGCTGAACGCCTCGTCCGCGTGTGCGCTACCGGCCAGCATCATCGCCGCAACGGCTGACAACTGGCAGATTAGCTGGGCGTTGTTTTTCTTCTTCATCCCTACATCCTCGTCTTTATTGTTATTAACTGTTTTTATCTAACGCGGTTTACAACGATTGCGGCGGGTGGTCCCCACTCACCGCATACTCCTTCTTGGTGGGCGCACGCTGGCTCCCACGTTTGTTCTTCATCGGCCTTTGAACTGCGCCACGTTGGCGCTGCGTACGTCAGCTTGCGGCTGGCCGGCCACGCCCAGGCGTTCGCCGGACTGGGCATCGAACAGCAGCACTTTCGAGGGATCGAATTGCAGCGTCAGGGTCTCCCCGACTTGCGGCGCCACGTCGGGTGCCAGGCGGCAGCAAACCTTGGTGTCGTTGAGGCTGACGAACACCAGGGTGTCCGGCCCGGTAGGCTCGGTGACCTGCACTTCGGCGCGAATGGTCGGCAAGCCATTGGCCTCGCTGCCCGCCAGCGCGATCTGTTCCGGGCGCAGGCCCAGGATCACTTCGCGGTCTTCCAGGCCGGCGTCCTGCATGCCCATCGGCAACTCGCAACGGGCCTGGCCGCTGTCGAGCAGCGCCAGCAGGCGGCCGTCCTTGCGTTGCAGGCGCAGCGGGATGAAGTTCATCGGCGGCGAACCGATGAAGCTCGCCACGAACAGGTTGGCCGGGTTGGTGTAGATGTCTTTCGGGGTACCGAACTGCTGGATGATCCCGTCCTTCATCACCGCCACTTTGTCGCCCAGGGTCATGGCCTCGATCTGGTCGTGGGTCACGTAGACCGTGGTGGTCTTCAGGCGCTGGTGCATCAGTTTCATTTCGGTACGCATCTCGACCCGCAGCTTGGCGTCGAGGTTGGACAGCGGTTCGTCGAACAGGTAGATCTTCGGCCGCCGCGCCAGCGCCCGGCCCATGGCCACGCGCTGTTGCTGGCCGCCGGAAAGCTGGCCGGGCTTGCGATTGAGCAGGTGCTCGATTTGCAGCAGCTTGGCCACGCGATTGACTTCTTCGTCGATGGCCGACTGGTTCATCTTGCGGATTTTCAGGCCGAACTCGATGTTCTCGCGCACGCTCATGGTCGGGTACAGCGCGTAGGACTGGAACACCATGGCGATGTCGCGATCCTTCGGGCTCATGCCGCTGACATCCTGGTCACCGATCATGATCGCGCCGCCGGTAATGGTCTCCAGGCCGGCGATGCAGTTCATCAGCGTCGACTTGCCGCAGCCCGAAGGTCCGACGAGGATCAGGAACTCACCGTCCTTGATCGACAACTCGATGTTCTTCAGGGTGTCCGGCAGGCCGGCACCATAGGTCTTGTTTACGTTGCGAAGTTCAAGCGTTGCCATGATTACCCCTTGACTGCGCCGGCCGTCAGGCCGCGCACGAAATACTTGCCTGCGACCACATAGACCAGCAGGGTCGGCAGCCCGGCGATCATCGCCGCCGCCATGTCCACGTTGTATTCCTTGGCCCCGGTACTGGTATTGACCAAGTTGTTCAGCGCCACTGTGATGGGCTGCGAATCACCGCTGGAGAACACCACGCCGAACAGGAAGTCGTTCCAGATCTGCGTGAACTGCCAGATCAGGCAGACCATGATGATCGGGGTGGACATTGGCAGGATGATCCGCCGAAAGATGGTGAAGAAACCCGCACCGTCCAGCCGCGCAGCCTTCACCAGCGCATCGGGAATGCTGACGTAGTAGTTACGGAAGAACAGCGTGGTGAATGCCAGCCCATAGACCACGTGCACGAACACCAGGCCGGTGGTGGTGCTGGCCAGGCCCATCTTGCCGAGGGTGAACGAGGCCGGCAGCAGCACAGTCTGGAACGGCAGGAAGCACCCGAACAGCAACAGGCCGAAGAACAACTGCGAACCGCGAAAACGCCACATCGACAACACGTAGCCGTTCAAGGCACCGATGGCGGTAGAGATCAGCACCGCCGGGACGGTGATCTTGATCGAGTTCCAGAAGTAGCCGTCCACCGTGGCCCAGGCCTTGACCCAGCCGATGCCGCTGACCACGGTCGGCCAGCTCAGCAGGTTGCCGGTGCTGATGTCTTCCGGCGTCTTGAAGCTGGTCAGCAACATGACCACCAATGGCACCAGGTAAAGCAATACGGCGAGGATCAGCACCGCGTAGATCGCGATGCGACTCAGGCTGATGGAAGGTTTGGCAGCGAGACTAGTCATGACGCTTGGTCCTCAGCTCGGAGTACAGGTAAGGCACGATGATTGCGAGGATCGCACCGAGCATCAGGATTGCGCTGGCCGAGCCCATGCCCATCTGGCCGCGACTGAAGGTGAAGGAATACATGAACATCGCTGGCAGGTCGGAGGAATAACCCGGGCCACCGGCCGTCATCGCCGCCACCAGGTCGAAGCTCTTGATCGCGATGTGCGCCAGGATCATCACGGCGCTGAAGAACACCGGGCGCAGGCTCGGCAGCACCACTTTCCAGTAGATGCGCGGCATGCTCGCGCCATCGATCTGCGCGGCACGGATGATCGATTGATCGACACCCCGCAGGCCGGCCAGGAACATCGCCATGATGAAGCCCGAGGCCTGCCATACCGCCGCGATCACCAGGCAGTACACCACGCGGTCCGGGTCGATCAGCCAGTCCAGGCGGAAGCCTTCCCAACCCCAGTCACGCAACAATTTGTCCAGGCCCATGCCCGGGTTGAGCAGCCATTTCCAGGCCGTACCGGTGACGATCATCGAGAGCGCCATCGGGTACAGGTAAATGGTGCGGATGAAACCTTCGCGACGAATGCGCTGGTCGAGAAACACCGCCAGCAGCACGCCAATCACCAAGGTGATGCCGATGAACATGCCACCAAAGAGCACCAGGTTCTTGCTCGCCACCCACCAGCGGTCGTTGTCCATCAGCCGCGCGTATTGCGCCAGGCCGGCCCATTTGTAGTTCGGCAAGAACGTCGAGGTGGTGAACGACAGGACGAACGTCCACAAGATATAGCCATAGAAGCCCACCAGAACGATGAACATGCTCGGCGCCAGCACCAGTTTCGGGAGCCAACGCTGTAATGCATCGAACGGCGAGGCCTTGCTGAACACAGCGACAGAACTCATGGGAAGATCCAAAACAGAGAATAAGGACTAAGAGCAGCTACAAGTGACAAGCTGCAAGCTGAGCGCACCCACTTGTAGCTTGTCGCTTGTAGCTCGCGGCTGCTCTACTTGGCCGACTGCACCGCAGCGCCCAGTTTCTTGGCAGCATCGGCCGGGTCGGCTTTCGGGTCGTTGATGTAGTTGGTCACCACATCGAAGAACGCACCCTGTACCGCCAGCGTGGTCGCCATGTTGTGCGCCATGCTCGGTTGCAGGCCGCCGGACTTGGCGTCCGTCAGGAAGTCCTTGGCCGCGGTCTGGGCGCAGGAATCGAAACCGTACTTGGCCATGTCGCCCAGCATGTCGTTGCGCACCGGGATCGAGCCTTTGTTGATGCTGAAGACTTTCTGGAAATTCTCACCCAGCACGACCTTGGCGATATCCTGCTGGCCGGCCGCGGTGCCCGCGTCCTTCTGCTTGAACACCGCCAGGGAGTCGATGTTGTAGGTGAAGGCCTTGTCGGTGCCCGGGAAGGCCACGCACTCGTAGTCCTTGCCGGCGACTTTCTTCGCCGCGGTCCACTCGCTCTTGGCCCAGTCACCCATGATCTGCATGCCGGCCTTGCCGTTGATGACCTTGGCCGCTTCCAGGTTCCAGTCCTGGCCCTTGCCGTCGGCGTCCATGTAGGTCGCGACTTTCTTCAGTTCGGTCAGGGCCTTGACCATTTCCGGGCCGGTCAGGGCCTTGTTGTCCAGGTCGACCAGGGCCTTCTTGTAGCCATCGGCACCCATCACCGAGAGCACCACGGCTTCGAACACGGTGCTGTCCTGCCACGGCTGGCCACCGTGGGCGAGCGGAATGAAGCCCGCGGCCTTGAGCTTGTCGCCCGCCGCGTAGAACTCTTCGAGGGTGGTCGGGTTCTTGGTGATGCCGGCTTTCTTGAAGACTTCCGGGTTGATCCACAGCCAGTTGACGCGGTGGATGTTCACCGGCACGGCGACGTAGTCACCGTCGTACTTCACGGTATCGGAGACTTTCTTGTCGAGCAGGCTGTCCCACTTCTCGGCCTTGGCGACGTCCTTGAGGATGTCGGTGTCGAGCAGCCCGGTGGACGCCCACTCCTGGATGTCCGGGCCCTTGATCTGGGCGACACCCGGTGGGTTGCCGGCCACGGCACGGCTCTTGAGCACGGTCATGGCAGTGGAACCGCCACCACCGGCGACAGCGCCGTCCTTCCAGGTAAAGCCGTCTTTTTCTACCTGGGCCTTGAGCACATCGACCGCGGCTTTTTCACCACCCGAGGTCCACCAGTGGACGACTTCCACGGAACCTTTGGATTCGGCGGCAAGGGTAGTGACAGGGAAGGCTGCGACGGGAAGCAGGGAAGCAAGAGAAATGACAGTAGCGAGGCGAGAAATCGCATTCATCTAGAATTACCTTTCTTGTTGTTATGCATGCAAGTCTGGTGCTTGCGCTGCATGGATTCTAATCAGAGGGAATCCCTTCGCAGGTAACGAAGGGACGTGCAAATGTCACGACATGGTTACACAGGCGCTGGGCTGGATAACCGCGCCAGGGCTGACGCCATGCTCGGTGCCAGGGGCAGGCGCGGGATCAAGACGGCCTGCCAGGCGTGATACAGGTCCGGCTTTCCCGGCCAGATATCGGCGCTGGGACGGTTTTGCGGATCGAGCTCGTGATGCCAGCTGCCGTTGCAGCGATCGATGAAATGTTTGTCACAGAATTCCCAGAAGCAGCGGTACCAGGCTTCGTATTTCGCCTCGTCGGTGCGCTTGAGCAAGGCGCTGGCAGCGGCTGCCGCTTCGGCGTGAACCCAATGCAGGCGGTGACGAACCACGGCGCGGTTGTCCCAGTCCAGGGTGTAGACAATGCCCGGCGCGCCATCGACGTCCCAGCCATGGCGGCAGTTCTGGTCGAAGAGTTTTTGCGCGTCCTGGGCCAGCCACCCCGGGGTCAGCATACCGATCTGGACCCGTGCGGCTTCAAGGTGCAGCAGCAGCCGCGCCCACTCGAAACCGTGGCCGGGAGTGGTGCCATAAGGGCGGAAACCATCGGCAGGATTGTCTTGGTTGTATTCGCGCAGCGGCTGCCAGTGGCGGTCGAAATGCTCCACCACCAAGTAGTCGTTGGCAGCGGCATGGCCGTGGATCACCCGTTCGACGATACGCAGGGCACGGGCCAGCCAACGAGGATCGTCAGTGGCGTCGGCCAGGGCCAGGAAGGCTTCGGTGGCGTGCATGTTGCTGTTGGCGCCGCGATAGGCCTCTTCCTCGCTCCAGTCGCGGTTGAAGGATTCGCGCAAGGCGCCCTCCTCTTCACACCAGAAATGCTCATCGATGATCCGCACCGCTTCGTCCAGCAACGCCGCAGCGCCAGGACGCTGGGCCACCACCGCGGAACTGGCCGCCAGGGCAACGAATGCATGCAGGTAGGCAGCCTTGCCAGCACCGTCTTGATCAGGCCGCGTCGTGGCGAACCAGCCACCGTGCTCGGCGTCGCGCAAGGGGCCGCTGAGGGCCTGGATGCCGTGGTCCACCAACTCGGCAAAACCCGGCAGGCCCTGGATGTGAGCCATGGCGAAGCTGTGGGTCATGCGCGCGGTGTTCATGGTTTCCGCCCGGGCATCGGCCGGCAGGCGGCCAAGCTCATCCAGGTTGCCAAAGCCGTCCGGCAGCTTCGAGGCCTTGGCGAACGCCAGCAGCCGCAAGCCTTCATCGGCAAGCCATTGCTGGTGGGCAGGGGCGTTCAGCCAACTGCTGAAGGCCGGTTGGAAGGTGTCCATCGGGGTACCTTTTTTGTTGTTTTGACGCAGGGAGTCTAAACAAGGGAGGGTCGGCGGCAGGTAACGAAAGGGGCGAGTTATGTCACCGACTTGTGACATTTGAATGAGAGAGATGGATTGAGACGACTGGCGCCATCGCGAGCAAGCTCGCTCCCACAGGGGTTTTGTGAACGCCGAAGATCCAGTGTGGGAGCGAGCTTGCTCGCGATGAACGATAACGCGGTCCGATCAATCCACACTGCGAGGCAACTGTAAGGTCACCCGCAACCCACCCTCACGCAGGTTTTGCAGGCTCACTTCGCCGCCATGGCTGTGGGCAATGTTGCGGGCGATGCCCAGGCCCAGGCCATAGCCCTGCTGTTGCCCGGCAAGGCGGAAGTGCGGTTCGAAGACTTGCTCCAGGCGCTGTTCCGGCACACCCGGCCCTTCGTCGTCGACGTGCAGGATGAACGCGGTTTCATCGTCATCGATGTGCAGGTGGGCGTTCTGTCCGTATTTCAAGGCATTGTCGATCAAGTTGCCGATGCAGCGCTTGAGGGCCAGCGGCTTGCCGGGATACGGCGCCAACGCCCGGCCATCCTGGGTCACCCGGCCGTTGCCGTTAGGTGCCAGGTAAGGCTCCACCAGGCAATCGAGCACATGGTTGAGGTCCACCGGCTCGATGTTTTCGTGGATGTCGGTGTCCTTGACGCATTGCAGCGCGCCCTTGACCAGTAGCTCCAACTCATCCAGGTCACGGCCGAACTTGGCTTGCAGGTTTTCGTCCTCCAGCAGCTCGACCCGCAGCCGCAATCGAGTGATCGGTGTGCGCAAGTCGTGGGAAATCGCGCTGAACAACTGGCTGCGCTCCGTCAGGTAACGGCTGATGCGTTCGCGCATGGCATTGAACGCTCGCCCCACTTCCACCACTTCGCTGCCACCGCCCTCGGCCACCGGTTCCACTTCGGCGCCCAGGGACATGTCGCGCGCGGCCCGGGCCAGACGCTTGAGGGGCCGGCTCTGCCAGTGCACCAGCAAACCGATGAACAGCAACAACAGGCTGCTGGTGAGCACGATGAAACCGACCTGTTGCTTGGGCAGGTCTTGTTCTTCGAGGCTGGTGTAGGGTTCGGGCAGCAACGAGGCGATGTACAGCCACTCCCCCGGCGCCATCTGGATCTGCGTGACCAGTACCGGCGGATTCACCGGTTCAAGCGTCAAGGCGTAGTGGGCCCACGAGCGGGGCAACTCATCGAGTTTCAGCCCGGCGTTGAAAATCCGCAGATCGTCCGGGCTGACAAAGTTGACCGAGATGTCGGCGTTATTGCCCAGGGATCGGCGCAGCACATCGTCCACCGCTTTGAGCACCGCCAGCTTGCGCGGCGTGACCGGCAGCACGTCCATGCCCAGGGGCTTGTCGTTGAGGGTAACGACGAACCGCGTACCGCCCATGCTGCGCAACTGATCCAGCACCAGCGGCCGGTAAGCCACCGGCAGCGAACGCAAATAGCTGACGCTGGCGGTCATCGAATGGGCCAGGCTACGGGCGCTGGTGACCAGGCCTTCGAGCTGGGTGGCGCGCAGTTGCGAGACCCAGATCAGGCTGGACAGGGTCTGGGCGAACAACACCACCAGCAAGGTCAGCAGCAGCATCCGGCCCAGCAACGAGCGCGGTACCGGTACCCGCCGAGCGATTTTCCTGATCCAGTCAATGCCCATTGCTGGCAACCACACTGGCCGCCAGTTGATAACCGCTGCCACGCACCGTGCGAATCAGCCGCGGTGGTTTGTCGGTGTCACGCAGGCGCTGGCGCAGGCGACTGACCGCCATGTCGACGATCCGGTCCAGGGGCATCAGCTCGCGACCACGGGTCGCATTGCCGATGGTGTCGCGGTCGAGGATTTCCTGGGGATGATCGAGAAACAGCTTGAGCAGGGCGAAGTCGGCGCCGGAGAGAATCACTTCTTCACCGTCGGTGTGGAACAGCCGATGGCTGACCATGTCCAGCCGCCATTCATCGAAGGCCAGCACTTCACCGCCGGAGCGTTCCTGGCCGAATTGCGCCCGGCGCAGCAGCGCCTTGATGCGCGCTTGCAATTCACGCGGGCTGAAAGGCTTGCCCAGGTAATCATCGGCGCCCAGCTCAAGACCGATGACCCGGTCGGCCTCGTCGGAACTGGCGGTCAGCATGATGATCGGCACATGAGCCTGGCGTGGGTGCTGGCGAACCCAGCGGCAAAGGCTGAAACCGTCTTCATCGGGCAGCATCACATCGAGGATCACCAGGTCGCTCGGTGCATCGTTAAACGCCTGGCGAAACCCGGCGCCGTCGGGTGTGGTGCGCACCTGGAACCCCGCACGGCTGAGGTAGGTGTCCAGCAGTTCGCGAATCTCCTGGTCGTCGTCGACCAACAAAATCGATTTGTTTACTGAACTCACGGGCCTCGTCCTTGTTGTTTGGATTAGGGCGATTATGCCTGATGGACAAGGCCTACAAACACACCACAAAAACTCTGTGGGAGCGGGCTTGCTCGCGAAAGCGGTGCGTCATTCAATATTTCCGTCGCCTGACACTCCGCCTTCGCGAGCAAGCCCGCTCCCACAAGGTCCGTACTTTGAATTTCAAGCTTGTGCAGATTGCTCCAACGCCACGCCCGCGCCCATCAGGCCGGAGTATGGCGCGGTCACCAGCCAGACCGGAATGCCCTTGAAGTAATCGCTCATGCAACCCTTGTCGGCGAAGCAGCGGGCAAAACCGCTTTCGAGGAAGAAATCGGCAAAGCGCGGGACCACGCCACCGACGATGTAGACGCCACCGCGTCCGCCCAGGGTCAACACGTTGTTGCCGGCCACGCGTCCCAGCCAGCGGCAGAACTGCTCGAGCACTTCCAGGGCGATAGGGTCGCCGGCCAGGCCGGCCGCGGTGATGGATTCGGGGGTGTCGAGTACCGGCACATGGCCGTCCACTGCGCAAATGGCCCGGTACACCCGAGGCAAACCGCTGCCGCTCAAGGCGGTTTCGGCGCTGACGTGGCCGATCTCGTTGTAGATGTGCTGCCACAGCTGGGTTTCCCGCGGACTGCTCATGGGCAGGTCGACATGGCCGCCCTCCCCCGGCAACGCGGCGAAACGGCCCTCACCCAGATCCAGCAGCGTGCCGACGCCCAGCCCGGTACCCGGCCCGATCACCACCGCCGGACGCATCGGCTCCGGGGTGCCTTCGCACACGACCCGGTACTCATCGGGACGCAAGCGGGTCATGCCCAAGGCCATGGCCGAGAAGTCGTTGACCAGCAACAACTGCTCCACCTGCAGGGTCTTGCAGAACGCCAGATTGCTCAGGCGCCAGTGATTGTTGGTAAAGCGAAACTCATCGCCGCTCACGGGACCGGCCACCGACAGGCACACCGAACCGATGGCGCCCGGTTTCAGGCCCAGGCCGCTCAGGTACACCTGGATGGCATCTTCCGGGCAGGCGTAATCGGCCGTTGCCAACACCTGGATGTTTTCCAGGGTGTGGTCTTTCCACAGCGCGAAGCGTGCGTTGGTCCCACCGATGTCACCGACCAAAGCCAGTTTCAATTAAGCGTCTCCAGGGCAGATGTGAAGGCACTGGCGCCCTGCTCCGCCGAGCTGAAGGCCATGCGCATGAAACCGAACAGCTCGCGGCCGGTGCCGATGTTGTTGCCCAACAGGCCCTTGGCCGGCGTGCGCGCGGCAAATTCCTCGGCGTCCACCTTCAATTCCAAGGTGCCTTTGACGCCATCGACACGGATGATATCGCCCTCCTGCACCCGGGCCAACGCACCACCGACATAAGCTTCGGGGCTGACATGAATGGCCGCCGGGATTTTCCCCGACGCGCCGGACATGCGCCCGTCGGTCACCAGCGCCACTTTGAAGCCACGGTCCTGCAACACACCCAGGAATGGCGTCATCTTGTGCAGCTCCGGCATGCCGTTGGAGCGCGGCCCCTGGAAGCGCATCACCGCGACAAAATCCTTTTCCAACAGGCCGGCCTTGAACGCGTCCGCCAGGTCCTGCTGGTCCTGGAAGACCATGGCCGGGGCTTCGACAATCTGGTTTTCCAGGGCCACGGCCGAGACCTTCATCACCCCACGGCCCAGGTTGCCTTCCATCACGCGCAACCCACCTTCTGGCGAGAAGGCGCGGGCCACCGGACGCAGGATGTTTTCGTCGAGGCTTTCGATCGGGCCGTCGCGCCACACCAACTCGCCATCCTCCAGGAACGGCTCCTGGGTGTAGCGGCTCAGGCCGTGGCCGAGCACGGTGTTGACGTTTTCATGCAGCAAGCCGGCTTCCAGCAACTCACGGATCAGGAACGACATGCCGCCGGCCGCCTGGAAGTGGTTGATGTCGGCCTTGCCGTTCGGGTAGACGTGGCTCAGGGTCGGCACCACCTCGGAGAGGTCGGCCATGTCCTGCCAGGTCAACTGGATACCCGCCGCCATGGCGATGGCCGGCATGTGCAGGGTGTGGTTGGTGGAGCCGCCAGTGGCGTGCAACGCAACGATGGAGTTGACCAGCGAGCGCTCGTCGACGATTTCGCCGATGGGCATGAAATTGCCGCTTTGCTTGGTCATGCGCGTCACTTGGAACGCCGCTTCACGGGTCAGGGCATCGCGCAGCGGCGTGTTCGGGTTGACGAACGAGGCGCCCGGCAAGTGCAGGCCCATCACTTCCATCAGCAACTGGTTGGTGTTGGCGGTGCCGTAGAAGGTGCAGGTACCGGGGCTGTGGTAGGACTTCATCTCCGATTCCAGCAGCTCTTCGCGGGTGGCCTTGCCTTCGGCGTAGCGCTGGCGCACGTCGGCTTTTTCCTTGTTGGAAATGCCCGAGACCATCGGCCCGCCTGGCACGAAGATCGTCGGCAAGTGACCGAAGCGCAGCGCGCCCATCATCAGGCCCGGGACGATCTTGTCGCAGATGCCGAGCATCAGTGCGCCGTCAAACATGTTGTGGGACAGCGCCACCGCCGTGGAAAGCGCGATCACTTCGCGGCTCGGCAGACTCAGTTCCATCCCCGCCTCGCCCTGGGTCACGCCGTCGCACATGGCGGGCGTGCCGCCGGCGAACTGGCCGACCGAGCCAATCTCGCGCAGGGCTTTCTTGATCTGCTCCGGGAAGGTTTCGTAGGGCTGGTGGGCCGAGAGCATGTCGTTATAGGACGACACGATGGCGATGTTGGCGGCGTTCATCATCCGCAGGTGGTGTTTGTCTTCGGTGCCGCAACCGGCCACGCCGTGGGCGAAGTTGGCGCACTGCAGCTTGCCGCGCATCGGACCGTCGCTGGCGGCACCACGGATCAATGCAAGGTAAGCCTGGCGCGTGGCGCGGCTGCGGGCGATAAGCCGTTCGGTGACCTCAAGAACGCGGGGATGCATGTGTAGAACTCCAGGCTAACGGGTGTGGCGACCTGATTGTCTATGCTGGTCAAAAGCCTGCTGCACGCTGTGTGGAAGGCGAGGCGACAGACGGTTTTTGACCATTCGGACCAGTTGATTCAGGTCACTCGTTGTAGATAAAACAAAATATTGCCACTAAAAAGGCTTGTTTTCTATTTTTATGCGAATAATCTTGTAATTCCAACAACAAATCGACGGCGGCGCAGTTAATGACTCTTCGAATCGCAATCAATGGTTTTGGCCGCATCGGCCGCAACGTCCTCCGTGCACTGTATACCCAAGGCTATCGTCGCGACCTGCAGATCGTCGCCATCAACGACCTGGGCGACAGTGCAATCAATGCCCATCTGCTCAAGTTCGACACCGTGCATGGCACCTTCGACGCCGACGTCCAGCACGATCACGAAAGCCTGACGGTCAATGGCGACCGCATCTCGGTCAGCGCCATCCGCAACCCGGCCGAACTGCCTTGGGCGGCCGAGAAGATCGACGTGGTGTTCGAATGCACCGGCCTGTTTACCGACCGCAACAAGGCGGCCGCCCATATCAGCGCCGGTGCCCGCAAGGTGATCATCTCGGCCCCGGCCAAGGGCGCCGATGCCACCGTCGTGTACGGCGTGAACCACGACATCCTGCGCCAGTCCCACCAGATCATCTCCAACGCTTCGTGCACCACCAACTGCCTGGCCCCGGTGGCCCAGGTGCTGCACCGCGAGCTGGGCATCGAAAGCGGCCTGATGACCACCATCCATGCCTACACCAACGACCAGAACCTGACCGACGTCTACCACAGCGACCCCTACCGCGCCCGTTCGGCCACGCAGAACATGATCCCGAGCAAGACCGGCGCCGCCGAAGCGGTGGGCCTGGTGCTGCCGGAACTGGCCGGCAAGTTGACCGGCATGGCGGTGCGCGTACCGGTGATCAACGTCTCGCTGGTGGACCTCACCGTGCAGCTCAAACGCGAAGCGTCGGCCGAGGAAGTCAACGAACTGCTGCGCCAGGCCAGCCAGCATTCGAAGATCCTCGGCTACAACACCCTGCCGCTGGTCTCCAGCGATTTCAACCACAACCCGCTGTCGTCGATCTTCGACGCCAACCACACCAAGGCCAGCGGCAAGCTGCTCAAGGTACTGGCCTGGTATGACAACGAATGGGGCTTCTCCAACCGCATGCTGGATAACTGCCTGGCGCTGTGTAACGCCGAGTAACTGACACGGCAGTATCGAGCTTTTCTGTGGGAGCGAGCTTGCTCGCGATAGCGGTGTACCAGCCAACATCAATGGCGACTGACACGCCATCATCGCGAGTAAGCTCGCTCCCACAAGGGTTCACATTCGTGAAATGAATGAAGGCTTGACCCGCAACGTAGATGATAAGCATTATCATCAACTCGAACCGGATCGGGCCCTACCGTGAGTCAATCGCGCTTTCATCACGTCTTCCTCGCCCAGCGCACGCCGCTGCTGCGCACCCTCGAGCGCATGGTCAGCAACCCCAGTACCGCCGAAGACCTGCTTCAGGAAACCTACCTGCGTGTCACCCGTGCATTGGCCGAACGCACAGTCGAGCACCTCGAACCCTTTGTTTTCCAGACCGCCCGCAACCTGGCGCTGGACCATTTGCGTGCCCGGCGCATCCAGGCCCGGACCCTGCTGGATGACGTGCCGCTGGAAGTCGTCCAAAACGTCGTCGCCCCCCAGAGCAGCGCCGAGGACGCCGCCCATGCCCAGCAACTGCTCGAGCGCCTGAATGTCAGCCTGCAGGCCCTGAGCCCGCGACAACGGCAGATCTTCATCCTCAGCCGCCTGCATGGCCACAGTTACCAGGAAATCGCCGAACGGCTGGGCGTGTCCTTGAGTACGGTGCAAAAGGAACTGAAACTGATCATGGCGATCTGTGTGGGACAACTGCAGCTATGAGATTCAAGCTGCAGTTGTGTGCAGGCTTGGGCTTGCGACTTGAAACTTGAAGCTTGTAACTTGCCGCTGAACCGAGAAACGAGAACCCACCGTGACGGACAACTCCCCTTCTCCTGCGCCGACGCCGGAAACCGCCCATGCCATGGAGCAGGCGCTGGACTGGCTGATCCTGCTGGACAGCCCCAGCGAGGAACAGACGCGGCAATTCCAGGCCTGGCTGGCCGCCGATCCACGTCATGGCGAGGCGTTCGCCCGGGCCCAGGCGATCTGGAACGGCCCACAGGTGATGGCCAGTGCCCGCCGACTTGAAACCGCGCCCAAGGTCACCGCGCTGTCGCGCCTGCGTGCCCACTGGAAACCCCTGGCCACCGCCGCCGTGTTGTTTCTCGGCCTGTTCAACTTCAGTGACCTGCCCCTGCGCTTGCAGGCCGATCACCTGACCGTGGTCGGTGAGCGCCAGCGCCTGCAATTGGAAGACGGCTCCAAGGTCCTGCTCAACACTGACTCGGCGTTCTCCAGCACGTTCAACGAACAACGGTACGTGGCCCGCTTGTACAAGGGCGAGGCCTTCTTCGAGGTCCCGGGCAACCGCACCCTGCCGCTGGAAATCGACGCCGGTCCGGTCACCGCCAGCGTCAGCGACACCACGTTCGCCGTGCGTTACCTCGACGGCGTGGCCCAGGTCCAGGTCCAGCGTGGCGATGTGGATCTGCGGGCCAATCGCAACGACACCCATGTGCGGCTGTCGGCCGGGGAGAGCATCCGCATCGGCCCCAACGGCTTCGACCGGCCGTCCCGGCTCGATGCCAACACCGACCTGGCCTGGGTCCAGGGTCGGCTGGTGTTCGAGAACCGGCCGCTGAGCCAGGTACTGGCCGAGCTGCGCCGCTACTACCCCGGCTGGATCATCAACAGTAACGAACAGTTGGCCAATGTCGCGGTGACCGGCAATTACCGCCTCGATCAGCCGTTGGACGTGGTCCGCTCCCTGGCCCATATCACCTCGGCACGGCTTCAGGAATTCCCGGCACTGGTGATCCTGAACTAAATGAGAATTATTTTTACTCGATAGCACCCGCTGGTTCGTCTCGTTATAGCCAATGCAATTGATTCGCATCCAGCGATGCGATCTGCACCTATAACAGATGCGACACGGAGCGCTATCGATGTCCTCTCGCCTTACTTGCCGGTTTCTTGCCCCCTCTTGCACGCTGTCATTGCTCACCGCCGCCATCCTGATGGCCGGCACCGCGCCGCTCGCCCTGGCTGCCACCGCCGTACAACCCCCTGCCCGCAACATGGGCGACTACACCTTCGCCATCGCCCGGCAGCCACTGGTCTCGGCCTTGAATGCATTCACCGCGGTCACCGGCTGGCAAGTTGGCATGCCGGCGGAACTGGCCGACGGCGTCGCCTCGCCTGGGGTGAACGGCTCGCTGCCGCCGGAAAAAGCCCTGGAGCGCCTGTTGGTGGGGACCCACCTGGGCTACCGCAAACTGGGCGACAACAGCATCGTGCTGGAAAGGCGCGACAGCGGCAGCGCGATGGAGCTGCAACAGGTGACCATCAGCGCCACCCGCCAGGAACAGGACATCACCAGCGTACCCAGCACGGTCACCGTCCACGACCGCCAGGAACTGGACCGCAACAACGTCAATACCCTCAAGGACCTGGTGCGCCATGAACCGGGCGTGTCGGTGGGCGGTGCGGGCCAGCGCGGCGGCATCAGTGGCTATAACATTCGCGGCATCGACGGTAACCGGATCCTGACCCAGGTCGACGGCGTGGAAGTACCCGGCGGTTTCTTCAACGGCCCCTACGCCAAGACCCAGCGCAATTACGTCGACCCGGAAATCATCAAGCGTGTGGAAATCCTCCGCGGTCCGGCCTCGGTGCTGTACGGCAGCAATGCCATTGGCGGTGCCGTCAGCTACTTCACCCTCGTTCCGGACGACATCATCAAGCCCGGCCAGGACGTTGGCGCCCGCCTGAAGACCGGCTACAGCTCCGCCGACGAGAGCTGGCTCAAGTCCGCCACCGTCGCCGGCCGCAACGGCCCATTCGACGGCCTGCTGCACTACAGCCAGCGCGACGGTCACGAAACCGAATCCTACGGCAGCCACAACGGCACCGGCCTGGACCGCACCGCGGCCAACCCGGAAGACGTGCGCGCCAACAATGTGCTGGCCAAGCTCGGCTGGAACTACAGCGATGACGCACGCCTTGGCCTGGTCTACGAAAAATACAAGGACGACCGCGACAGCGACCTGAAAAGCGCCTATGGCGGCCCCTACGCCAACGGCCAGCCGGCGATCCCCGATTTTGTACTGCCCGGCGGCATGTACCAGTGGCGCACCGGCAACGACACCATCACCCGCGAGCGTTTCGGCCTGGAGCACAGCTTCGCCCTCGACAGCCTGCTGGCCGATCACGTCAAGTGGAGCCTGAATCACCAGGTCGCCAAGACCGACCAGAGCACAGCCGAGTTCTATTTCCCGATCACCCGCCAGGTCCTGCGCACACGGGATACCCTCTACGAAGAAAAGCAGTGGGTCTTCGATGCGCAACTGGACAAGGCCTTCAGCATCGCCAGCACCGATCACGCGCTGACCTACGGCACCACGATCAAGCAACAGAAAGTCACCGGCTCGCGCAGCGGCAATGGCGTGTGCCTGGCGGTGGGTGTCGGTTGCTCTGCGGTGGGCGCCATCAGCACCCGGGACGTGCTGGCAAAAGCCAGTGACTTCCCGGACCCGACCATCAACAGCTACGCCCTGTTCGTCCAGGACCAGATCAGTTGGGATAAATGGACCTTCACGCCCGGCCTGCGCTACGACTACACCCAGCTCAAGCCGCACCTGACCGAGGAGTTCCTCAACACCGTGGACCCCACCAGTGGTGGTGAGGTCAGCGACAAGAACAAGACCTGGCACCGCGTCTCGCCAAAATTCGGTGTGACCTATGCCCTGACCGACCAGTACACCTGGTACGGGCAGTACGCCGAGGGTTTCCGCACCCCGACCGCCAAGGCCCTGTATGGCCGTTTCGACAACCCTGGCGCCGGCTATAGCGTGGAACCCAACGCCGACCTGGAAGCGGAAAAAAGCCAGGGCTACGAGACCGGCCTGCGCGGCCGCTTCGACTCCGGTTCGTTCGACGTGGCGGTGTTCTACAACAAGTACCGCGACTTCATCAACGAGGACGCCATCACCCCCGGTGCCGACCAGTTGACCTTCCAGAGCAACAACATCAAGCACGCCATCATCAAGGGTGCCGAAGTCAAGGGACGCCTGGACCTGGACGTGCTGGGCGCGCCAAAGGGCCTGTACACCCAAGGTTCGGTGGCCTACGCCTACGGTCGCAACAACGACACGGGCGAGCCGCTCAACAGCGTCAACCCGCTGACCGGCGTGTTCGGCCTGGGCTACGACCAGGAGCAGTTCGGCACCTTGCTCAGCTGGACCCTGGTCAAGAAAAAGGACCGCGTCGACGACAGCAACTTCAACTCGCCCGATGGCGTGAGCAGCCAGTTCAAGACGCCAGGCTTCGGCATCCTCGACCTGACGGGCTTCTACAAGGTGACCCACGACGTGACCGTCAGCGGCGGCCTCTACAACCTCACCGACAAGAAATACTGGCTGTGGGATGACGTGCGCGGCTACGACAGCGTCGGCGAAGCGGCCGTGCTGAGCCCCGCCAACCTCGATCGCCTGACCGCGCCCGGGCGTAACTTCGCGGTGAACCTGATCTGGGATATCTGACAGGCCTGCGCCGTAGGAGCTGTCGAGTGCAACGAGGCTGCGATCTTTCCCCGGACACTTGAACCTCAAGCGAAAGATCAAAAGATCGCAGCCTTCGGCAGCTCCTACACACAACCGAGCGGGAGCAAGCTCCCTCGCCACAATGTGCTCACTCAAAGGATTCTTTTCATGAATACCCAGCGTCCCGCTTCACGTTCCCAACGCCTGAACCAGATCACCCACGAGCCTCACAGCAAGCTCGACGCCCTGGTCAAGGCCCACGCCCCGTTCGAAACCCCGGCCAGCTTCGCCCGTTTCGTCGTCGCCCAGTACCTGTTCCAGTCGGAACTGGTGGCGCTGTACAACGACGCCGAGCTGTCCGCCCTGATTCCCGACCTGCCGGCCCGTTGCCGGGCCGACGCTGCCAGGGCGGATCTCGCCGACCTGGACACCGAAGTCCCCACGCCGGTGGCCGGTGCGGTACACAATCCGACCCAGGCCGAAGCCCTGGGCTGGCTGTTCGTCTCCGAAGGTTCCAAGCTCGGTGCCGCGTTCCTGATCAAGCGTGCCGTGGGCCTGGGGCTGAGCGAAACCTTCGGCGCCCGGCACCTGGCGGAGCCTGCCGGCGGGCGCGCCGAAGGCTGGAAAACCTTCACCCGCACCCTCGACGGCCTGGCCTTTACCGAACAGCAGGAAGCCGAAGCGGATAAAGGCGCGCTGGATGCGTTCAACCGGTTCACGGTCCTGCTAGAACAAGCTTATGCGGTGGAATTGGCCTGATCGCTTAGTCCACTGTGGGAGCGGGCTTGCTCGCGAAAGCAGTGTGTCAGTCAAAATAACTGTGCCTGTTACTCCGCCTTCGCGAGCAAGCCCGCTCCCACATGGAAATGTGTATGCCTGAAAGGTACCGATGAACCATCCCTCGAAACTCACCCAACTGCTCTTCGCCCTGCTCGCCTACACCAGCCTGGCCATCGGCCTGGTCGCCATCGTCGTGCCCGGCCTGCCGACCACCGAGTTCATCCTGCTGGCCGCCTGGGCCGCGACCCGCAGCTCGCCGCGCCTGAGCGCCTGGCTGGAGAGCCATCGGTTGTTCGGGCCGATGCTGCACAACTGGCGCAACGGCAAGGTCATCCCGCGCCGGGCCAAGGTGGCTGCCACCGTCAGCATGCTGCTGTGTGCCGGGCTGATGCTGGTGATGCTCGACCACGGCTGGCCGGTTTATCTGGCGCTCGCGGGCATGGGCCTGAGCAACCTGTGGATCTGGTCGCGCCCGGAACAGGCACAGGGCAGTTGTGGCGAGGGCGCTTGCTCCCGCTGGGCCGCAAAGCGGCCCCCAACGGATTTTTGATCTATGATCGCCCTCTCGTACTGGAGGGCTTTCGATGTCAGATCTGCTCACGTCCATGCAAACCGCACTCGGCTTGCCCACGACCCCAATCACCTTCAGCGGCGAAGGCGCCTTGCCCTCGGCCTTCGCCGTCACGGAGTTGGCCAGCGCCAGCATCGCCGTGGCGGGCCAGGCGACCGCCGCGCTCATCCATCTGCACACCGGCCGCCTTCCGCCCGTCGAGGTCGACCGGCGCCTGGCGTCGTTCTGGTTCTCCACTTCCCTGCGCCCCATCGGCTGGAGCGTGCCGCCGATGTGGGACCCGGTGGCCGGAGACTACGCCTGCGCCGACGGCTGGATTCGCCTGCACACCAACGCACCGCATCATCGACTGGCCGCGGAAAAAGTCCTCGGCACCTGCACCGACCGCGCCGACATGGCGGCGAGGGTGGCCCGTTGGAACAAGGCCGAGCTGGAACAGGCCGTGGTCGACGCCGGCGGTTGCGCCGCCCAGATGCGTTCGTGGCAGGCCTGGCAGGCCCACCCCCAAGGCATGGCGGTGAATGCCGAACCGCTGGTGCATCTGAGTGAAACGACTGCAGAACAGCGCAAGCCCTGGCTCGGCTCCGTGACCCAGCCACTGGCGGGCCTCAAGGTGTTGGACCTGACCCGCGTGCTGGCCGGCCCCGTCGCCAGCCGCTTCCTCGCTGGCCTGGGGGCCGACGTGCTGCGCATCGACCCGCCGACCTGGAACGAACCCGGCGTGGTCCCGGAAGTCACCCTGGGCAAACGCTGCGCCCGCCTCGACTTGCATCGGCCCGATGATCGCGCGGTGTTCGAGGCGCTGCTCGAGGACGCCGACATCCTCCTGCATGGCTATCGCGCCGACGCTCTCGAACGCCTGGGCTATGGCGCCGATCAACGCCAGCAAATCGCCCCGGGGCTGATTGATGTAAGTCTCAATGCCTACGGCTGGAACGGCCCGTGGCAGCACCGCCGTGGCTTCGACAGCCTGGTGCAGATGAGCAGCGGCATTGCCGAAGCCGGCATGGGTTGGAAACACACCGACAAACCGACACCGCTGCCGGTGCAGGCACTGGACCACGGCACCGGGTACCTGATGGCGGCCAGTGCCGTTGTGTTGTTGTCCCGCCGCCTGACGAACGGCCAGGGCGGTTCGGCACGCCTGTCACTGGCACGCACGGCGAAGCTGTTGATCGAGCGTGGCCCAGGGGACCCGACCCCATTGCGCGCCGAGGACGATAATGATCAGGGCCTGGTGGTCGAACAAACGCCATGGGGGCCAGCCCACCGCCTGCAGGTGCCTTTGAAAATCACCGGGACGCCCCTGCAATGGACCTTGCCGGCGGTAGAACTGGGCGCGCATCGCCCACGGTGGTGATGGCCGCCCAATCGCGAGCAAACCATGCCAACCTGTCGATCACAATCCTTTGTGGCGAGGGGATTTATCCCCGCTGGGGCGCGAAGCGGCCCTGAAACCTGGCGCCTCGGTGTGCCAGGAAAGTCACGAGCGTTCTCTGGGGGCGCTTCGCACCCCAGCGGGGATAAATCCCCTCGCCACACTGCCCGCCTCTAACTCGCCAGAAAGGCAAGCTTCGCCTCACAACGCCAAAAACCCACTGTACAACCCATACGCCGCCACGCCCGCCCCGGACACCACACACGCAAAGACGCCTTTTTCCACATGGGTGAACAAGGGTTGGCGCTGCTCGCGCTTGGCCTGGGCAAACAGGATCACCCCCGGCGCGTACAACAGCGCCGACAGCAGCAGGTATTTCACGCCGCCGGCATACAGCAGCCACACCGCATAGCACAGCGCAACACCACCGATGCACAGGTCCTTCATGCGCCGGGCCGAGGCTTGCCCATAGGTTTCGCCCCGTGCGCAAAGCAACACCGCATAGGCTGCCGACCACAGGTACGGTACCAGGATCATCGATGACGCGAGGTAGATCAGGCTGGTATAGGTGCCTGCGGAAAACAGGGTAATCAGCAAAAACAACTGGATCATGCCATTGGTCAGCCACAACGCGTTGACCGGCGCCTGGTTGGCGTTTTCCTTGGTCAGGAACGCCGGCATAGTCTTGTCCCTGGCGGTGGCATAGAGAATTTCGGCGCACAACAGCGCCCAGGACAACAGTGCGCCCAACAACGACACCGCCAGCCCGAGGCTGATCAACAACGCCCCCCAAGGCCCGACGATATGTTCCAGCACGCCGGCCAGTGACGGGTTCTGCAATTGCGCCAGGGCTGGCTGGCTCATGATCCCCAGGGACAACACGTTCACCAGCACCAGCAGCGCCAGGACCCCGAGGAACCCGATCACCGTCGCACGTCCGACGTCCGCGCGTTTTTCCGCCCGCGCCGAATAGACACTGGCGCCTTCGATGCCAATGAACACGAACACCGTGACCAGCATCATGTGGCGCACCTGGTCCATCACGCTGCCCAGGTCAGGGCTCATCTCGCCCCAGATATCCCGGGTGAACACCTCGGCCTTGAACGCCACCGCGGCGATGACAATGAACATCACCAAGGGCACCACCTTGGCGATGGTGGTCACCAGGTTGATGAACGCCGCTTCCTTGATGCCGCGCAGCACCAGGAAATGCACCGCCCACAACAGCAACGATGCACAGGCGATGGCCACCGGCGTATTGCCCTGGCCGAACACCGGGAAAAAATACCCCAAGGTGCTGAACAGCAACACGAAGTAACCGACGTTGCCCATCCAGGCACTGATCCAGTAGCCCCACGCGGAAGAGAAGCCCATGTAGTCGCCGAAACCGGCCTTGGCGTAGGCATAGACACCCGAGTCCAGTTCGGGTTTGCGATTGGCCAGGGTCTGGAACACGAAGGCCAGGGTCAGCATGCCGACGGCGGTGATCGCCCAACCGATCAGCACCGCTCCAACGTCGGCCCGGGCCGCCATGTTCTGTGGCAGGGAAAAGATCCCGCCACCGATCATCGATCCCACCACCAGCGCCACCAGCGCACCAAGGCGTAACTTTTCAATCGGCTGCGGCATCTTTCTCGCTCATTAAGTAAATAATGCGACATAACGTTTTTGAATAACGTCACGCGCGCAAAGTCCGAGGGATTATTACCCCGTCCCTTGTCCAGGACAGCAATAAGAAAGACCACGCCAGACGATTATTTCTGTCATGAAAGCAACCTACAAAATAGTTGTGATCCAGTAGAAATCAACTAGTGTGAATAATCCCACGGAATGAAAGCCGCCTCGCCGCACCTTGCCGAAGCCTCTAAAACGGGCATTACGGCAATTTATGGACGTAAAGGAAAGCACTTAACTCCTTCATTAACAATGGAATGTTGTCATGCACTGATCCAGATCAGGTATTCAACTTTCGAATCGACTTATTCTGTCGACTCTCTTCTCCTGCATTGGAGCCTCGCAAATGTCTGATACCCCCGGAAAACTTCGATTAGGTGCGTTAGTTGCACTGGTTGTCGGCTCCATGATCGGCGGCGGAATATTTTCCCTGCCACAAAACATGGCCGCCAGCGCGGATGTCGGGGCGGTACTGATTGGCTGGGCCATTACCGCTGTCGGCATGCTGACCCTCGCTTTTGTCTTTCAGACCCTGGCCAATCGCAAGCCCGACCTGGATGGTGGCGTGTATGCCTACGCCAAGGCCGGGTTCGGCGACTACATGGGGTTCTCGTCGGCCTGGGGCTACTGGATCAGCGCCTGGCTGGGCAACGTCGGTTACTTCGTGTTGTTGTTCAGCACCCTGGGCTACTTCTTCCCGATTTTCGGTGAAGGCAACACCGTTGCCGCGGTGATCGGCGCCTCGGTGTTGTTGTGGGCGGTGCATTTCCTGGTACTGCGCGGCATCAAGGAAGCGGCGTTCATCAACCTGGTGACCACCATCGCCAAGGTCGTGCCGTTGCTGCTGTTCGTGTTGGTCGCCGTGTTCGCCTTCAGGCTCGACATCTTCACCGCCGACATCTGGGGCGTGAAAAACCCGGACCTGGGCAGCGTGATGAACCAGGTGCGCAAGATGATGCTGGTCACCGTGTGGGTGTTCATCGGCATCGAGGGTGCGAGTATCTTTTCCGCCCGTGCCGAGAAACGCACGGACGTGGGCAAGGCCACCGTGATCGGCTTCATCACCGTGCTGCTGTTCCTGGTGCTGGTCAATGTGTTGTCCCTGGGGATCATGACCCAGCCGGAACTGGCCAAGCTGCAGAACCCGTCCATGGCCGCCGTGCTGGAGCATGTGGTGGGTCACTGGGGCGCGGTGCTGATCAGCGTCGGCCTGATCATCTCGCTGCTTGGCGCCCTGCTGTCCTGGGTGCTGCTGTGCGCCGAGATCATGTTCGCCGCCGCCAAAGACCACACCATGCCCGAGTTCCTGCGCCGGGAGAACGCCAACCACGTACCGGCCAACGCCCTGTGGCTGACCAACGCGATGGTCCAGCTGTTTTTGGTCATCACCCTGTTCTCGGCCAGCACTTACCTGTCACTGATCTACCTCGCCACCTCGATGATCCTGGTGCCGTACCTGTGGTCGGCGGCCTACGCCGTGCTGCTGGCGGTGCGCGGCGAGACCTACGAAGGCTTCGCGGCCGAGCGGCGCAAGGATCTGATCATCGGCGCCATCGCCCTGATCTACGCGGTGTGGCTGCTGTATGCCGGCGGGATCAAGTACCTGCTGCTCTCCGCCCTGCTCTATGCCCCCGGCGCGATTCTGTTCGCCAAGGCCAAGCGCGAATTGGGCAAACCGGTTTTCACCTCTGTCGAGAAGCTGATTTTCGCCGCAGTGATCGCAGGCGCCCTGGTGGCCGCCTATGGGCTCTACGACGGCTTCCTGACCTTGTAGTTGGCTGACTGTTTAACTGGAGGATTTGTAATGACCACGGAAAAAGTGAAGTACGGCGTTCATTCCGAAGCCGGTAAATTACGTAAAGTCATGGTGTGTTCCCCAGGCCTGGCCCACCAGCGGCTGACCCCGAACAACTGCGACGAGCTGCTGTTCGATGACGTGATCTGGGTCAACCAGGCCAAGCGCGACCATTTCGATTTCGTCACCAAGATGCGCGAGCGTGGCATCGACGTACTGGAAATGCACAACCTGCTGACCGACATCGTCGCCATCCCCGAAGCCCTGGACTGGATCCTGCAGCGCAAGATCACCGCCAACTCGGTGGGCCTGGGCCTGGTGAATGAAGTCGGTTCGTGGCTGCGCAGCCTGGAGCCGCGCCATATCGCCGAGTTCCTGATTGGCGGCGTCTCGGCCGACGACCTGCCGGACAGCTTCGGTGGCAAGACCATCCAGATGTTCCGCGACTTCCTCGGGCACTCCAGCTTCATCCTGCCGCCGCTGCCCAATACCCAGTTCACCCGCGACACCACCTGCTGGATCTACGGCGGCGTGACCCTGAACCCGATGTATTGGCCGGCGCGGCGCCAGGAAACCCTGCTCGCCAGCGCCATCTATAAATTCCACCCCGAGTTTACCCAGGCTGACTTCCAGATCTGGTACGGCGACCCGGACCAGGAGCATGGCAACGCCACCCTCGAAGGCGGCGACGTGATGCCCATTGGCAACGGCGTAGTGCTGATCGGCATGGGCGAACGTTCGTCCCGCCAGGCCATCGGCCAACTGGCGCTGAACCTGTTCAAGCACAAGGCCGTGGAGCGGGTGATCGTCGCCGGCTTGCCGAAGTCCCGCGCCGCCATGCACCTGGACACCGTCTTCAGTTTCTGCGACCGCGACCTGGTCACGATTTTCCCGGAAGTGGTGAGCCAGATCGTCGCCTTCTCCCTGCGCCCTGACGAGAGCAAGCCCGGCGGCATCGACGTACGCCGAGAAGAAGGCAGCTTCCTCGACACCGTGGCCGCCGCCCTCAAGCTGCCGGCCTTGCGCGTGGTGGAAACCGGCGGCAACAGCTTCGCCGCCGAGCGTGAACAATGGGACGACGGCAACAACGTGGTGGCCGTGGAGCCGGGCGTGGTGATCGGCTACGACCGCAACACCTACACCAATACCCTGCTGCGCAAGGCCGGGGTGGAAGTCATCACCATCAGCGCCAGCGAGCTGGGCCGCGGCCGTGGCGGTGGCCACTGCATGACCTGCCCGATCATCCGCGACCCGATCGACTACTGACCTTCGAGCCTGGGCCAGTGTTTATCGAACGCAGCCCAGGGGATAACCGAAACCCAAGGAGATCCATATCATGGCTTTCAACATGCGCAACCGCAGCCTGCTGAGCTTGATGCACCACACCAACCGCGAGCTGCACTACCTGCTGGACCTGTCCCGCGACCTCAAGCGTGCCAAGTACACCGGCACCGAACAGCCGCACCTCAAGGGCAAGAACATCGCGCTGATCTTCGAGAAGACCTCGACCCGCACCCGCTGTGCCTTCGAGGTCGCGGCCCACGACCAGGGCGCCCACGTCACCTACATCGACCCGGTGTCGTCGCAGATCGGCCACAAGGAAAGCATGAAAGACACCGCCCGGGTCCTGGGACGGATGTTCGACGCCATCGAGTACCGGGGCTTCGAACAGGAGATCGTCGAGGAACTGGCCAAGTTCGCCGGCGTGCCGGTGTTCAACGGCCTGACCGCCGAATTCCACCCCACCCAGATGATCGCCGACACCCTGACCATGCGCGAACACAGCGACAAGCCGCTGCATGACATCAGCTACGCCTACTTGGGCGACGCGCGCTACAACATGGGCAATTCGCTGCTGATGATCGGCGCCAAACTGGGCATGGACGTGCGCATCGGCGCGCCGAAAGCACTGTGGCCGCACCAGGACTTCATCGACCAGTGCCAGGCCTTCGCCGCCGAGAGCGGCGGGCGCATCACCATCACCGAGGATCCGAAAGAAGCGGTCAAGGGCGTGGACTTCATCCACACCGACATCTGGGTGTCCATGGGCGAGCCGGTGGAAGCCTGGGATGAACGCATCGAGCAACTGCTGCCCTACCAGGTCAACGCGCAAATGATGAAAGCCTCGGGCAACCCACGGGTGAAATTCATGCATTGCCTGCCGGCGTTCCACAACAGCGAAACCAAGGTCGGCAAGGACATCGCCGCGCGCTATCCGAACCTGGCCAATGGCGTGGAGGTGACCGAAGAGGTCTTCGAATCCCCGGCCAATATCGCCTTCGAGCAAGCGGAAAACCGCATGCACACCATCAAGGCGATCCTGGTGTCGGCGCTGGCGGATATCTGAAACCAACGCAGTTCCCTTGTGGGAGCGAGCTTGCTCGCGATGGCGCAGGAACAGGCAACATTGATGTCGACTGACACACCGCTATCGCGAGCAAGCTCGCTCCCACAAAGGACCGCGTTGTTCGTCCATTTTTTTGAAGGACAATACCATGCGCATCGTCGTTGCCCTGGGCGGTAACGCCCTCCTGCGTCGGGGTGAACCTCTGACCGCTGCCAACCAACGTAGCAACATCCGCACCGCGACCGAACAGATCGCCAAGATCCACCCCGGCAACCAACTGGTCATCGCCCACGGCAACGGCCCGCAGGTCGGCCTGCTGTCGTTGCAGGCGGCGGCCTACACCGCGGTCACGCCATATCCGCTGGACGTGCTCGGCGCCGAAACCGAAGGCATGATCGGCTACATCATCGAACAGGAACTGGGCAATCTGCTGGACTTCGAAGTCCCCTTCGCCACGCTGCTGACCCAGGTCGAAGTGGATGGCAACGACCCGGCCTTCCAGAACCCCACCAAGCCCATCGGCCCGGTCTATAGCCAGCAAGAGGCGCAGAAGCTGGCGACTGAAAAAGGCTGGACCATCGCCCCGGACGGCGACAAGTTCCGCCGTGTGGTCGCAAGCCCCAGGCCCAAGCGCATCTTTGAGATCCGCCCGATCAAATGGCTGCTGGAAAAAGGCAGCATCGTGATCTGCGCCGGCGGTGGCGGCATTCCGACGATGTACGACGCCGAGGGCAAGCTACAGGGCGTGGAGGCGGTGATCGACAAGGACCTGTGCTCGGCGCTGCTGGCCGAACAGCTGGAAAGCGATCTGCTGGTGATCGCCACTGACGTCAACGCCGCGTTCATCGACTTCGGCAAGCCGACCCAGAAAGCCATCGCCCAGGCCCACCCCGACGAACTGGAACGGCTCGGCTTCGCCGCAGGCTCCATGGGGCCGAAGGTGCAGGCCGCCTGCGAGTTCGCACGCAACACGGGCAAGGTCGCGGTGATCGGGTCGCTGTCGGACATCGATGCTATCGTCCAGGGCCAGGCCGGCACCCGCATCAGCACGTCGACACCTGGCATCACTTATCGATAACAGGAAACTTGCAGGGCGGATCCGGGGTCTGCCCTACACCCACGCCTTCGAGGAGAGTCGTTTATGGCCATGTTCGAACCCGGTCACCTGCACATGGAACGCCATGCGCTGAACAAGGAAGACTTCAACTACAACCTGTGCATCGACTACGAGGTTGCGCAGGACCCCAAGGAAGGCAGCGGCATGTCGTTCCGGGTGCATGGCACGGTGGAAGACAAGCCCCTGGACGAGACCTTTTTCCTGGCCAAGGACCAGGCCTTCGATTTCGCCCGCCACGCCACGCGCATCGCGCAGCAATATGGCTTGCCCAAGACCGCCAGCATCGGCTCGATGCACAAGTATTACGACGAAATGTTCGAAGACGTGCGCAAGCAACTGGACGTCAAGCCGGGCGATCCGATGAAGCCGGAACACTTGGCATAACCCTCCCGAAAAACACCTCTATCCCTGTGGGAGCGGGCTTGCTCGCGAAGACGGAGCAACAGTCAACATTGATGGTGACTGACACACCGCTTTCGCGAGCAAGCCCGCTCCCACAGGGGATATCAGCATTCTGAATGTCGGGTTAAATGCGAGTCTTACCAGGCTGGCAACCCGCCACGGCTGACCTATGCTGAAAGTAGTGCCCCCGGGTATTCGTTCAGAGGTCACCGCCATGAACATCAAAACAAGAAGACGCCTCGCTATTTTCGTCACCTGCGCCGCCACGCTTGCGCTTTATGGCACTGCGGCCTACCGGGTCGAGCAGGCCAGGCAACTGCCCCGTGAATACGCCAGCTGCAACTTCGAACGCTGCATCCCCCACAGCGCAACCCTGAACGCCCTGCGCTGAGGCGTGGTCAGTCGTCCTGCTGATCGGTCTTGAGCCGGTCCCGGAACGCCTTGGGCGAGATGCCGACGCGCCGGCGGAACAGCCGGGTGAAGTTGGTCGGGTCGGAAAACCCGAGCAGTTCGGAAATCTCGTAGATGGTCATGCCGGTGTAGGTCAGCAGGCGCTTGGCTTCCAACAACTGGCGCTCGTGCATGATCTGCAACGCCGGTTGCCCCGCCAGTTCCCGGCAGGTGCCGTTGAGGTGCGACACGGAAATGCCCAGGCGATGGGCCAGGTCTTCGACCTTGACGTGCTCGCGATAGGTTTCTTCCACCAACTGAATGAACCCGTTGAGGTATTCCCGGGCCCGTTGCGGGCGCTGGGCCTGGGTGTGTCGCTGCATCACCTGGCGGCTGACCCAGACCATGATCACGCTGACCAGCGCATGCATCAGCATTTCCCGAGCCGGCTGATGCCCCATGTATTCATTCTGCAGGGCGCTGAACAGGCTGTTGAGGTACTCGGAATTCTCGAGGGCGGGGTAGCTTTCGGCCTGGGCCAGCACATTGACTGCATGCCCCAGCTGCGCTTGCAGGTGCGTGACCAGCGGCGCCGCCAGGGTCACCACGTAACCTTCCACATCCTCGGAAAAACGAAAGCCATGGACCGACAGCGGCGGCAGGATCTGCACCGCCGGCTCGGTGAGCTGCGTGCGCCGGCCTTCGATTTCCAGTTCCGCCTGGCCCTTGAAGACAAACAACAACTGGCACAGGTCGGCATGCCGATGGGGTTTGATTTCCCAGTGATGCTCGCGGCTGCGCTTGGAGATGGTTTCGCAGTGCAGCAGGTCCGGGGTCGGCCATTCCTGGCTCTCACCGTAGAGCTTGAACACCGGGATCGAAGGCAGGTCAGGTTTTTTCATAACGTGGATCCGGGCCTGGGGTTGCGGGCGATAATCGCACCAATTGGCAGAAAGTACAGGTATCGGCTCAGTTTTCCCCTTCAACTGACAGGTCCGCAAGCGAAAAATGTAGGCACTCGATTTCTAATAATCAACACCGACCCTGGTCGCGTGCTTCGTGCGAGTCATAAGAACAATGAAAACCCTCAAGACCCAAGTCGCTATTATCGGCGCCGGCCCCTCTGGCCTGCTGCTCGGCCAGTTGCTGCACAACGCCGGCATCGACACTGTCATCCTCGAACGCCAGACCCCGGACTATGTACTGGGCCGCATCCGCGCCGGTGTGCTGGAGCAAGGCATGGTCGAACTGCTGCGCCAGGCTGGCGTCGGCCAACGCATGGACGCCGAAGGCCTGCCCCATGACGGCTTTGAACTGGTGCTCAACGATCGGCGGGTGCACATCGACCTCAAGGGCCTGACTGGCGGTAAAAACGTCATGGTCTACGGCCAGACCGAAGTGACCCGTGATCTGATGGCCGCCCGCGAAGCCGCCGGCGCCCGCACGTTGTACCTGGCCAGCAACGCCCAGCCCCACGACATGCAAACCGAGCACCCTTTCGTGACCTTCGAGCATGAAGGGCAAACCTTACGCCTGGACTGCGACTACATTGCCGGTTGCGACGGTTTCCACGGCGTGGCGCGACAGTCCATTCCAGCGGAAAAACTCAAGGTTTTCGAGCGCGTCTACCCGTTTGGCTGGCTCGGCGTGCTGGCTGACACCCCGCCGGTTCACGAAGAGCTGGTCTACGCTCGGCACGCCCGCGGCTTTGCCCTGTGCAGCATGCGCTCCAAGACCCGCACCCGTTACTACCTGCAAGTCCCTGCCGAGGAGCAAGTGGCCGACTGGCCGGACGAGCGTTTCTGGCATGAACTGAAAAAACGCCTTCCCACCGACCTGGCCGAGGCCTTGGTGACCGGCCCATCCATCGAGAAAAGCATCGCGCCGCTGCGCAGCTTCGTGGTCGAGCCGATGCAGTACGGGCGGATGTTCCTGGTGGGCGACGCGGCCCACATCGTCCCGCCGACCGGGGCCAAGGGGCTGAACCTGGCCGCCAGCGATGTCAGCACGCTGTTCAACATCCTGCTCAAGGTCTATCGCGACGGCCGTGTGGACTTGCTGGAGCACTATTCGGCCATCTGCCTGCGCCGCGTCTGGAAAGCCGAACGGTTCTCGTGGTGGATGACTTCGATGCTGCACCGCTTCGACGACGATGCCTTCAACCAGCGCATCAGCGAAGCCGAGCTGGAATATTTCGTCGATTCCGAGGCGGGTCGAAAAACCATTGCGGAAAATTACGTCGGGCTTCCTTACGAGGCTATCGAATAGCCGCCTACCGACTTAAACTGCGGGCTTCGTCCCATTCGCCTCTTCGGCGCAATGCCCGCAGGTTCAGCCGTGACTCAGCTCGATACGCTCCAAGCCCCGAAACCGGCCATCCGCAGTGTGCTGGTGGCCCTGATGCTGGCAATTTTCCTGGGTGCCCTGGACCAGACCATCGTCGCCGTCTCGATGCCGGCCATTTCCGCACAATTTGCCGACGTCAGCCTGCTGGCCTGGGTGATTTCCGGCTACATGGTCGCCATGACCGTGGCGGTGCCCATCTACGGCAAGCTCGGCGACCTCTACGGACGCCGGCCGCTGATGCTGTTCGGCATGGGCCTGTTCACCCTGGCCTCGCTGTTCTGTGGCCTGGCGCAAAACATGGAGCAACTGGTGCTGGCACGGATCGTCCAGGGCATCGGCGCCGGCGGGATGATTTCAGTGAGCCAGGCGATCATCGGCGACATCATCCCGCCCCGCGAACGGGGGCGCTACCAAGGGTATTTCAGCAGCATGTACGCGGTGGCCAGCGTGGCCGGGCCGGTGCTCGGGGGCTACATGACCGAGTACTTGTCGTGGCGCTGGGTGTTCTGGATCAACCTGCCCCTGGGCCTCACGGCCTGGTGGGTGGCCCGACGCACCCTGGTGGGGCTGCCAGTACCGCAACGCACGCCGATCATCGATTACCTGGGCACCGTGTTGCTGATCATTGGCCTGACGGCGTTGCTGCTGGGGATCACCGAGGTCGGCCAGGGCCATGCCTGGCACAGCCGTGAAGTGCTGGGGTTGCTGGGTTGCGCGGGGATAGCCCTGGGGACGTTCGCCTGGTATGAGCGCCGGGCGCGGGAACCGTTGCTGCCGATGCACCTGTTCGCCAACCGCAGCGCGGTGCTGTGCTGGTGCACGGTGTTCTTCACCAGTTTCCAGGCGATTTCCCTGACGGTGCTGATGCCGTTGCGCTTCCAGAGCGTGACCGGCGCCGGTGCCGACAGTGCGGCGTTGCACTTGTTGCCGCTGGCGATAGGGCTGCCGATCGGGGCGTATTTCGCCGGCCGCCGGACCTCGGTCACGGGGCGCTACAAACCGATGATCCTGAGCGGTGCCCTGCTCTTTCCCTTCGCCATCCTCGGCATGGCCTTCACTGCGCCTGACGCGTTCTGGCTCAGCAGCCTGTTCATGCTGCTCAGCGGCATCGCCTCGGGCATGCAGTTCCCCACCTCACTGGTGGGTTCGCAGAACTCGGTACAACAAGCGGATATCGGCGTCGCCACCAGCACCACCAACCTGTTCCGTTCCCTTGGCGGCGCGGTGGGCGTGGCGTTGATGTCGGCCTTGCTGCTGGCCTTGCTGCAGGATTCAAGCCTGGCCCAACTCGCCGGCGCGTCGTTGATCGGTGAAGGACATGCCGGCAACGTCTTGCTGGACGGCCTCAACGCCGCCCCGGGCGAGGCCCAGGAGGCCTTGCGCCGGGCATTGCAGGCGACATTCCGGCATTTGCTGTTGATCAGCGCGGCGGTATCGCTGTTGGGGCTGGCGGCCGCGGTGGCGATGCCCAATCGCTTGCTGCGTGGGCGGGATGAAAAGGTTCGCTAGGCACAATTTCGCTGCCATGCACAACCTGTGGCGAGGGGATTTATCCCCGTTGGGCTGCGCAGCAGTCCTAAACCCTAAAGCACGGTGTGTCAGATTAATTGAGTGCTTTTGGGGGCTGCTTCGCAGCCCCACGGGGATAAATCCCCTCGCCACAAAAGCAGGCCCATCACCGGAGCTGAGTCTGGTGCTATCAAGCCGTCGCCGCGACACCCTGCGACATCACCTCCGCGCTCATCCCGTCCTTCATCCGCTTGGCATCGCGCACGAAGCAGCGTGACGCCAGGAACAGGAACACCATGGTCAAGAGCAGCGCCACCGGGATCAGGTACATCGCATCGTGCAGGCCGATGGCCTTGAATGCTTCGCTCATCTGGTCGACACCCGCGCTGGCCATGGCCGTGCGGGCGAAGTAGTCGGACAAGCCGCCCACCACCACCGGCCCCAGGCCGCCGCCAAGCAAATACAGCCCGGCAAAGTACAACGCCATCGCCGTGGCGCGCAGGCGCGGCTCCACCACGTCCTGGATCGCGGTGTAGACGCAGGTGTAGAAGTTATAGGCAAACAGCCAACCCACGCTGAACACCGCCACGAACACGCCGATTTCAATGCGACCGGCATGCAGGGCCCACGCCGTGGTGACCGTCGAGATCGCCAGGCTGAACGCTGCAAACAGCAGGCGGCCGTTGGGCACGCGCTGGTGAATCTTGTCCGCGACCCAGCCGCCCAGGGTGAGCCCGAACAACCCCGTCACGCCCACCATGATGCCGGTGGCCACGGCCGCCTCGTGCAGTGGCATCAGGAAATAACGTTGCAGCATCGGCACCAGGAAGGAGTTGCAGGCATAGGTGGCGAAGTTGAAGCACAGCCCCGCCAGCACCAGCCACAGGAAGGTGGGAATCGCCAGCACCCGGCGAACCGGCTTGTCGATCTTTTCCTGGGAGACCTGCACGGTTTCCGCCGCGCCACGCTTGGGCTCCTTGATGAAAAACATGAACACCGCCAACACCAGCCCCGGTACCGCCGCGATGAAGAACGGCGCTCGCCAGCTGTCGAACGCCTTGACCATCGCGCCAATGGTGAAAAACGCCAACAGCAGGCCCAGCGGCAGGCCGAGCATGAAGATACCCATCGCCCGCGCCCGGCGGTGGGCCGGGAACAGATCGCCAATCAGTGAGTTGGCGGCGGGTGCGTAGCTGGCCTCGCCGATGCCGACGCCCATGCGCACCACCAGGAACGCCCAGAAACTGCCCACCAGGCCGTTCACCGCCGTCAGTCCGCTCCAGGCCGCCAGGCCCCAGCCCATCAACTTGCTACGCGAACCGGTATCGGCCATGCGCCCCAGCGGCAAGCCGGCAATGGCATAAACGATGGTGAAGGCGGTGCCGATGATGCCGATCTGGAAATCGCTGAGGCTCCACTCCATGCGGATCGGCTCGATGATGATCGCCGGGATGGTGCGGTCGAAGAAATTGAACAGGTTGGCCAGGAACAACAGGAACAGAATGCGCCAGGCATTCGCCGCTTGGGTCGAGTTCTGCATGGGTCCGTCTCTTTTATTGTTATGGGCCAACGGTCCGTGGCCTGGATATGCAATCTAGACAGCGGCACGGAAGCTGTCTCCAATCATTCGCAAGGCTGATACCCGCCCATGGGACGCGGCGCATTTCTTGATGCCGATCAAACTCCTGTAACAATTGCCACCATTTTGCCTTTTGCCGGTTAAAGATCGAAGTCCGGTGGCCGATCCAACGTGATCAGAAAAAGAATATCCCGAGCGCTGCTCAGGCCGCAGCCCTGACCGCTTGGACCGATTTTCGCGTTTACCCAGGCGCGAATTCCCATCCGCGAGCGTTCGATGACCGCATTCGTCGAGCCACCAGTTCAGGCACATGGCGCACAATGACCTCCAAAAAAACAGCCACTGCGGTATCCGATCTGACCTTGAGCCCGGCCGCCAACGGCCCCGAAGTCTCGAAGCCGTCGAGCCCCCCGCGCCCTCTGTCGACCCAGCAGTATCTGTATTTCACCGAAACCAACACCGACCGTATCCTCGATAACCTCGACGGCCTGCGTGACACCGTGTTCCCGCGCCCGCCGCACCTGGTGGACGACGAATACGACCGAGCCCAGCAGGAGTTCCCGTCGGTGTGCCTGATCGGCCTGGGTCGCTGCGGCTCCAACATCGCCCTGGACGTGGCCGAGCTGGTGTACAACGCCCGCAAGTTCTACCTCAACGAATTCAACGCCGAAGACAAAGGCTACAGCGACAAGGGCTACAGCCCCGCACAATGGATCCGCAACAACCTGCGCCTGGGCACCAGCAAGACCAGCAAGCCGGTGTTCCTGGTAGAGCCGCTGGTGATGCTCGGCGACTTGGACAAGGACATCGCCGGGCGCATCCGTTTCTCGCGCAAGGGCGAAAAAAGCGGCTTCTTGCGCGACTACAGCAAAATGAAAATCATGGACCTGTCGGAAGTCCACGCCGGTGGCGCCGGTAACGCGCCGATCCTGGGCCAGTACCTGGCCAAGATCATCCTGAACAAGGACACCCAGCGCTTCTCCAGCCCCGACTGGAAAATGATCCACTCGTACCTGATCGACAGCTGCGGCATCAAGGCCAACCAGTCGCGCCTGTACTTCTCGATCTTCAGCGCCGGCGGCGGTACCGGCTCGGGCATGGCCTCGGAGTTCGGCCTGGCCCAGCAGTACTCGTACATGAACAAGACGTTCGACACCAAGCCGATGGACGAACACGACAGCAAGAGCGGCCACTCCTTCGTCTTCGAGCCGATCTTCACCAGCGGCATCTGCGTGCTGCCGAACATTTCCGACCACCGCAGCGAAATGTCCGAAGCCTTGCACATCAACGCCGGACGCCTGCTGTGCAAGTACCTGTCGGAAGAATGGGATTTCTCTTACAACTTCGCCAACGAAGACAGCAGCGAAGCCAGCGTGATGGGCCGTATCCGCCCGTGGAACGCGATGATGCTGATCTCCAACGACATCATGCGCTACGCCGAAGAAAGCGATGACGGCAACATCCAGAACATTGATGTCAATGCCATGGAGAAGCACGCCAACCAGTACATCTCCCAGCAGATCTTCAACATCCTGACGGCCCAGGCCGTCACCACCGACTACGACCAGAACTACTTCCGCCGTGCCGGCATCGACATCGGCGAAACCATTCGCCTGGACGCCAACGACCTGTTCATGAGCCTGGCCGGCCCGGTGGCAATCGCCTACGCCGAGTCTGTCGTCCCGGAAACCCCGGCACCGAGCGGCGACAAGTTCAAGGTATTCGAGAAAGAGCCGCCGCGCCTGAACATCGACGACCTGTTCTTCCGCTCCATCGACCTGCCGCATTTCAACAAAGTCACCCAGGCCATCGAAGGCATCAGCCTGTTGCCGATCGAATCCAAGCGCTACCGCGCCTCCCTGGAGCAATACAAGAATTCCGGCTACGACGCCGCGGCCCTGCATGACCTGCACTTCTTCAAGAACTGCTCGTCGGTGGTGTCCATCGTCTCCTTGCCCAAGGACTACAAGCTGTCCTACATGGACCTGAACCGGCTCAAGACCCACCTCAACAGCCTGTTCCCCAACACCACGCTCAAGCGTTACGCATTGGTGATCGGTGCCTCGGCGAACCTGTCGCTGACCACCCTGATCGCCAAGAGCCCGTGCCTGTCGGATGATTTCCTGACCCTGATCGTGGCCTTCATCAAACGCTGCTTCGCCCGCACCCCGTACCGTTTCGACGACACCCTGGACAACTCGATCCTGGACTTCATCATCAATGAAGACTTCGACGAAGCACGCATCGACGACCTGCTCAACGAGTTCGAAAACCCGGCGAAGATCCTCGACACCAACTGGTACGCGATCAAGCCGATGTACGAGAAGAAGTACCGCGAGCTGATCAATGACAAGGACAAGTTCGTCTCGATCAACGACATCCGCCTGTCCCGCGACTGCGTGAAGAAATCCATCAAGTACCTGCGCGAGATCTACCGTCACCGCATTGGCAAGACCAAGGTCATTTCCTTGAATAACCATACTGGCAGGACTTACTGAGGCGTTGCCTTAAAAGATCGCAGCCTTCGGCAGCTCCTACGGGCTGCGGTTCACATAAAACCGCGGCGCCCTTGTAGGAGCTGCCGCAGGCTGCGATCTTTTGCTCATCTCAATATCCAGAAACAATTGAGCAGCCCAAAGGCTGCCCAATAAACTGTTCCCGTTACGTATACGTCACCCTGCCCTGTGGCGTTTCGCCACGGCAGGGTGCCATCACGCTACTCACCTACACACTTTTTCAAACACAAAAATGCGAACCAACTTGGTGCACCGATCAATTCGACGCCCTTTCCTGGATCATAATCCACGGCGAAACCACCACCGCCCAAAGCTGCGGATCGCGCTCCAGAAAATCCAGCGCCCGCGTTTCAGACAGCTTGGCGAGCTGGTCGGCGGCCAGCCAGGCGGCGACTTTGGTACCTTCGTCCTGGGCGACGGCCTCGGCGGCGGCGATCAAATCCAGTGCCGGGTCGACCCACAATAGGGCACCCTTGGCAAAGAACGGCTCCAGCTCTTTCCAGGTGATGGATGCGGTTTCTCCAAGCAGCTTGGCATAGAGGGTGCTAGGTTCTTGATTCATGGGACCTGTCCGGAAAAGAAATCGGCGCGAATGATAACGTCGGTGGTCTGGCAGAAAAACCCGGTAGCAAATTGCAGTACCGATTGAAAAGCGCAGGAAAGCCAAGGATTGCCGAAACGACCGGACAAACCCCGCCGCTATTCTGTCTTTTTCTTTCAATTAAGCGACACCCCCAGGTTTTGCCCCCAAGCGCCAGCTTCCCTTGCCAACAATGGGCGCTCTACACTGTACCGGTACAGTTGCCGGGGGCATTTTCCGCGAGGGTATCCAAGATATCTGACCCGGTTCTGCTGCTACGGCGCCAGGACTATAAAAACTACAACAGCATGAGTGGAGCACTATGACTAAGGCTACTAAGCAGATTTCCAAACTGTTTGCCGCTATGGTTCTGGCCGGGGTTGCCAGCCATTCGTTTGCCGCCGACACCATCAAGATCGCCATCGCCGGCCCGAAAACCGGCCCTGTAGCCCAATACGGCGACATGCAGTTCAGTGGCGCGAAAATGGCCATCGAACAGATCAACGCCAAGGGTGGCGTCGACGGCAAGCAGCTCGTCGCCGTCGAGTACGATGACGCCTGTGATCCAAAACAAGCGGTCGCGGTCGCGAACAAAGTCGTCAACGACGGCGTCAAGTTCGTGGTCGGCCACCTGTGCTCCAGTTCCACCCAGCCAGCTTCCGACATCTACGAAGACGAAGGCGTGATCATGATCACCCCGGCGGCCACCAGCCCGGACATCACCGCTCGCGGCTACAAGATGATCTTCCGCACCATCGGCCTGGACAGCGCCCAAGGCCCTGCGGCCGGCAACTACATCGCCGACCACGTCAAGCCAAAGGTCGTTGCGGTCCTGCACGACAAGCAGCAGTACGGTGAAGGCATCGCCAGCGCCGTGAAGAAAACCCTCGAAAGCAAAGGCGTGAAAGTGGCCGTCTTCGAAGGCGTGAACGCCGGCGACAAAGACTTCTCTTCGATGATCGCCAAGCTCAAGCAAGCCAACGTCGACTTCGTCTACTACGGCGGCTACCACCCGGAGCTGGGCCTGATCCTGCGTCAAGCCCAGGAAAAAGGCCTGAAGGCCAAGTTCATGGGTCCGGAAGGCGTGGGTAACGACTCCATCTCGCAAATCGCCAAGGAGTCCTCCGAAGGCCTGCTGGTGACCCTGCCGAAATCCTTCGACCAGGATCCGGCCAACGTTGCCCTGGCTGACGCGTTCAAGGCCAAGAAAGAAGACCCGAGCGGTCCGTTCGTGTTCCCGTCCTACTCTGCTGTCCAGGTGATTGCCCAGGCCATCACTTCGGCCAAGAGCGAAGACGCAGGCAAAGTGGCCGAAGCCATCCACGCCGGCACCTTCAAGACGCCAACGGGCGACCTGAGCTTCGACGCGAAGGGCGACCTGAAGGACTTCAAGTTCGTGGTCTACGAGTGGCATTTCGGCAAACCTAAAACCGAAGCCTCGCCTCAGTAAGGCCTGGCCTGACTGACTGCCAATAAAGCCCACGGCGTGCCGTGGGCTTTGTTTTAAATGTATTGGGCCGCGCTGGCGTGATCCGCCAGTCTCCCCACCTGAAAATCTCAAAACCGTCATCAGCGGTTCGCTGGCAAACCTCGTGTTCGAAGTGGATGCAGATCCACGGGGCCCGGGCGGGAAAATGACTCCACCAGTGAAATGCGTATCAGGTTTTTAGGAGCGCTGTAATGCCTGACATCTATCACTTCTTCCAGCAGCTGGTTAACGGCCTGACCGTTGGCAGCACGTATGCCCTGATCGCCATCGGCTATACGATGGTCTACGGCATCATTGGAATGATCAACTTCGCCCACGGCGAGGTGTACATGATCGGCTCCTACGTGGCGTTCATCGCCATCGCCGGGCTGGCCATGATGGGACTCGACAGTGTCCCGCTGTTGATGACCGCGGCGTTCATCGCGAGCATCGTGGTCACCAGTTCCTATGGCTACAGCATCGAACGGATTGCCTACCGCCCCCTGCGCGGCAGCAACCGTCTGATCCCGCTGATTTCCGCCATCGGTATGTCGATCTTCCTGCAGAACACGGTACTGCTTTCGCAAGACTCCAAGGACAAATCCATTCCCAACCTGATCCCGGGCAACTTTGCCATCGGGCCAGGCGGGGCACATGAAGTGCTGATTTCCTACATGCAAATCGTGGTGTTCGTGGTGACCCTGGTCGCCATGCTCGGCCTCACGTTGTTCATCTCCCGTTCCCGCCTCGGCCGCGCCTGTCGCGCCTGTGCCGAGGACATCAAGATGGCCAACCTGCTGGGCATCAACACCAACAACATCATCGCCCTGACCTTCGTCATCGGTGCGGCCCTGGCGGCCATCGCCGCGGTGCTGTTGAGCATGCAATATGGCGTGATCAACCCCAACGCCGGCTTCCTCGTGGGCCTGAAAGCCTTCACCGCCGCGGTACTGGGCGGCATCGGCAGCATCCCCGGGGCGATGCTCGGCGGGTTGGTGCTGGGCGTGGCGGAAGCCTTTGGCGCCGATATCTTCGGCGACCAGTACAAGGACGTCGTGGCGTTCGGCTTGTTGGTTCTGGTTCTGTTATTCCGGCCGACCGGCATCCTGGGCCGCCCGGAGGTTGAGAAAGTATGACTAGGCATCTCAAATCAGCGCTTTTCAGCGCCCTGCTGGTCTGGGCCGTGGCCTACCCGGTACTGGGTCTTAAACTGACCATCGTCGGCATCAACCTGGAAGTGCACGGCACCAGCCCGGCGATCCTGGCGACCATCGCCGTGTGCTCGCTGCTGATGTTCGTGCGTGTGCTGTTCAGCACGCAGATCAGCGCGGCATGGAAATCTTCGCCCGGCCTGCCGGTGATCCCGGCCAAGGCCAGCCACTTCCTGACCCTGCCGTCGACCCAGCGCTGGATCGTGCTGGGCCTGATCGTCGTGGCCCTGGTGTGGCCGTTCTTCGGCTCTCGCGGCGCGGTGGACATCGCCACGCTGATCCTGATCTACGTGATGCTGGGCCTGGGCCTGAACATCGTCGTAGGCCTGGCCGGCCTGCTGGACCTGGGTTACGTCGGTTTCTACGCCGTCGGGGCCTACAGCTATGCGCTGCTGTCCCACTACTTCGGCCTGAGCTTCTGGATCTGCCTGCCCATCGCCGGGATGATGGCCGCCACCTTCGGTTTCCTGCTGGGTTTCCCGGTCCTGCGCTTGCGCGGCGACTACCTGGCGATCGTGACCCTGGGTTTTGGCGAGATCATCCGCCTGTTCCTGCGCAACCTGACCGACATTACCGGTGGCCCGAACGGCATCAGCAACATCGAGAAACCGACGTTCTTCGGCCTGACCTTCGAACGTAAAGCCGCCGAAGGCCTGCAGACCTTCCACGAGTACTTCGGCCTGGAATACAACTCGATCAACAAGGTGATCTTCCTCTACCTGGTTGCCCTGCTGCTGGCCCTGGCCGCGCTGTTCGTCATCAACCGCCTGCTGCGCATGCCGATCGGCCGCGCCTGGGAGGCACTGCGTGAAGACGAAATCGCCTGCCGTGCCCTGGGTCTCAACCCAACCGTGATCAAACTGTCGGCCTTTACCCTCGGCGCTGCGTTCGCCGGTTTTGCCGGCAGCTTCTTCGCCGCTCGCCAAGGCCTGGTGACGCCGGAATCCTTCACCTTCATCGAGTCGGCGATCATCCTCGCCATCGTGGTGCTGGGCGGGATGGGCTCGCAGTTGGGCGTGATCCTGGCGGCGATCGTGATGATCCTGCTGCCGGAAATGATGCGTGAATTCAGCGAATACCGCATGTTGATGTTCGGCGCCTTGATGGTGCTGATGATGATCTGGCGTCCTCAAGGTCTGCTGCCTATGCAACGCCCCCACATGGAGCTGCGCAAATGAGCCGCGAGATCCTGAAAGTCGAAAACTTGAGCATGCGCTTCGGCGGTTTGCTGGCGGTCAACGGCGTGGCCCTGACCGTGAAAGAGAAGCAAGTGGTTGCCCTGATCGGGCCGAACGGCGCAGGCAAGACCACCGTGTTCAACTGCCTGACCGGCTTCTACCAGCCCACCGGCGGCACCATCCTGCTGGACGGCGAGCCGATCCAGGGCCTGCCCGGCCACCACATCGCCCGCAAGGGTGTGGTGCGTACCTTCCAGAACGTGCGGTTGTTCAAGGACATGACAGCGGTCGAGAACCTGTTGATCGCTCAGCATCGTCATTTGAACACCAACTTCTTTGCCGGCCTGTTCAAGACCCCGGCGTTCCGCAAAAGCGAACGCGAGGCCATGGAGTACGCCGAGTACTGGCTGGACAAGGTCAACCTCACCGAGTTTGCCAACCGTACCGCCGGCACCCTGGCCTACGGTCAGCAACGGCGCCTGGAAATCGCCCGCTGCATGATGACCCGTCCGCGGATCCTCATGCTCGACGAACCGGCCGCCGGCCTGAACCCGAAGGAAACCGAAGACCTGAAGGCCCTGATCGGCGTGCTGCGTGAGGAGCACAACGTCACCGTGCTGCTGATCGAGCACGACATGAAGCTGGTCATGAGCATTTCCGACCACATCGTCGTGATCAACCAGGGCACGCCCCTGGCCGACGGTACGCCGGAACAGATCCGCGACAATCCTGAAGTGATCAAAGCCTACCTGGGGGAAGCGTAAATGCTGCAGTTCGAAAACGTTTCCACCTTCTACGGCAAGATCCAGGCCCTGCACAGCGTCAACGTCGAAGTCCGCCAGGGCGAAATCGTCACGCTGATCGGTGCCAACGGTGCCGGCAAATCCACCCTGCTGATGACGCTCTGCGGTTCGCCCCAGGCCCACAGCGGCAGCATCCGCTACATGGGTGAGGAACTGGTGGGCCAGGACTCTGCGCGGATCATGCGCAAGAGCATCGCCGTGGTACCTGAGGGCCGTCGGGTATTTGCCCGGCTGACCGTGGAAGAAAACCTCGCCATGGGCGGATTTTTCACCGACAAGGGCGACTATCAGGAACAAATGGACAAGGTCCTGCACCTTTTCCCACGCCTGAAAGAACGCTTTACCCAGCGCGGCGGCACCATGTCCGGCGGCGAACAGCAAATGCTCGCCATCGGCCGTGCGCTGATGAGCAAACCCAAGCTGCTGCTGCTCGACGAGCCTTCCCTGGGCCTGGCACCGATCATCATCCAGCAGATCTTCGACATCATCGAACAACTGCGCAAGGATGGCGTGACGGTGTTCCTGGTGGAGCAGAACGCCAACCAGGCGCTTAAAATCGCCGACCGGGCGTACGTGTTGGAGAACGGCCGGGTGGTGATGCAAGGCACCGGTGAAGCGCTGCTGACCGACCCGAAAGTGCGCGAGGCGTATCTGGGCGGTTGAGTCTGTTGCGCTAGAAAACGGCCTTCGGGCCGTTTTTTTTTGCCCGGTTCTCAAGTGAATACAATGGCGGCAGCAATACATTTGTGGCGAGGGGATTTATCCCCGTTGGGCTGCGAAGCAGCCCCAAAAAACAGCTCCGCGGTGTGTCAGGCTGATTGATGCGGAATTGCGAGGGCTGCTTCGCAGCCCAACGGGGATAAATCCCCTCGCCACAGATAACTCTCCTCCGCATTGGATTTCCGAGGTAGGCAAAAAAATCATGCCCCTCGCTGTAACACTTCCCCACCTCCCCTCTCTAGTTCAGCAGACCGGCGCTAACGCCGGTTCATTTCCCTGAAGACTGGAGAATCACCATGACTGCTTCGACCCGCACCCTGTCCGCCGCTGCCTTGGTCCTCGCCCTGGGTTCTGCCCTGAGCATGACAGCCGTCCCGACCGTTCACGCAGCCGACGACACCATGGAAAAATGCTTCGGCGTCGCCCTCAAAGGCAAGAACGACTGCGCCGCCGGCGCCGGCACCACCTGCGCCGGTACCGCAAAAATGGACTATCAGGCCAACGCCTGGAAATCGGTCCCGAAAGGCACTTGCACCACCATGGAAAGCAAAACCTCCCCCACCGGTTTCGGCCAGCTCGAAGCATTCAAAGCCAAGTCCTGATCGCATCCGCCTGAGGCCCGCCACCATGTCGAACACCCCGTCCCTCGCCACCGATAGCCGGCTGCCGCCAAGGGCAGGGCTGGGGCTCAAGAGTGCGCATTTTCGTGAGGTGCTGCAGACCCGACCGGATCTGGGTTTCTTCGAGGTGCACGCGGAAAACTACATGGTGGCCGGCGGGCCGCTTCATCACTTCCTGGGGCTGATACGCGAACAATATCCGCTGTCGTTGCACGGCGTCGGCCTGTCGATCGGTGGGGAGGGGCCGCTGGATGTCACGCATGTGCAGCGCCTGGCCGCACTGATCGAACGCTATCAGCCCCAATCCTTTTCCGAACACCTGGCCTGGTCCAGCCACGGCCCGTTGTTTCTCAATGACTTGCTCCCCCTGGCCTATGACGAAGCAACCCTCGACCGGGTCTGCGCACACATCGACCAGGTGCAATCCAGCCTCAAGCGCACGCTGTTACTGGAAAACCCGGCCACCTACCTGGCCTTTGAAACCTCGACCTTCGACGAGCCACAGTTCATGAGCGAAGTGATCCGTCGCACCGGCTGCGGCCTGCTGCTGGATGTGAACAACGTCTACGTTTCGTGCGTCAACCACTGCCGCGACCCACTGGCCTACCTCGACGCCCTGCCCCTGCAAGCGACCGGCGAAATCCATCTGGCCGGTTTTGCCGAAGACACCGACAGCCTTGGCGAGCGCCTGTTGATAGACGATCACGGCGCACCCGTCGACCACGCGGTCTGGCAACTGTATCTCCAGGCACTGGAACGGACCGGGCCAGTCGCCACCTTGATCGAGCGCGACAACCACGTCCCTGCATGGGAAGTGCTGCTGGCCGAAGCACGCCAGGCCGATCAACTGTTGAGCACCGCTGGAGCCCGGCCATGAACAACCAGCACGCCTTTGCCACCGCCCTGCTCGACCCGCGCAAGGCGTGTCCGCCGGGCCTGGTCAGCGCCAATGGGGCGGCTCCGGAAAGCCGTTTCGCGGTGTACCGCAACAACGTGCTCAGCTCATTGATCAACGCCCTGGTCGACAACTACCCGGTGGTGGCGCAACTGGTGGGCGAGGCATTCTTCCGGGCCATGGCCGGGGTCTTTGTCCAATCGACGCCGCCGCGCAGCCCGGTGATGAACGACTACGGTGGCGACTTTGCCGAGTTCATCGAACACTTCGAACCCGCCGCCAGCGTGCCTTACCTGGCGGATGTCGCCCGGCTGGAGCGATTGCACGTGCAAGCCTGGCATGCCGCCGACGCCGAGCCCATGGCGCAAGAACGAATCGTGGCGGCGCTGTCGTCCCCCACGCTGGCGGGGCACCTGAAGATCGGGCTTCACCCGTCACTGCGGCTGCTGCAATCCCCCTACGCCGTGGTGACGATCTGGGCCGCCCATCAGCACGAGACACCGGTGCCGTTCGAAGCGTTTTCTGCGCAAAACGCCTTGGTGCTACGCAACGGTCTTGAGGTGCAAGTGTTCGCGATCAATCACGCGGCCCATGGGTTCATCACCGCCCTGCAACAGGGGCTGTCCCTGGCCGCTGCCATTGAAGCCTCAACCGACCTCGACCTGGAACAGACCCTGGCGGGGCTCATTCGTCACAGAGCTATCACTTACCTCCTAGCTGAACAGGTATCCCCATGAACGCCCTGATTGCCGGCTCCATTCAATGGCTGGAGAAAATCCCCCACAGCCTGATCGCCTTCGTCGCACGCTTCTCGATTGCCGCCGTGTTCTGGAAATCCGGCCAGACCAAAATCGAAGGACTGGCCATCGACCTGTTCGACGGCACCTTCCAGATCGGTCTACCGCGGCTGGCGGACTCGACCATCCCCCTGTTCAAAAGCGAATATGCCTTGCCGCTGCTGTCGCCGGAACTGGCCGCGCACCTGGCGGCCTCTGCCGAGCATGTCTTCCCGGTGATGATCCTGCTTGGCCTGGCGACACGCTTTTCAGCGCTGGCCTTGCTGGGCATGACCATGACCA
Organism: Pseudomonas sp. NFACC37-1; assembly: GCF_900101575.1. Taxonomy (NCBI): domain Bacteria; kingdom Pseudomonadati; phylum Pseudomonadota; class Gammaproteobacteria; order Pseudomonadales; family Pseudomonadaceae; genus Pseudomonas; species Pseudomonas sp. NFACC37-1. The sequence goes on along the minus strand of NZ_FMUZ01000003.1, from coordinate 285,440 downwards.
TCCAGGTATTCGTCTACCCCGCCGCCTACCCGACCCATGGCACCTGGGCGGCGGTCTTGCTCTACCTGATGGCCCGTGGACCGGGGGTGTTGTCGATCGATCACCTGATAGCCAAGCGTTACGCCCACTGACTGCGACTGGAACGCCTGTGGGAGCGGGCTGGCTCGCGAAGGCGGTGGGTCAGCTTGCAACAATGTTGAATGTGCAATTGCGTTCGCGAGCAAGCTCGCTCCCACAAGGAGTAACAATGGCCGGGTTATCGCTGTAGCCGATCCAACGCCTCGCCACTGCGCTTGAACCAGTCGATCAAATAGTCGGCCAGCACCTGTGTACGCTTGGGCAGGCCGCCCTGGTACGGGTGCACCAGGTACATCGGCATGCGCCGGGTCTGGTAGTCGCGCAGCAGCCAATGCAGGCGTCCGTCAGCCAACTCTTCATGCAGCAGGTACGACGGCAGCCGGGCGATTCCGGCACCGGCCAGGGCGGCTTTTTTCAGTAGGCTGTAGTGATTGCTGGCGAACGGCCCCGACACTCGGACCCGCAACAGTTCGTGTTGTTGGTGGTAAAGCCATTCTTCCCGGCCGCTGTAGTGGCTGTTGAGCAAACAGCGGTGCTCGGCCAGGGCCTGGGGCGTCTCAGGCGCGCCATAGTGCTCGAGGTAGGCCGGGCTGGCGCAGGTCATTTCGTGCCACGCCAACAATGGCCGGGCCACCAGCCGCTCATCGATGGCGGCGTCGGAACGGATCGCCAGGTCGAAACCATCGCGGCTCAAGTCACGGTAACCGTTGTTGAGCTCCAGTTCGATCTGCACGTTGGGATACGTGCGAGCGAACTCCATCAGCAAGCCCTCGAAGAATGTTTCACCCAACGAAACCGGAACCGTCATACGCACCGGCCCGGAAATGTCATCCTTCAACCGGGCCAATGCCTGACGCGCCCTTTCCACCTGCACCAGCAGCGCCTGGGCCTGAGGCAACAGCGCCGCCCCTGCCGCCGTGAGGCTCAAGCGCCGTGTGGTGCGTTGCAGCAACACCACCGAAAACCGACTCTCCAACAGGCTGATGCGCTTGGACAACTGGCCCTTGCTGCACCCCAATTGCTGGGCCGCCAAGGTAAAACTGCCGGCCTCCATCAACACGGCGAACGCCGCCAGGTCATCCATCTCGCTCATTGGATTGTTTCCAAATGAAAACCAAAGGTTGCCTATTAGCACGATTATCAATGGAAAGAACCCCTCTAGACTGAAAACTCGTTCAACCCATCAAGGAACAGCTCATGAAAATCTTGTTGATCGGCGCCAACGGCACCATCGGTTCGGCCATTGATAAAGAACTGTCGCCCCGCCACGAAATCGTTCGGATCGGTCGCCACAGCGGTGAATTGCAGGTGGATATCAGCGACAGCACCTCGATTCGCACCCTGTTCGAAAAGACTGGCCGTTTTGACGCCCTGGTCTGCGCCGCCGGCAACGTCACCTTTGCGCCCCTGGCCGACATGACCGAAGACAGCTTTGCCCTGGGCTTGAAAGACAAGCTGATGGGCCAGGTCAACCTGCTGCTGATCGGTCGCGAATTCGCCAATGACGGCGCATCCTTCACCTTCACCACCGGCGTACTCAGCCACGATCCGATCAAGAGCGGTGTTTCGGCGGCCCTGGTCAACGGCGCCCTGGACAGTTTCGTGCGCGCCGCGGCAATCGAGTTGCCACGGGGCATGCGGGTCAACTCGGTGAGCCCGAACGTGCTGCTGGAAGCCATGGACAAATACGCGCCTTATTTCCGCGGCTTCAAACCCGTCCCCGCAGTGGATGTAGCATTGGCCTACGCCAAGAGCGTCGAAGGCCTGCAAACCGGTCAGACCTTTCACGTGGGCTAACACCCCTTGTGATGCAGGATCAGTCTGAGTAACGTGGCGGCACTTGTCTGGAGACCCAATAATGCGTGCCGCCCGCTCCCTGCTGTTTGTCGCCCTCCTGCCGCTGTTCACCGGCTGCCAATTGCTCGACACCCCACGTCAGAGCGCCTCCCACGCCGGCCAGACACGCCTGCAGGGCGAACTCACGGCGGCCGATGGCAAACTGGTGTTCCAGCCGTGCCAGGAACAGCGCCGCTACATCGTCAACGACAGCGGTGGCACCAGTGTGCTGCAACAGGCCGCCAGCCTGGCCGATGACCAGGGCAAGCTGTTTGCCGATGTTCGTGGCCGTATCGTTTCCAGCGCAGCGGCCGGCACCGACAGTCAGTTGGACGTTGAACAGCTGTATCGCCTGGAACGCTCGGGAACGGCTTGCGAAGACGTCGACTTCAAACGCGTGATCCTGCGCGCCGCGGGACACAGCCCGGAATGGACGCTCAAGGCCAGCGGCAAGGGCCTGGTGCTGGACCGCGAAGGCCAGCCGCCGCTGGCGGTGCCTTACGTCGAGGAGCAATTGGGCGATGGCCGCTTCAACCTGGGCACCGAGGCCAACGGCCAGAAAGTCGAGCTGTGGGTCACACCTGCCCGTTGCGTCGACAGCGTCAGCGACAGCGTGCAACACATGAGCGCCGAGTTGCGGGTCAACGGCCAGGTCCAACGCGGCTGCGCCTACTTCGGTGGCGCGCGCGACGACTGATTCACAGCTTTTGGCTTATAATCGCCGGTTCACGCCCTGGTGCAGTTGTGCATCCCGCGAACCGGACCCCGCCATGTTACGAATCACCGAACTCAAGCTGCCGATCGATCACCCCGAAGAAGACCTGCGCCCTGCCATCGTGCAGCGCCTGGGCATCGCCAGCGATGACCTGCTCGACTTCACCCTGTTCAAGCGCAGCTACGATGCGCGCAAGAAATCCTCCGAACTGTGCTTCATCTACACCATCGACCTGACGGTGCGTGATGAAGCCAGCCTGCTGCGCAAGTTCGCCGATGACCGTAACGTCAACGAAGCGCCGGATGTCAGCTACAAAGTGGTGGGCCAGGCCCCGGCCGACTTGAGCGAGCGGCCGATCGTGGTCGGCTTCGGCCCGTGCGGGATTTTCGCCGCCCTGTTGCTGGCGCAGATGGGGTTCAAGCCGATCATCCTCGAACGTGGCCCGGAAGTGCGCCAGCGCACCAAGGACACCTGGGGCCTGTGGCGCAAAAGTGTGCTCAACCCCGAGTCCAATGTGCAGTTCGGTGAAGGCGGCGCAGGGACGTTTTCCGACGGCAAGCTCTACAGCCAGATCAAGGACCCTAAATTCCTTGGCCGCAAGGTCCTGCACGAATTCGTCAAGGCCGGGGCGCCGGAAGAAATCCTCTATGTCAGCAAGCCGCACATCGGCACGTTCCGCCTGACAGGCGTGGTGGAAACCATGCGTGAGCAGATTCGCGCCCTGGGCGGCGAAGTACGCTTCCAGCAACGGGTCACCGATGTGCTGATCGAGGACGGCCAACTGATCGGCGTCGAACTGGCCGGCGGTGAACGCATTCATTCGAAACACGTGATCCTGGCCCTCGGCCACAGCGCCCGGGACACCTTCCGTATGCTCCACAGCCGTGGCGTATACATGGAAGCCAAGCCGTTCTCGGTGGGTTTCCGCATTGAACACCCGCAATCGCTGATCGACAGCGCGCGGCTGGGCAAGTACGCCGGCCATCCGAAACTCGGCGCCGCCGACTACAAACTGGTGCACCACGCCAAGAATGGCCGCTCGGTGTACAGCTTCTGCATGTGCCCGGGCGGTACGGTGGTAGCGGCGACGTCCGAGCCGAACCGCGTCGTCACCAACGGCATGAGCCAGTATTCGCGCAATGAGCGCAACGCCAACTCTGGCATCGTCGTCGGCATTACCCCGGAAGTGGATTATCCGGGTGGCCCGCTGGCCGGTATCGAGTTGCAGGAACGCCTGGAATCCCACGCGTTCGTGCTCGGCGGCAGCAACTACGAGGCCCCGGCGCAACTGGTGGGCGATTTCATCGCCGGCAAGCCGTCTACGGCACTGGGCAGCGTCGAACCTTCCTACAAGCCTGGGGTATCCCTGGGTGATCTGGCCCTGGCCTTGCCGGACTTCGCCATCGAAGCCATCCGCGAAGCCTTGCCGGCGTTCGAGAAACAGATTCGCGGCTACTCGCTGCACGACGCCGTGCTGACCGGCATCGAAACCCGCACGTCATCGCCCCTGCGCATCACCCGCAACGAATCGCTGCAGAGCCTGAACGTCAAGGGTCTGTTCCCGGCGGGTGAAGGCGCCGGTTATGCGGGCGGGATCCTGTCGGCGGGAGTGGACGGGATTCGGATTGCCGAGGCGGTGGCGCGGGATATCCTTGGCCTCGAGGCCTGAGGGGACACTGCTGTTCACTCAAGGCAGCCACAGGCCCAAGTAAACAGCTTTACCCTGTGGGAGCGAGCTTGCTCGCTCCCACAGGGGATCTCAGGGTTTTCAAGATTCAGATATTGGCCCGCAACACACTCTCCGGCAGTGCCGCGCCCCGCTCCACACTCGCCGCCACGATGTCCATCAGCCCGCTCAACTCATAGCCTTGGGCCTTGAGCCATGCCGGGTCGTAATAGGTGGTGGCGTAGCGCTCGCCGCCGTCACACAAGATCGCCACGATCGACCCCGACTCCCCCGCATCCGCCATCTGCCGGGCCGCCATGAGTGCACCGATCAGGTTGGTGCCGCTGGACCCGCCGACCCGTCGTCCCAGACGCTCGGCCAGGTAATGCATGGCTGCCAGCGACAAGGCGTCCGGCACCTTGACCATCGCATCGATGACGTTCGGCAGGAACGACGCTTCGACTCGCGGCCGGCCGATACCCTCGATGCGTGAACCGCAATCCAGGCGCAGGCTGGCGTCGCCACTGCGGTAGTAATCGAAGAACACCGAACGCTCGGCGTCGGCACACAGCACGCGGGTGCCATGCTGGCGGTAACGGACATAACGTCCCAGGGTGGCCGTGGTGCCGCCCGTGCCGGGGCTGGAGATCAGCCAAGTGGGTTCCGGATGCCGCTCGAAGCGCATCTGCTGGAAGATCGATTCGGCAATGTTGTTATTGGCCCGCCAGTCCGTGGCCCGCTCGGCATAGGTGAATTGGTCGATGAAATGCCCGTCATGCTCGCGGGCCAGGCGCTCGGATTCGGCGTAGATCTGCGTAGGATCATCCACCAGGTGACTCTGGCCGCCATAGAAAGCGATCTGTGCGATTTTTTCCCTGGAGGTGGTCGCCGGCATCACCGCAATGAACGGCAGGCCCAGTAACCTGGCGAAGTAAGCCTCGGAAATCGCCGTCGAGCCGCTGGAGGCCTCGATCACCGGCGCACCGGGCTTGAGCCAGCCATTACACAATGCGTAGAGAAACAGCGAGCGGGCCAACCGATGCTTGAGGCTGCCGGTGGGATGACTGGACTCATCCTTGAAGTACAGCTCGATGCCCGGCAGGCCAGGCAGCGGCAGCGGAATCAGGTGGGTATCGGCGCTGCGCTGGAAGTCTGCCTCGATGATGCGGATCGCTTCACGGACCCACTGGCGGTGGTCGTTCATGGTGTGTTTGCTCACTGATCGTGTTCGGCGTGGGGAGATCACGCGGTCGTGCAGGCACGGCTGGAGTTCGGAAAAACCAGACGCCAGCTTAGGAAAAAACCGACATCACGCACAGGTACAGCTAAGGTCCAATATGGCCCGTAACTGCCAACTGCGTGGAGCAGGCCTTGTAACGACATATAACAAAAAAGAATATAACTTTTGTTTTAACAACTAACAGTACGGGTTAGGGTGTGCCATCTTTTTGATTCGATACATGGAGAGCGATCGTGGCTCTACGCAATTCTCTGACACGTTTTTTTCAACTGGAGGCTGCCAGCGGCCTGCTGCTGATCGCCGCCGCCGTACTGGCCCTGGTCATCAACAACTCACCGCTGTCCTGGTTGTATAACGGCCTGCTGGACACCCCGGTGGTCGCCCAGGTGGGCGCACTGAAGATCGCTAAGCCCCTGCTGCTATGGATCAACGACGGCCTGATGGCGTTGTTCTTCCTGCTCATCGGCCTCGAGGTCAAGCGTGAGGTTCTCGATGGGCAGTTATCCAAACCTTCGCAAATCGTCCTGCCGGGCGCGGCGGCGATTGGTGGCATGGTGGTGCCGGCGCTGATCTACTGGTTTCTCAACCGCGATAACCCGCCCGCCCTCGCCGGCTGGGCAATTCCGACGGCCACCGACATCGCATTCGCCCTCGGCGTGCTGGCCTTGCTCGGCAAGCGGGTGCCGGTGTCGCTCAAACTGTTCCTGATGACCCTGGCAATCATCGATGACCTGGGCGCCATTATCATCATCGCCATCTTCTATTCCGGCGCCCTGTCGACCTTGTCGCTCATGCTGGCAGCCGCCTGCATCGCCGCGCTGGTGGCGATGAACCGGATGGGCGTGGTCAAGCTCGGGCCCTACATGGTGGTGGGCCTGATCCTCTGGGTCTGCGTGCTCAAGAGCGGTGTCCATGCCACGCTGGCCGGGGTAACCCTGGCGTTCTGCATTCCGCTGCGCACGAAAAACGCCGAGACTTCGCCGCTGCTCACCTTGGAACATGCCCTGCATCCCTGGGTGGCCTATGGCATCCTGCCGCTGTTCGCCTTCGCCAACGCCGGCCTGTCCCTGAGCGGCGTCACCGTCGAGAGCTTCACCCATCACGTGCCGATGGGCATCGCCATCGGCCTGTTGCTGGGCAAGACCGTCGGCGTCTTCGGCCTGACCTGGCTGGCGGTGAAAATCGGCATCGCCAGCCTGCCCACCGGCGCCAATTGGGGCCAGGTACTGGGCGTGGCGATCCTGTGCGGGATTGGTTTCACCATGAGCCTGTTCGTCGGCTCCCTGGCGTTCGAACCGGGTGTGAGTGACTACGCTGGCATGGACCGGATGGGAATCCTCACCGGTTCGATCCTGGCGGCGCTGCTGGGTTATGCGGTGACGGCGGCGGCCAGTCGTAAGCAGCCCGCATTGCCTGGTTGATCCTTACTTCTGCGTTAGCGTCTTGAGAGCCATGAGAGGTTAAGGAATGGTGTGTATATCCGTTTCTGCGGTAACGGCCACTTATGGTTTCGCTTTTACAGCGACTCACTTTCGAAAAGCGCGAAAGTAAGCAAAGCGCTCCTGCCCCACCACTCGGCACCTCGCGTAGGCTCGGTGTGCCCTCACTCCGGCATTGCTCCGTGGGCCGCCGCGAAGGGCCATCCATGGCCCAGCGCGGCTACCTCGGCATCCATGCCGAGGTGCCCACTGCGCAATGCCTGCGTTCGGCCAGCGTGGTTTAACGGGGCGCCGAGATCAACGTCCACCGCGAGGCGGCCTAGTAGCCGACCTGGTTTTGGGTGAACGTGTTTCTCCTGTGGGCGAGCTTGCTCGCGATGAGGCCAGCAAGCCCAGCTTCCATGTGACTGAACCACCGCCATCGCGAGCAGGCTCGCTCCCACATTCAATCTTCAGCGGACACAAAATTCATATTCAACACAGACCTCCTGTGGGGGCGAGCTTGGTCGCAAAGAGGCCGGTACATCCACATAATCATCGACTGTGACGCCGCCTTCGCGAGCAAGCCCGCTCCAACAGAAGAAACGCGGTCCCACCAAGAACTAGGTCGGCTACTAGGCCGCCTCGCTTCGGCTTTTGATCTGGGGCGCCCCGTTAAACCACGCTGGCCGAACGCAGGTATTGCGCAGTGGGCATCCCGGCATGGATGCCGGGATAGCCGCGCTGGGCCATGGATGGCCCTTCGCGGCGGGCCCACGGAGCAATGCCGGAGTGAGGGCATGCCGAGCCTAGGCGAGGCACCGAGTGGTGGGGCAAGAGCGTTTTGGTTACTTTTGCGCTTTTCAAAAGTGACCCGCTGTAAGAGCGGAACCATAAGTAGCCGTTACACCAGCAACGGATATACACACAACTCTGGAATCCCTCCCGTAAATTAGTGCGTTACGCGACTCGTACCATCCACAGTGGCAATACGAACCCGCTCACCCACACGGAACACCTCGTTTTCCTGAACCTGCTGCACATAGGCACGCATGCTGCCGTCATCTTCACGAACGGTAATTTCCACACCCTGGGTTCGGGTCAGGCCTTCCTCAGTGGCGGAACCAATCAAGCCGCCCGCCACGGCGCCGATCACGGCGGCGACGATGCTGCCACGGCCACCACCGATGGCGCTGCCGCCCACACCACCGACCACGGCACCGGCCGCACCGCCGATAGGGGTCTTGGTGCCTTCGATCTTGACCGGGCGCAAGGCTTCGATCGTGCCCATGCGAATCGTCTGCACGCGACGCGCTTCGTCACGGGAGTAGGAATCACCGGTCAGGCTCGACTGACAACCAGTGAGCAACATCGCCATCGTGGAAAAGGAAGCAACCAGCAAAACAGACTTACGCATAGCATCAAACTCCAAAAGACAGGGATTCATTAAACTCCGCAGCTTGACGCCTGTCACGGCCTCGCCGGGATAAAATTGCTTTCATTCAGGTGGGATACAGGCGCGCCCGAAAAATTCACCAAACAGTAGCGTCAATTTCCGAAACCTGCGTCATCAACCCTGGAATTTTTCATGGATTATTTCATTATCGTCGCCACCACCGTGGCCGGTTTGTACTTCCACTGGTGGTTGTACGTGCGGATCAAACGCTGGGTGGATCGCGATCTGGCACTTTCGCTGGCGGGGCCCGATGGGCAGAAGAAAACCTACATGCTGCAACAATTGGCCCGCGCCCAGGCCCAAGGCATCAAGCGCCGTGACCTGCCGCAATGGCTCCAGACCGCCGCGGCAGGTTATCCCGACGCTAAGGCGCCAGACGCTCGCGAGTCCACTGCGCCCCTTGCAGGCGATAGTTGAGGCGATCATGCAGGCGGCTCGGCCGGCCCTGCCAGAACTCGATGCGTTCGGGCAGCAGGCGATAACCGCCCCAATGCTCGGGGCAGTGTGGCTGGCTGTCGCTGAAACGCTGCTCGGTGGCCTTGAGCAGGTCTTCAAGTTCGTCGCGCCCGGCAATCACCCGGCTCTGGGGTGAGGCCCAGGCGCCGAGACGGCTGCCCAGCGGGCGAACCTGGTAATAAGCGTCCGACTCTTGCGCCGTAACCTTGACCACTTTGCCTTCGATGCGTACCTGGCGTTCCAGGGCTGGCCAGAAAAACGTCATGGCCGCAAATGGATTAGCGGCCAATTGCTGGCCCTTGGCGCTGTCGTAGTTGGTGAAGAACGTGAAGCCCTGGGCATCCAAGCCCTTGAGCAGCAGGATCCGGCAGTGCGGACGTCCCTGCGCATCCACCGTGGCCAGGGTCATGGCATTGGCCTCCACCGGGGCCTGTTCGGTCTTTACCGCGTCGGCGAACCATTGGTGGAACAGTGCAAACGGCTCGGCCGGGGCTTGCGCCTCGGTCAAGCCTTCGCGGGTGTAGTCGCGGCGCATATCAGCCAGCGGTTGGGTCATGGCGCATTCCTTGAGTTAGCCCATCACTGCTTCGGGGTATCGGCGGCCGCGACTTTCTTGGTATCGGTAGCGGCTTTGGTCGGTTGAGGCTTCTTCGCTGGGGTAGCGGGCTTGGCCGCGACCTTCTTTGCAGGCGCCTTGACCGCAGCTTTTTTGGCCGGTGCTTTCTTGGTCGAGGATTTGGAGGTCGAGGCCACCGCTTTTTTTGCTGCGGGCGCAGGCGCCGGGGCAGCGGGCTTCACATCCTGGGCTGCAACCATCGTCACTGGGGCCGGAGCCGGCATGTTGTACTTGCTCAGCAGCGCAACCATGGTGTTGGCCGGCGTGACCAGCAACTCCACACGACGATTCAAGGCGCGGCCCTCAACGCTGTCGTTGGCCGCACGCGGTGCCACCGCCCCCATGCCGCGCAGCATCAGGCGATCACGTTGCAGGCCGCTGAGGCGGAAAATCGCCGCCACGGACTGGGCACGCTCCTGGCTGAGCTTGAGGTTGGCCGGTGCGGCCCCCGAGGTGTCGGCGTGACCAAGGATCAGTACGGCAGTCTTCGGGTCGGCTTCAAGGATCTTCGCCACGCGGGTGAACGGGCCGAGGGTCACGGGCAGCAACATGGCCGGACGGTCCGGGTTGAAAGAGCCGTCCACGGGCGCGGTGACCACCAGCACATTGTCGCGGCGCTCAAGCTCGAGCTTGCTGTCCTGGATCGCCGTGCGCAGCTTCGGCTCGTAGTCGTCGAGCCAGGCCTGGGTGACTTTCGGATCGGGCATCGGCACCGCCTTGGCGGTTTCCTGATCCTTGCCACCGAACGGCCACCACCACTTGCCGTTGCTTTCGGCTTCAGCCTTGGCAACAGCTGTCGGCGCCTTGGCCTCAGGCTTGGCTTGCGCTTCTGCCTTTGCTTCGACTTTTCTGGCGGCGTCTGCGGCGGTTTCCTCGGAAGAGAACGGCCACCACCAGTGGCTGGCGCCCTCGGCCTTGGCTTGCGGTGCGACAGCGGCAGGCTTCAGGGGCGCCGCTGGCGCCGTTTCCTTGGCCGCCACCTTGTCGGAGGAGCCGAACGGCCACCAGCCGCCGCTGCCCTCGGCATCATTTTGTGGGGTTTGTGCGCAACCAGTGATAGCGAAGCACAGCGCCAGAGCGAGGGTTTTATTCGATGACATTGGATATCCACAAAATGATCTAAATGAAAAAACAAGGCCATGTTTTGGCCGCATAAACAGACGCTTCGAAACTGAAAAGGACACGAGGTTCCTGTGTCCATGGCCTTCAATGGCGTTTTATAGACAAGTGGCAAGCACCCGCGCAAGATTTTGCGCGCGCGGGTCCATCAACACGTAAGGCCCCAGCGTGTTGGTCACGAAGCCGAACGCTACATCATGTTCGGGATCGGCAAACCCGATGGAACCCCCTGCCCCCGGATGACCGAACGCCCGTGGGCCAAGGCCGTAGGTCGCGTTCGGCACATCCGGCTGGTCGAGCATGCAACCCAGGCCGAAACGGGTCTGGGTCAACAACGTCTTATCCTCGCCAAAGCTGTGCTGGCGAGTCAGTTCGTCGAGCATTTCACCTTCCAGCAGGCTGCCGTCCAGCAGCCCCGCATAGAAGCCCGCCAGGCTGCGAGCATTGCCGTGGCCGTTGGCCGCCGGTTGCTGCATGCGCCGCCATTCCGGCTTGTTGGTGCTGGTCATGATCGACGGTGGGTTGGTAAAGGCACGGGTGGTCATGGCCGTGGGCTCACGCATCGTCACCTGCAGCAGGCGCTGGGCCGCCGCATCGCCGACGTTGCCTTTGCCACGGGCGATGTGGGCCACGCGATGGAACTCGTCGTCGGCCAGGCCAACGTGGAAATCCAGGCCCAACGGCTTGGCGACCCGGGCGACGATGGACTCCCCAGGGCCACGCCCATCGGCCCGGCGCAACAGCTCGCCCACCAGCCAGCCGTAAGTGATCGCGGCATAACCGTGGCCTTCGCCCGGCGTCCACCAAGGTGTTTCGGCAGCCAAGGCATCGACCATGGCTTGCCAGTCATAAAGCGCTTCGGGCGGCAGCAATTCATGCAGCGCCGGCAGCCCAGCCTGGTGGCAGAGCAGCTGGCGCAGAGTGATGGATTGCTTGCCGGCCGCAGCAAACTCTGGCCAATAGCGGGCTACCGGGGCGTCCAGCTGCAACTTGCCTTCGGCCACCAGTTGCAGGGCGGTGACGGCGGTGAACGTCTTGGTGCAGGAAAACAGGTTGGCGATGGTGTCGCTGTGCCAGGCTTCATGGCCATCCTTGTCGGCGGTACCGGCCCACAGGTCGATCACCGTGCGGCCACCCACCTGGATGCACAACGCCGCACCGCGCTCCTGGGGATCATCGAACAGCGCCGCGAACGCTTCACGCACCGCCTCGAACTGAAGCTCATAATGGCCTTGAATCTGCACCCGCAACTCCCTTGAAACAAAGACTTTTCAGAGTGGCTGGCATTGTTTCAGGCATTAGGTCATTTGGGAACCGCCACAGGACGGCTGGCTGGACACTGTCCTTGTGGCGAGGGGATTTATCCCCGATGGGTTGCGAAGCAGCCCCCCGAACAGCCAACTCTTTATATCCTGGCACTCCGAGTCGCCTGGCTTCAGGGCCGCTTCGCGCCCCAGCGGGGATAAATCCCCTCGCCACAAATAGCTCCCTGACCAGAAACATGGCGGGGGATCAGGAAATCTCCCGCCGAAACGGCGGCAATGCATTGAGGATCGCCTTGCCATAGCGCTGGGTGACCAGCCGTCGGTCAAGCAAGGTGATGGTGCCGCGGTCTTCTTCGGTACGTAGCAAGCGGCCACACGCCTGGACCAGTTTCAGCGAAGCGTCCGGCACGGAGATTTCCATGAACGGGTTGCCACCGCGGGCCTCGATCCACTCGGCCAACGCCGCCTCCACCGGGTCGTCGGGAACCGAGAAAGGGATCTTGGCAATCACCACGTGCTCGCAATAGGCACCAGGCAAGTCCACACCTTCGGCGAAGCTCGCCAGGCCGAACAGCACGCTGGAGTCCCCACCATCGACCCGCGCCTTGTGCTTGTTCAGTGTTTCCTGCTTTGACAGGTTGCCCTGGATGAACACTTGCTTGCGCCAGTCACGGTCAAGGCCATCGAACACGTCCTGCATCTGCTTGCGCGAGGAAAACAGCACCAGGGTGCCCCGTGAGCCTTCCACCAACTCTGGCAGGTCGCGGATGATCGCCGCAGTGTGGGCGGCGGCATCCCGTGGGTCGGCCTTGAGGTCGGGCACCCGCAGCACGCCGGCGTCGGCGTGATGGAAGGGGCTCGGGACCACGGCGGTCACGGCCTTCTTCGGCAGGCCGGCGCGCATGCGGAAGCGGTCGAACGTGCCCAGGGCCGTCAGCGTGGCGGACGTCACCAGCGCGCCATAGGCCACGTTCCACAGGTTGCGCCGCAGCATTTCCGCGGCCAGGATCGGGCTGGCATTGACCTCGATGTCGAACAGCGAACCGCTTTCGGCCAGGGTCAGCCAGCGCGCCATCGGCGGGTTGTCTTCCGGGTCCTCGACAGTAAATGCCGTCCACAGCTCCCAGTTACCCTGGGAACGGGACAACAGGCTGCCGAACAGCGGGTACCACTCCTCGGCCTGGTTGCTGGCGATACCGATGTTCACCTCGCCGTCCATGCCTTCCTTGAGCAGGTCGGTCAGGCGCGTGAACAGGTCGGTCAGGCGTGCGAAGCCTTTCTTGAGCTCGATGCCCATTTCCCGCATGTGTTCAGGAATCACTCCGCCAACGAAGCGATGGCGTGGCCGCTCGCGGCCCTCGACGTCTTCGCCAGGCTTGAAATCGGCCACTTGCTCGCACGCGGTGAACATGAACTGCTGGTTCGTCTTGATTTCCCGCGCCAACTCCGGCACCTGCTCGATGAACTTGCCCAGGTCACCCGGCAACGGATGCTGGGCCAGCAGCTTGGTGAGGTTCTTGGCGGTGGTTTCCAGCCAGTCGGCGGTGGAGCGCAGCCGGGTGTAATGGGCGAAATGGCCGATGGCCTTGTCCGGCAGGTGATGGCCTTCGTCGAACACGTAGATCGTGTCGCGTGGGTCCGGCAGCACCGCACCGCCGCCCAGGGCCAGGTCGGCCAGGACCATGTCGTGGTTGGTGACGATGACGTCGACCTTGCCCATGCCTTCGCGAGCCTTGTAGAAGGCGCACTGGCCGAAGTTCGGACAATGTCGGTTGGTGCACTGGCTATGGTCAGTGGTCAGACGGGACCAGTCGGCGTCTTCCAGGGCCGTGGACCAGCTGTCGCGGTCGCCGTCCCATTTATTGCCCGCCAGCTTCTCGATCATGCTGGTGAACAGCTTCTGGCTGGCTTCATCCACCTCGATCTTGAAGCCCTCTTCTTCGAACAGCTGGGCCGTGGCCGTCTGTGCCTGGCCTTCCTGGAGCAACATGTCGAGCTTGGACAGGCACATGTAGCGCCCACGGCCCTTGGCCAGCGCGAACGTGAAGTTCAGCCCACTGTTGCGCATCAGGTCGGGCAGGTCCTTGTAGACGATCTGTTCCTGCAGGGCGACGGTGGCCGTGGCGATCACCAGGCGCTTGCCGGCGGCCTTGGCGGTGGGAATCGCCGCCAGGCTGTAGGCCACGGTCTTGCCGGTACCGGTGCCGGCCTCCACCGCCACCACGGCAGGCTCGCCGCTGCGCCGGCCTTCGTCGTCGGTGTCGATGTCGCCCAGGACTTTTGCCACTTCGGCAATCATCAGGCGCTGGCCATATCGCGGCTTGAGGCTCTTGGCTTCGAGAAAACGCGAATAGGCGCCCTGGATCGTGGTTTTGAGTTCGGTGCTGATCATGAATGGTCGGGCGCTAAAAACGCTGGATAAATTTTCAGTGGTTCGGATCGGCGGCTATCATACCCCGCTAATGAATCCTGCGCAGAACGGAGTAACCCAATGACACCCTTTGCCCTCGTCTACACCCTGCATTTACTCGCGGCCCTGGTCTGGGTCGGCGGCATGTTCTTCGCCTGGATGATCCTGCGTCCCGCCGCAATGACGGCGCTTGAAGGCCCTGCCCGGCTCAAGTTGTGGGTAGAAGTGTTTCAGCGTTTTTTCGTCTGGGTCTGGGTCGCCGTCGTACTTTTGCCGATCAGCGGCGTAGGCCTGATCCATCTGCGCTTCGCCGGTTTCGAAACCGTGCCGCGTTATGTGCAGGTGATGATGGGGTTGTATGTGGTGATGACGGCGCTGTTTATCCGTATCCAGGGCTTGCAACTGCCCGCATTGCGTAACGCCGTGACGGCGCAGGACTGGCCGACGGGTGCGGCGGTGCTGGGGAAGATCCGGCGGTTGGTGGGAATCAATCTGTTGATCGGGTTGCTGGTGGTGGCGATTGGTGCGGCGCGGCCGATGTTCTGAAAATCACATAAAACCCTGTGGGAGCGAGCTTGCTCGCGATGACGGTGTATCAGCAATACTTCATCGACTGACACAACGCCATCGCGAGCAAGCTCGCTCCCACAGGTTCAGATCAGATTTTTCGTCAGAACCGCTGCACCGTCACCGCCCCCGCTGCTCCGGCAGGCCCGGGCTGGCCATCAGCGCCAGGACGGCCGCTTTTGCCGCCATCGGCGGTATAGACCAGGCACCCCTTGGCCTTGCCTCCCGCCCCGGGTTTGCCGCCGTGTCCCGCCGCGCCACCGGCCCCGCCGTCCACCGTCACCTTGATCTGCTCGGCCGGGTAGGCCAGGGGCAGCTCGAGGCGTACCTGCGCGCCAGCGGCTCCCGGCTGGCCATCACTGCCGTTGCTGCCGTCGGCACCGCGACCGGCCGCCCCCCAAGTGCAACCCGGCGCCTGGCCATTGGCACCGTCAAGACCGACGAAACCCGGTGCACCGGTGCCGCCACGGGCGTCCACCGACAACAACGGCGCATTCAACACCTTGAAACGCAGGTTGAGATCACGCCCCGGCCGCGCAGCCTTGGTGTAGGTCCCCGGTGCACCGCGGGAAGTGATCTGGCTGCCCTCGGCCAATTCAGCCTGGGCCACTTTCATTTCCAGTACCTGCTGCGCCGGCACGATGGCGATCCGCGCCTCACGCCCCAGGTGCAACTGGTCGATGGTCAATTCAGTGACATTGGAAGGCACCAGCAGCGTGCCGTAATCGGCCACGTCCAGACGTTCCAGAGTCAGGGTGCTGGTGGTATTGGGCAGGCGCATCAACGAATGGCCTTCGACCTGGAGCACCTGGGCCGAAGCCCATGGGCAGACGAGTGCGGCAAGCAGACACAGTTTACGCATGGGAAGCCTCTGGCGCGGTCGGGAGGGTTTGCAGGTGGAAGATGCCGAACAGCAGCACTCTGAGGCGATCGCGGCCAGGCGCGGGGCGGCCACGGAAACTGGCCCGGAACAACAACAGTTCCAGCAGATGGAGTACCAGCAAAAACACACCGGCGACATTGACCAGCAGATGCAGCGGATGGACGAACGGCACCACCAGATTGACCAGCACCACCAGCCAGAACAGCAGGGTCAGCAAGCGCCCCAGCCCCCAAAACACCTTCATACGCCCCCCTGATCGAGCATTATTCTTTGCCCGCACAGTAACGGCTTGCGCGCAGGATAAGCCAGAGGGTCCGGTAAATTTAATCTAGCCCGGGCCCTGGCCCACCGGATCGTCCTCCCGACGACCCGGCAGCCCTGGGCCGCGCCTCAGCGTTGGATATGCAATTCAACCCGACGGTTCTGCGCCCGCCCTTCATCGGTCTCATTGTCGGCCACCGGCTCGCTTTCACCCTTGCCTTCGCTGGTGAGTTTGCCGGGGGCCAGCCCCTGGGCCAGCAAATACTCCACGACGCTGCTGGCCCGACGTTCGGACAGCCCTTGGTTATAGGCATCAGTGCCGACACTGTCGGTGTGACCCACGACCCGGATGCTGGCGACATTGGCATGGCTGAGTTTGCCCATCAGCCCATCGAGTTGGCTTCGAGCGTCTGCGGTGAGATCGGATTTGTCGAAATCGAACAGCACCTTGCCCGCGTCGTTGAGGGTGATGACCTCGCTGGCCGGTGCTTGCGGTTCGACCGGCGGCGCACTGGCCGGGTATTGCGGCACCGGGCAACCGTGATGCTCGACCGGCGTATTGGCCGGTGTATCGGGACAACGGTCGCGGCGGTCGAACACACCGTCGTCGTCTTCATCGCCATCCTGGGCGTAGCAGATCAAGCCACCGCCCAGCAGCCCCAATGCGCCGCCGCCAGCGGCCCAACCGCTGCTTTCAATGGCCCCCAACCCGCCGCCGACGAGGCCGCCGATCAGGCTACAGATTGGCCAGGTGCGTTGATTGAGGGGGGCGCTGCCGTCGCTGTGAGTGGCGCAGCCGGACAACAGACTGCTTGCCAGCAGTACCGGTAAGGCGGCCCTGATTAGAACGTTCATGGTGAAGGCTCCTGTGTCACCGGCCCATACCGGTCACACAGGAGTAAAGACCCGCATCCGCAACTCGACAAGCCACGGATGACAAGGGTTTCAGCGGTTTATCTTGATTTCCGTGCGGCGGTTCATCGCACGGCCATCGGCAGTCTTGTTATCGGCCACCGGCTGGCTCTCGCCGGCACCGGACACCGAGACAAAACTGGCCTGCGGCACGCCGTTTTCGACCAGGTATTTCACCACCGAATTGGCCCTTCTCTCCGATAGTTTCTGGTTGTAGGCATCGCTGCCGACGCTGTCGGTGTGGCCGGTGACCCGTAGTTGCGCGGTGGACGTTTCCTGTTTCAGCCGGGTGGCGACCGTGCTCAGGACATCTTTGTCGGCCGGGGTCAGCGTGGCTTTGTTGAATTCAAAGTGCACATCGCGGATCACGATGGTTTCTTCCTTGACCACCACGGCTTCTTCAACAACCACCGGCGCCGGAGCTGGCGGCGGGCAGCCATCGGCATCGACCTGCACGCCCTTCGGTGTGCCCGGGCACTTGTCGCGGCTGTCCGGCACGCCATCACCGTCTTCGTCGCCATCGCCGTGCACCCAGCAATAAGCTGCCGCCATGCCGCCAACGTACAGCGCGCCGCCGCCAGCCCAGGAAGTGCTTTCTATGGCACCTAATCCCGCACCGATCGCACCGCCGACGGCCGCACAGGTCGGCCAGTCGGTTTTCTGCAAACCTGCACAACCAGTCAACACACTGGTTAGCAGAACCAGGGGTAACGCTGTCCGAACTATGCTCATCGGGTTTCTCCTTGAGGGATCGGCTTTGCGCCGATTCAGGGGAGTAAAGACCCGTCTTCGAGTCTGCGCCAGCTTGAGCAATCGCGGGTTTTCGCCCCGTGTTTGCGAAGATTCCACACGTTCAGGGACAAACCGCTCTAGGCCATGCTGTCCGGGCAGGCTATCGTGATGGTTCTGACTGAGGAACTTCGATGACCGTTGCCATTTCTTCGCGTACGCCCCAGCAAGCCCTGGCGGCCGTGCTTGACCGTTACGCCCCGCAAAAACTGCTGCTGATCGGTGCCAGCGGCTTTCCCGCACTCGAAGCATTCCAGCAGGCCCATCCCGACACCGAAGTGGTCCACGCCGGCCCCGGCGCGCTGCCGGCGGACGTGGCGGCGCGACGTTTTGACCTGGCCCTGGCGCTCGATTGCCTGGAGCATTTGCCCAAGCGCGAGGGTCTGAACCTGTTGGGCGGCATTCGCAATCTCAACGCCAGCCGCATCGCCGTACTCGCCGACCTCAACGCCTGCGGCTGGCAAGAGACGGACTTTTTTTCCCTGGCCTTGCAAGCCAGCGAGCGATTCCAGCGTGAAGATCAGGTGCTGACCCTGTTCACCTACGATCTGCTTGAATACAAACAGGTCCCCGACTGGCTCAACTCACGTTTCTGGGCCAACCCGGAAAACTTTGGAAAATATTGGTGGTAATTGTGAACACAAGCTCGCACTCGCCCATTTGCCCCTGTGGCAGTGGCAACTCGCTGGAGGCCTGCTGCGGCCACTACCACGACGGTCACCCGGCGCCCTGCGCCGAAGCCTTGATGCGCTCGCGCTATAGCGCCTATGTGCTGGGCCTGGTGGATTACCTGGTCGCCACTACCCTGCCCGCCCAGCAGCAAGGCCTCGATCGCCAGTCCATCGGCGAGTGGAGCGCCAACAGCACCTGGTTGGGGCTGGACGTGGAAAGCAGCGAAGTGTTCGGCGGTCAACCGGAACACGCTTTCGTCACGTTCACGGCACGCTGGCACGACGGCCAGGGCGAACACAGCCACCGTGAACAGTCCTCGTTCGTGCAGAACGACGGACGCTGGTACTTCATCGATCCGACCGTACCGGTCAAGATCGGACGCAACGACAGCTGTCCGTGCGGCAGCGGGCACAAATTCAAGAAGTGCTGCGCCGGCTACTTCAATCGCTGAATTTAGGAAACGTCCGACGCTCGTCCATCGGCCCATAGGGCTAGACTGGGGATAAACCAGAGGCACGGACATGACCCCTCCATCATTCTTGCTGCGCATCACCTGCCTGCTGCTGTTCGTTGGATTCAGCGGCTGTGCATCCTGGCGAGGTGAAGAAGCTCCGGAACCACAGGTGCATCTGGTCAAAGTCGAGGTGGTGCGGGCCCGGCTGCTGGAACAGAAGTTCATGCTGCACTTTCGCGTCGACAACCCCGGCGACAGCGACCTCACCGTTCGCGGCCTGACCTACCGCATCCACCTGGGCGACCTGTTGCTGACCGAAGGCGAGCATGAGCACTGGTTCACCGTGCGTCCCAAGCACAGCGCCTACTTCAAGGTGCCGGTGCGCACCAACCTGTGGCCACAGGTGCGGGAAGTGGTGAAGCTGCTGGAGAAACCCCGGGAACAGATCCCCTATCGTCTGGAAGGTGAGCTGGAAACCGGATTATTCATCGCCCACTACGTGCACCTTGAGCGCAATGGCGTGATAATCGCCGCCGATTTAATTGCGGAGTAACCCCGATGACCCAGCAACCCCACGTCCACGGCCCTGATTGCAACCACGATCACGACCATCATCACGACCATGACCACGGCCACGTCCACGGCCCGAACTGCGGCCACGCCCACCAGGAACCGGTGCGCAACGCCCTGAAGGATGTCGGTCGCAACGACCCTTGCCCGTGCGGCAATGGCAAGAAATTCAAGAAGTGCCACGGGGCTTGAGAGGCTGGGCGGACAAGCTTTTCGCCTATTAGACCGTCATCGCGAGCAAGCTCGCTCCCACAGGGAAATTACGCAGAACCCGTGTGGGAGCCAGCTTGCTCGCGAATGCGGTGGGTCAGCGGGCATTGATTAACCTGACACGCCCTCTTCGCGAGCAAGCCCGCTCCCACAGGGAAATTGCGCAGAACCCGCGTGGGAGCGAGCTTGCTCGCGATGAGGCCGGCGCTGTCAGCACCTATCTATCAGCCCGCCTGCAGAATCCGCTTCACACCGACCACCGTCGCATACTCACCGTGCAAGTTGCCCAGGGACATGGCATGCACTTCGGCTGCCGAACGGGCGTTGCCGAAGTAATCGTTCTTGTCGAAGGTGAAGCAGGCGTCCTCGGCCACCCAGGTATCGAATCCCAGGTTGCCGGCGGTACGCGCCGTGGACTCCAC
This sequence comes from Pseudomonas sp. NFACC37-1, assembly GCF_900101575.1. Classification (NCBI taxonomy): domain Bacteria; kingdom Pseudomonadati; phylum Pseudomonadota; class Gammaproteobacteria; order Pseudomonadales; family Pseudomonadaceae; genus Pseudomonas; species Pseudomonas sp. NFACC37-1. The sequence goes on along the minus strand of NZ_FMUZ01000003.1, from coordinate 265,425 downwards.
CGAGTTGTGCGTCGCCACACCGACGATCACCAGTTGCCTGATTCCGGCTTTGCGCAGGTCTTGCTCCAGATGGGTGCCACTGAACGCATCCGGCACCTGCTTTTGCACCAACCATTCCCCTGCCTTCGGCTCGAACCGTGGCTGGACCTCCACCCCCGACTGCCCCGGCCAGAACACCGAGTCCGGCGAGCGGGACAGGTGGTGGACGTGAATCACCGGGCGCGCCGTGTGTCGCCAGAAAGCCAGCAGTTCCAGCATGCGCAGCTCTGCCTCGGGGTTGTTGCGAGGGCCGAGCCTGGGGTGAAGGATGCCTTTTTGTTGATCGATGAGAATCAGCGCCGCGTCGTTCTGTAGCTCCATGCCGGTTTCTCTTGCTTGGTCTTTGTATGTTGCACACTTGAGCATCACCCCTTCCAACAGGCAAGCCTTCGGCCAAAAGCGATGACCCGGTCCCGGGCTTTCATCGCCAAATCAACAAATAACCCTCGCCCCCGCTTGCGCGGCCCCCGCCTGCTCACTAACGTAGCGCCTTTATTGGTGCCACCCCCCTCCCGCAGGAGCTTTGCCATGGCCTCGCCAGCCTCTATTTCCTTTATCCCCCGGCTCGGTGTTGCCGCCGCGGTGGCCAGTGTGCTCGGTTTGAGCGGATGCCAGACCTGGAATGCCCAGGACACGGTCCCGCCCACGTCCGGGGTGCAGCCGCTCAAGGGGCTGGCGCAGAACGTCTCGGTCCGCCGCAACGCCACGGGCATGCCGCTGATCGAAAGCAACAGCTTCCATGACGCCTTGTTCACCCTCGGCTACGTCCACGCCAGCGACCGTATCACCCAGATGGTGACCCTGCGCCTGCTGGCCCAAGGACGGCTGGCAGAGATGTCCGGCGCCGAACGGCTGGAGGTCGACCGCTACATGCGCGCCGTCAACCTGAAGAAAAACGCCGACGAGCTGTACAAGGCGTCTTCACCAAGGCTCAAGCGTTTCTTCGAAGTCTATGCCCGTGGCGTCAACGCCTATCTGTTCCGCTACCGCGACAAGTTGCCGTCGGACCTGGCCGCCACCGGTTACAAACCTGAATACTGGAAACCGGAAGATTCGGCGCTGATGTTCTGCCTGCTGAATTTCAGCCAGTCAGCCAACCTGCCGGAAGAAATCGCCAACCTGGTGCTGGCCCAGACCGTCACCAACGACAAACTCGCCTGGCTGAGCCCGTCCTATCCGGACGAACAACTGCCTGTGGCCGAGGCCGACAAGCTCCAGGGCCTGCGCCTCAATGGCCAGATCCCGGGCTTGAACGAAATCAACAAGGCCACCCACCAATTGGCCGGGCTGAATCTGCTGGGCGCCGCGTCTGCAAGCAACTGGGCCATCGCGCCACAACGCAGCCGCAGCGGCAAGAGCCTGTTGGCCAGCGACAGCCACGGGCCGCTGGGCATGCCGGGGCTGTGGAGCCCGGTACAGATCCGTGCGCCCAAATACCAGGCGGCCGGGGTTTCCGTGGCGGGCATCCCGATGATCCTGGCCGGGTTCAACGGCAAGGTGGCCTGGAGCATGACCAGCGTACTGGGGGACAACCAGGACCTGTTCCTGGAAAAAATCCGCCGCCAGGGCAATGGCCTGTCCTATGAGGTCAACGGCAAATGGCAACCGATGATCGTGCGCAACGAAACCTACTTCATCAAAGGCCAGCGGCCGATTCGTGAAGCGGTGTTCGAAACCCGCCACGGCCCGTTGCTCAACAGCGCCCAAGGCCTCACCATGGCCAACGGCTTTGGCCTGGCCTTGCAGACACCGAGCTTCAGCGACGACAAGACCCTGGACGCCTTCTTCGATCTGTCCCGGGCGCAGAACGTCGAGAAAGCGTCCGACGCCAGCCGGGAAATCCGCGCCATGGCCGTGAACCTGGTCTTTGCCGACGCCAGCCATATCGGCTGGCAAGTCACCGGTCGCTACCCGAACCGCCGTGAAGGCGAGGGTCTGTTGCCGTCGCCGGGCTGGGACGGTCGCTACGATTGGGACGGTTACGCCGACCCGATGCTGCACCCCTACGACCAAGACCCGGCCCAAGGCTGGCTCGGCACGGCCAACCAACGGGTCATTCCCCATGGCTACGGCATGCAACTGTCCAACTCCTGGGCTTCGCCGGAGCGTGGCGAACGCATGGCCGAACTGGCCGGCGCAAGCAAGCACGACACCCGCAGCCTGACCGCCATGCAATACGACCAGACCACGACGTTCGCGGCCAAGCTCAAGCAAGTCTTCGAAGCGCCGGGCATGGCCCAGCCGCTCAAACAGGCCATCGAAGCCCTGCCAGTGGCTGACCGGGCCAAGGCTCGCGAGGCCTATACCCGCTTGATGGCATTCGATGGCCGGCTCAGCCCGACCTCCGCCGACGCGGCGATCTATGAGCTGTTCCTGCAGGAAAGCATGAAGCAGATTTTCCTCGACGAGCTGGGCCCGGACAGCAGCCCGGCTTGGCAGGCACTGGTCGCCAACGGCCAATTGTCCTACTCGGCCCAGGCCGATCATCTGCTGGGGCGTGAAGACAGCCCGTTCTGGGACGATGTGCGCACCCCTCAGAAAGAAGACAAGGCCGTTATCCTCGCCCGCAGCCTGGCCGCCACCATCAACGCCGGTGACAGCCAGTTGGGCGGTGACCACAAGGCCTGGCAATGGGGCCAATTGCATCGCTACGCCTGGAAGAACAGCAACGGCCAGATCGTACGCGGCCCGCTGCCGGCCGGTGGCGATACCACCACGCTCAACACGGCGGCGTTCGCCTGGGGCCAGGACTTCACCACCACCCTGGCGCCGGCCATGCGCTTTATCGTTGACTTCGGCCAGCCCGAACCATTAATGATCCAGGACGGCGCCGGCCAGTCCGGCAACCCGGTCAGCCCGCACTATGCCAATGGCATCGATCCGTGGATCAAGGGGCAGTTCCAGAGCCTGCCGTTGCAATCGCAAAACTTCGATCGGGCGTACGGCAAGACGCGGTTGACCCTGGTGCCTGGCAAATAGACTGCCCTGTGGCGAGGGGATTTATCCCCGTTGGGCTGCGCAGCAGCCCTGAAACCAGGCAACTAGGTGCGTCAGGCAAATCGAGTTGGCTGCTTTGGGGCTGCTCCGCAGCCCAACGGGGATAAATCCCCTCGCCACATTTGTCCATTCAGCCACCTGATCCTGCGCCATCAAAACCCGATAGAACTTCCCCCTCGCCTGCGCCTCTACCTGACAAGCCCATCGCTCCGGTGACCGCATGGATCTTGTCATTGCCCGCCCCGAAGGCTTGTACTGCCCGCCCGGGGATTTCTACATCGACCCATGGAGGGCGGTGGAACGCTCGGTCATCACCCACGCCCACGGCGACCATGCCCGCAGTGGCAACCAACACTACCTGGCAGCGGCACCCGGCGAAGGCATCCTGCGATCACGCCTGGGCCAGGACATCCACCTGCAAACGCTGCCCTACGGCGAACGCCTGTCGCACCATGGCGTGACCTTGAGCTTTCACCCCGCCGGCCATGTGCTGGGCTCGGCCCAGGTACGGCTGGAATATCAAGGCGAGGTCTGGGTGGCGTCGGGGGATTACAAAGTCGAGCCTGACGGCACCTGCACCCCGTTCGAGCCAGTGAAATGCCATACCTTTATCACCGAATCCACCTTCGGCCTGCCGATCTACCGTTGGCAACCCCAGGTGCAGATTTTCGACGAGATCAACCAGTGGTGGCGCGGGAATATCGCCGTCGGCCGGGCCAGCGTGTTGTTCTGCTATTCCTTCGGCAAGGCCCAGCGGATTCTCCACGGCATCGATGAAAGCCTCGGCCCGATCCTGGCCCATGGGGCGGTGGAGCCGCTGAACCGGGTCTACCGCGAGGCCGGGGTTCATCTGCCGCCAACGATCTATGCCGGCGATATCAAGAAGAACGACCCGATCATGGGCCAGGCCCTGGTCATCGCCCCGCCCTCTGCCGGAGGCAGCAGTTGGATGCGCCGCTTCGGCGACTACAGCGACGCCTTCGCCAGCGGCTGGATGCGCCTGCGTGGTACGCGTCGGCGGCGCGGCGTGGACCGGGGGTTCGTGCTGTCCGACCACGCCGACTGGCCTGGTCTGCTCTGGGCCATCGAACAGACCGGCGCCGAACGGGTGATGGTCACCCATGGATCAGTCGCCGTCCTGGTGCGCCACTTGTGCGAGCAAGGCCTCGATGCCCAGGGGTTCACTACCGAATACGGCGACGACGAAGAAGACCTCGCTACGGCCACCGACAGCGGTGAGGAGGCGCCATGAAAGCCTTCGCCGAGTTGTACGCCGAACTGGACGCCACCACCTCCAGCAATGCCAAGCTCACCGCCATGCAGGACTATTTCAGCAAAGCCCCGCCCCAGGACGCGGCGTGGGCCGTGTATTTCCTTTCCGGCGGGCGTCCACGGCAACTGGTGCCGGTAAAAATCCTGCGGGAGTTGGCGGTCCGGGTATCCGGGTTGTCGCTCTGGCTGTTCGAAGAAAGTTATCAGGCCGTGGGCGACCTGGCCGAAACCATTTCGCTGGTATTACCCGAGTCGCCCCACCGCTCCGATGAAGGCCTGGCGTTGTGGATCGAAGAGAAACTGCTGCCGTTGCGTGGTGAGTCGCCCGACGTCCTGGCTGAACGACTTCCGGCGCTGTGGGCGCAGCTCGACCGGCCGAGCCTGATGCTTTGCATCAAACTCATCACCGGCAGTTTCCGGGTGGGTGTATCCAAACTCCTGGTGACCCGGGCCCTGGCGGCCATGGCCGGACTGGACAGCAAACGGGTGGCCCAACGCCTGGTGGGCTACACCGACCTGTCCCATCGTCCCACGGCCGCCAGCTACCTCAAACTGATCGCAGCGGAGTCCGACGATGAACATGCCCAGCGCGGCGGCCAGCCTTATCCGTTTTTCCTGGCCCATGGGTTGTCAGCGCCAGTGGAGCAATTCGACGCGCTGCTGGGGCCGGCCAGCGACTGGCAGGTGGAATGGAAATGGGACGGCATCCGCGCCCAGGTGATCAAGCGCGACGGCCATTTGTGGATCTGGTCGCGAGGCGAGGACTTGGTCACTGAACGATTTCCGGAATTGCATTCGCTGGCCCAGGCGTTGCCTGACGGCACGGTGATCGACGGTGAAATTGTGGTCTGGAAAGCCCCCCCGTCGGTTACCGAAGACGCCTTCGACCCGGACGCACCGTTGCAGCCGGCGGTGCAACCCTTCGCCCTGTTGCAACAGCGCATCGGTCGCAAGTCCCTGGGCAAGAAAATCCTCGACGACGCCCCCGTCGCGGTGATGGCCTACGACCTGTTGGAATGGCAAGGCGAGGATTGGCGCAGCCGCCCCCAGGCCGAGCGCCGCGAACAATTGGAAGCACTGATCGGCCGCATCCACAGCCCGGTGCTGTTGCCCTCGCCGATCATAACCGGGCAGGACTGGCTGGACCTCGCCCGGCAGCGCGAAGCGTCTCGCAGCCTCGGTGTCGAGGGCATGATGCTCAAGGCCCGCGACGCGCTGTACGGCGTCGGTCGCACCAAGGACATGGGCGTGTGGTGGAAATGGAAGATCGACCCGTTCAGCGTCGACGCGGTGCTGATCTACGCCCAGCGCGGCCATGGCCGGCGCGCCAGCCTCTACAGCGACTATACCTTCGCCGTGTGGGACAGCCCGCCAGACACTCGCGAGCGCACCCTGGTGCCATTCGCCAAGGCCTATTTGGGGCTGACCGATGCAGAAATGCGCCAGGTCGACAGTATCGTGCGCAAGACCACCGTTGAGAAGTTCGGCCCGGTGAGCAGCGTCACCCCCACCCTGGTGTTCGAACTGGGCTTCGAAGGCATCGCCCTGTCCAAGCGCCACAAGAGCGGGATCGCCGTGCGGTTTCCACGGATGCTGCGCTGGCGCCAGGACAAGGGCGTCGATGAAGCCGACACGTTGGCGACGCTGCAGGATCTGCTGAAATAAAATCCTCCTGCCGGTTTCGGAGTTAGTCAACGAAAGGCTGACCACCCTTGTGGCGAGGGGATTTATCCCCGCTGGGCTGCGCAGCAGCCCCTCCAACCTATAGCCCGGTCTATCAGACTGATCAGATATACCCCTTGGGGACTGCTGCGCAGTCCAACGGGGATAAATCCCCTCGCCACAGGGACAAGTTCCCCCACGGATTATCCTCCCAAGCAGTATATTCCCGGCAACGCGCGCTCCATCCCGGTGCGCTTTTTGATGTACGCTCATCCTCGCGCACCATTGCGTTCCGTCTCCTGCCGCCCGTGCTTTTAAAACACTTGTTCGGCACTATGGTTCGGAAATTGCTACCTTTATGCCGTCATACCGTTCAGACCTTCACCGGTAACAATCTTATGCGCCACAAGCGCTCAAATTGGTTTTAGGGACTCAATAATGAAAAAAGCACTGCTGACCCTTTCTGCACTGGCGTTGTGCATGGCCGCTGGCGTCGCCACAGCCAAGGAATACAAGGAACTGCGTTTTGGTGTCGACCCTTCCTACGCCCCGTTCGAGTCCAAGGCCGCCGACGGCAGCCTGGTCGGTTTCGACATCGACCTGGGCAATGCGATCTGCGCAGAGCTGAAGGTCAAATGCAAATGGGTCGAAAGCGATTTCGACGGCATGATCCCGGGCCTGAAGGCCAATAAATTCGACGGCGTGATCTCCTCCATGACCGTGACCCCGGCCCGCGAAAAAGCCATCGACTTCTCCAGCGAGCTGTTCTCCGGCCCAACGGCCTATGTCTTCAAGAAAGGCTCGGGCCTGAGCGAAGACGTTGCCTCGCTCAAAGGCAAGACCGTCGGCTACGAGCAAGGCACCATCCAGGAAGCCTACGCCAAGGCCGTGCTGGACAAGGCCGGCGTCAAGACCCAGGCCTACCAGAACCAGGACCAGGTCTACGCCGACCTGACCTCCGGCCGCCTCGACGCGGCGATCCAGGACATGCTCCAGGCGGAGCTGGGCTTCCTGAAATCGCCAAAAGGCGAAGGTTATGAAGTCAGCAAGCCGGTGGACAGCGAATTGCTGCCCTCCAAGACCGCCATCGGTATCAAGAAAGGTAACAAAGACCTGAAGGCCCTTTTGGATAAAGGTATCAAAGCGTTACACGACGACGGCAAGTACGCCGAAATCCAGAAAAAACACTTTGGCGATCTGAATCTGTACAGCGGCAAATAATGCGCGGCGCCCATCCGGTCTCGGATGGGCGCTTTTTTCCTGCCAAAGGCCTCTTTCATGTTCGAACAACTCCTACAAAATCTGGGGCTCTCCGCCTTCAGCCTGCAGGGCTTCGGCCCGCTGCTGATGCAAGGCACCTGGATGACCATCAAGCTGTCGGCCCTGTCCTTGTTGTTGAGCGTCTTGCTCGGCCTGCTGGGCGCCAGTGCCAAGCTGTCCCGCGTCAAACTGCTGCGAATCCCTGCCCAGCTCTACACCACGCTGATCCGCGGCGTGCCAGACCTGGTGCTGATGCTCCTGATCTTCTACAGCCTGCAAACCTGGCTGACCTCGTTCACCGACTTCATGGAATGGGAATACATCGAGATCGACCCATTCGGCGCCGGGGTGATTACCCTGGGCTTCATCTATGGCGCGTACTTCACCGAAACCTTTCGCGGCGCGATCCTCGCGGTCCCCCGGGGCCAGGTCGAAGCCGCCACGGCCTATGGCCTCAAACGTGGCCAACGCTTTCGCTTCGTGGTGTTCCCGCAAATGATGCGCTTTGCCCTGCCGGGTATCGGCAACAACTGGATGGTGATGCTCAAAGCCACCGCGCTGGTGTCGATCATCGGTCTGGCCGACCTGGTCAAGGCGGCCCAGGATGCGGGCAAGAGCACCTACCAGCTGTTCTACTTCCTGGTGCTGGCGGCGCTGATTTATCTGCTGATCACCAGCGCGTCCAATTTCATCCTGCGCTGGCTTGAACGCCGCTACGCCGCCGGAGCCCGGGAGGCGGTGCGATGATCGAACTCCTGCAAGAATACTGGCGGCCATTCCTGTACAGCGACGGCGTCAACATCACCGGCCTGGCCATGACCCTGTGGCTGCTCAGCGCCTCGCTGCTGATCGGCTTCGTGGTGTCGATCCCGCTGTCCATCGCCCGGGTTTCGCCCAAGTTCTACGTACGCTGGCCCGTGCAGTTCTACACTTACCTGTTCCGGGGCACGCCGCTCTACATCCAGTTGCTGATCTGCTACACCGGCATCTACAGCATCGCGGCGGTACGTGCCCAGCCCCTGCTCGACAGTTTCTTTCGCGACGCGATGAACTGCACGATCCTGGCCTTCGCCTTGAACACCTGCGCCTACACCACGGAAATTTTCGCCGGGGCGATTCGCAGCATGAACCATGGCGAAGTGGAAGCGGCCAAGGCCTACGGCCTGACCGGCTGGAAACTGTACGCCTACGTGATCATGCCGTCGGCGTTGCGCCGCTCGCTGCCGTACTACAGCAACGAAGTCATCTTGATGCTGCACTCGACGACCGTGGCGTTCACCGCTACCGTTCCAGACGTGCTGAAAGTCGCCCGGGATGCCAACTCGGCGACGTTCCTGACGTTCCAGTCGTTCGGGATCGCCGCGTTGATCTACCTGACCGTCACCTTTGCGCTGGTGGGCCTCTTCCGCCTCGCCGAACGCCGCTGGCTGGCCTTCCTCGGGCCGACCCACTAGGGCTTTTGTTCCAGGACACACACGCACATGCGCCACCAGATCCATGACCTGCTGTCCCCGGTACCGGGGACAGCACGCAAAATCCACAGCTTCCACTTCGGCCCGGAAAAAGCCGTCGGCAAAATCTATATCCAGTCGTCCCTGCACGCCGATGAACTGCCGGGTATGCTCGTCGCCTGGCACCTCAAGCAACGCCTGGCCGAGCTCGAGGCGTCCGGCCACCTGCGCCACGAGATCGTGCTGGTGCCGGTCGCCAACCCCATCGGCCTCGAACAGGTGCTGATGGACGTGCCCCTGGGGCGCTACGAAACCGAAAGCGGGCAGAACTTCAACCGCCGCTTCCTCGACCTGAGCGAAGAAATCGGCAATGAGATCGAAGAGCTGCTCACCGACGATCCACAGCACAACCTGATGCTGATCCGCACCAGCCTGCGCGATGCCCTCGCCCGGCAGACCCCAGGCACGCAATTGCAATCCCTGCGCCTGGCCCTGCAACGGCTGGCCTGCGACGCCGACATGGTGCTGGACCTGCATTGCGACTTCGAAGCCGTGGCCCACCTCTACACCACGCCCGAAGCCTGGCCGCAGGTCGAGCCACTGGCCCGCTACATCGGTGCCGAAGCCAGCTTGCTGGCGACCGATTCGGGGGGCCAGTCGTTCGACGAATGCTTCACCCTGCTCTGGTGGCAACTCAAGGAACGCTTCGGCGAACGCTTCGAGATTCCCCTGGGCAGCTTTTCGGTGACCGTGGAGTTGCGTGGCCAGGGTGACGTCAACCATGGCCTGGCAAGCCTCGACTGCCAGGCCTTGATCGAATACCTGATCCGCTTCGGCGCCATCGACGGCGAACCGATGCCCATGCCCGAACTGCCCTACCCGGCCACGCCGCTGGCCGCGGTCGAGCCGGTGGCCACGCCCGTGGGCGGGTTGCTGGTCTACAGCGCCCTGCCCGGCGAATACCTGGAGGCGGGGCAACTGATCGCGGAAGTCATCGACCCGGTCAACGACACCGTCACCCCCGTTCATTGCAGTAACGCCGGGCTGCTGTACGCCCGTTCGCTGCGCCGCATGGCCACGGCCGGCATGGTGATCGCCCATGTCGCCGGCACCGAGGCCTACCGCAGCGGCTACCTACTTTCGCCTTGAGGATGCATGCTCCATGTACAAACTGACCATCGAAGGCCTGCATAAAAGCTATGGCGAACATGAAGTACTCAAGGGCGTCTCGCTCAAGGCCAAGACCGGCGACGTCATCAGCCTGATCGGCGCCAGCGGCTCGGGAAAAAGTACCTTTCTGCGCTGTATCAACTTCCTGGAACAACCCAATGACGGCGCCATGACCCTGGACGGCCAGCCGATCCAGATGATCAAGGACCGCCACGGCATGCACGTGGCCGACGCCGACGAACTGCAACGCATCCGCACGCGCCTGGCCATGGTGTTCCAGCATTTCAACCTGTGGAGCCACATGACCGTGCTGGAAAACATCACCATTGCGCCGCGCCGGGTGTTGGGTGTGAGCAAGCAGGAAGCCGACGACCGTGCGCGTCGTTATCTCGACAAGGTCGGCCTGCCGGCACGGGTTGCCGAGCAGTACCCCGCTTTCCTCTCCGGCGGCCAGCAACAGCGTGTGGCCATTGCCCGTGCGCTGGCGATGGAGCCGGAGGTGATGCTGTTCGACGAACCCACTTCGGCCCTGGACCCGGAGCTGGTGGGCGAAGTGCTGAAGGTAATCCAGGGCCTGGCCGAAGAGGGCCGGACCATGATCATGGTGACCCACGAAATGAGCTTCGCCCGTAAAGTCTCGAACCAGGTGCTGTTCCTGCACCAGGGCCTGGTGGAAGAAGAAGGCGCGCCGGAAGACGTACTGGGCAACCCCAAGAGCGAACGGCTCAAGCAGTTTCTCAGTGGCAACTTGAAGTAAACCTCGGCACACCTGAATTGAGGAGCCAGGTACTGCTCTTGTGGCGAGGGGATTTATCCCCGCTGGGCTGCGAAGCTGCCCCTCAGTTGATCACCTCGGTGCGTCTGGCAAATTATTCTTGAGCTTTTTTGGGGCTGCTTCGCAGCCCAACGGGGATAAATCCCCTCGCCACAGGGTTTTTAAAACCTTTCACATCCCGCCGTGGTCACTGAAGAAGGACTTTCAGGGCGCACGCGGCAGGCATGGGGACATCCAACAACTTCGCAAACCAGTGGTTCGGCGCCCGCGGCTGGAAGCCGTTTGCCTTTCAGAAGCAGGTATGGGCCGCGGTCAAGCGGGGGGAGTCCGGGCTGTTGCACGCCAGCACCGGTGCCGGCAAGACCTATGCCGTGTGGTTTGCCGCCCTCAACCGTTTCGCCCGCTCGGCACCGCCGCCGGACAAACCGCGCAAACGCAAGCCGCCGGCCGAACCGCTGACGGTCCTGTGGATCACGCCGATGCGCGCATTGGCGGCCGACACCGGCAAAGCCCTCGAAGCGCCCCTGGCAGACCTGCAAGTGCCGTGGAGTGTCGGTCTGCGCACGGGCGACACCAGCGCCAGCGAGCGCGCCCGCCAGGGCCGTCGCCTGCCCACCGCGCTGATCACCACGCCCGAAAGCCTGACCCTGATGCTCGCCCGGGCCGATGCGCAAGCTGCCGTTTCGACCCTGCGCATGGTGGTGGTGGATGAATGGCACGAATTGCTCGGCAACAAACGTGGCGTGCAGTTGCAACTGGCCCTGGCGCGCTTGCGGCACTGGCATCCCGGACTCATTGTCTGGGGCGTGTCCGCAACCCTCGGTAACCAAGCCCATGCCGAGCAGGTGTTGATCCCGCAAGGCAACGGGATCAGTGTGCAGGGGGCCAACAGCAAGGCGCTGCAAGTCGACACACTGCTGCCCCCGGCCCTCGAACGTTTCCCGTGGGCTGGGCACATCGGCCTGAAGATGCTGCCCCAGGTCGTTGCCGAAATCGACGCCAGCCGCAGTTGCCTGGTCTTCACCAACACCCGGGCACAGTCGGAAATCTGGTATCAGGCGCTTCTTGAGGCGAGACCCGACTGGGCCGGGCTGATCGCCCTGCACCATAGCTCGCTGTCGCGTGACACCCGGGATTGGGTGGAACAGGCCTTGAAGGATGGCCAGCTCAAAGCGGTGGTCTGCACCTCCAGCCTGGACCTGGGGGTGGACTTCCTGCCGGTGGAACGGGTGCTGCAGATCGGCTCGGCCAAGGGGGTGGCGCGGCTGATGCAACGGGCCGGGCGCTCTGGCCACGCACCCGGGCGGACCTCACGGGTGACGCTGGTGCCGACCCATAGCCTGGAGTTGATCGAGGCCGCCGCCGCGCAGGACGCCGTGGCCCAGCGGCGCATCGAACCTCGCGAATCGCCGCACAAGCCGCTGGATGTCCTGGTGCAGCACCTGGTGAGCATCGCCCTGGGCGGCGGCTTTGCGCCCGACGCATTGTTCAAGGAGGTGCGGGGAGCCTGGGCCTACCGCGACCTCAACCCGGCCGAATGGGCCTGGGCCCTGGCCTTTGTGCGCCACGGCGGCCTGTCATTGACCGCCTACCCCGATTACCGACGGGTCGAACCGGACGAACACGGGGTCTGGCGCGTGCCCGATGCCCGCCTGGCCCGGCGTCACCGCATGAGCATCGGTACCATCGTCAGCGATGCCAGCCTGCAATTGAAGTTCTGGAGCAAGGGCGGCGGCGGCAAGACCCTGGGCAGCGTCGAGGAAGGCTTCATCGCTCGCCTGCGACCCGGCGACGGTTTCCTGTTCGCCGGGCGACTGCTGGAATTGGTCCGGGTCGAAGACATGACCGCCTATGTGCGACGCAGCCAGGCCAAGAAGGCCGCTGTGCCACGCTGGAACGGCGGGCGCATGCCACTTTCCAGCGAACTGGCCGCCGCCGTCGTGGCCCGTTTGAGCGAAGCCGCCGCGGGCCGCTTCGAGGGCCCGGAGATGCAAGCCGTGCAGCCCCTGCTGTTGACCCAGCAACGTTGGTCCGGTTTGCCCACGCAGCATACCTTGCTGGCCGAAGCCCTCAAGTCCCGGGAAGGCTGGCATCTGTTTCTGTACCCGTTTTCCGGACGCCAGGTGCATCTGGGCCTGGCCAGCCTGCTGGCCTGGCGCGTCAGTCGGCAACAGCCGCTGACGTTTTCCATCGCGGTCAATGACTACGGCCTGGAACTGCTCAGCGCCACGGCAGTGGATTGGTCGCACTACCTGACCCCGAGCCTGCTGAGCGTCGATCACCTGCTGGCCGACGTGCTCGCGAGCCTGAATGCCGGGGAACTGGCCCTGCGGCGCTTCCGCGAAATCGCCCGGATCGCCGGACTGGTCTTCGCCGGCTACCCCGGTGCGCCGAAAAGCACCCGGCAAGTCCAGGCCTCCAGCGGGTTGTTCTTCCAAGTGTTCAAACAATACGACGCCGACAATCTGTTGCTGGCCCAGGCCGGCGACGAAGTCTTGCGTGAAGAATTGGATATCCGTCGACTGGAGCAGACCTTGCAGCGCCTCAATACCCTGAAGCTGGACCTGCACATGATCAAACGCCCCACCCCACTGGGGTTCCCGCTGCTGGTGGAGCGGTTCCGGGAAAGCATGAGTTCGGAAAAACTCGCCGACCGCATCCGGCGGATGGTCAGTGAACTGGAAAAGACTGCCGATCGCGGTGACGCCTGATGCCAGCGCCGTATCCTGTCAGCCTGGCCGGCGAAGCGCTCTGGTTGCTCCCGGAAAAAGCCTTGTATTGGCCCGCCCAGGAAACCTTGATGGTGGCCGACGTTCATTTCGGCAAAGCCGCCGCTTATCGCCGCCTCGGGCAACCGGTGCCCCACGGCACCACCGCCAGCAACATCGCGGCGCTGGATGCATTACTGGCCAACCTGGCGTGTCGACAGTTGATCTTTCTCGGAGATTTTCTCCACGGTCCAGGCTCCCATGCGCCCGGCACCTTGAAGGCACTTTCCGATTGGCGTGAGCGACATCCGCACCTGGCCATGACGCTGATTCGTGGCAACCACGACAAACGCGCCGGCGACCCACCTCCAGCGCTGAACATTCGCGTCGTACCGGAGCCGTTGCTACTGGGCCCTTTCGCCGTGCAACACGAGCCAACTCCCCACCCCAGCCGCCACGTGTTGGCCGGCCACGTGCACCCGGTCTACCACCTGAGCGGCAAAGGCCGGCAACGCCTGCGCCTGGCTTGCTTTCGGCTGGGCAGCGAGATCAGCCTGCTGCCGGCCTTTGGCGCGTTCACGGGGGGTTATCGAGTCGAGCAAGACAGCGACTGCAGGATTTTTGTCATCGGCGATAACGAAATATGGCCTGTCAGTTGAAAGCTTCAAGCTTCAAGCCAAGGCTAGGTGTCTCAACTTGCAGCTTGCAGCTTGCAGCTGATGTCATGCCACAGGCGCAGGAGGCGGCTCGTCCGGCAGGGTGGGTTCGCCGGGTTCGGTAGGCTGTTCGTTGGGCGTATCGGGATCGGGCTGGCCGGGGATGCCGCCTGCCGCTTCGGCAGGATGGGCCAGCAATGACCAGGCCATGACGCCGATCTGATTGGGCTCAAGCCTTGCCAGTTCGGCACTGATTCGCGGATCGATCTTCATAGAGCAACTCCTGAGCGAAGGCCCGCTGCGCTGACGCAAAAAAACGGGCAGTACACGCAATAGAGTGTCTGCCCGCTCAGGAATTCCAAACAGCTCGTCAGATTCAGGTCCGCGGCAGCGTCACGCCACGCTGGCCCTGGTATTTGCCGCCACGATCCTTGTAGGAGACTTCGCATTCTTCATCAGATTCAAGGAACAGCATCTGCGCCACACCCTCGTTGGCGTAGATTTTCGCCGGCAGGGTCGTGGTATTGGAGAATTCCAGGGTCACGTGGCCTTCCCACTCGGGTTCCAGCGGTGTGACGTTGACGATGATGCCGCAACGGGCGTAGGTGCTCTTGCCCAGGCAGATGGTCAGCACGTTGCGCGGAATGCGGAAGTATTCGACGGTGCGGGCCAGGGCGAAGGAGTTCGGCGGGATGATGCAAACGTCGCTCTTGACGTCGACGAAGCTCTTCTCGTCGAAGTTCTTCGGGTCGACGGTGGCCGAATTGATGTTGGTGAACACCTTGAATTCGTCGGCGCAGCGCACGTCGTAGCCGTAGCTGGAGACACCGAAGGAGATCAGCCGGTCGGCGCCTTCGCCACGCATCTGGCGCTCGACGAAGGGCTCGATCATGCCGTGCTCTTGCGCCATGCGGCGAATCCACTTGTCCGATTTGATGCTCATGGCGGTTTCCTGAAATAGCGAGGTGGAAAAAATACGTCCGGCATCTTACCGGGGCACGGGGCCGGGTTCAAAGCGCGGCACGCAAATCTCGCCGATCCACCTTGATTTCCGGGTCCTGCCGGCCATCGCCCGCGCCGTCAGTCACCAATTAAGAGAAACCTTCGCAAAGACCATTGGCACATTCTGGAAAAAGGGTTAAGGTGGCGCCACTGTGTTGCTTGTGTCACTGAGAATCTCTACACGATATGTTGAATTTCGATCCAACCATCTACAAGAATTTTTCCTGCTCTTTGCACTCAGTCTCGGCCAGGGTTCTTCCTGAGTCGCAGTTATCTTTGTTCAAGGAGTTACACCATGTCTAATCGCCAAACCGGTACCGTTAAGTGGTTCAACGATGAAAAAGGCTTCGGCTTCATCACCCCACAATCCGGTGACGACCTGTTCGTTCACTTCAAAGCTATCCAATCCGACGGCTTCAAAAGCCTGAAAGAAGGCCAACAGGTTTCTTTCATCGCTACCCGCGGTCAGAAAGGCATGCAAGCTGAAGAAGTTCAAGTTATCTAACTTGCACTTGCTTTAGTAAAAGGCCCCGCCCTCAAAAGCGGGGCTTTTTTGTGCCCGTCAGTTTTTGCCAGCGCACAAAAAACTGTGGGAGCGAGCTTGCTCGCGATAACGGTGGATCAGCAACATCAACGTTGGCTGACAGACCGCTATCGCGAGCAAGCTCGCTCCCACAGGTGTGTGTGTGAGTGGTGAGCCCGAATTACCAGGTCACGCCGAAGCCAGCCGTGTACCGCGTCTTGCTCAAGTCACTGTCTTCAGTGCCCTCGATGACATCTTTCTCAGCCTTGAGATTGAGCGAAGCCCAGTCAGTGACCTTGTAGCGCAGCCCCACTTCAGCGTCGTAGGCGTAATCCGCCACGTCGGACAGGGGTTTGCCCACTTCGCCGTTGGTGAAGAACTCGACGCGCTTGCCGATCAGGTAGCGGTTGTAGTCCCACTTCATGGCCACGGAATAGAAGTTGTCCTTGCCGCCGTCGCGGTACTCATAATCGGTGCGGTTGAGCAGCGAGCCCAGGGAGAAGGCTCCCAGCTCGTCATCCCAGAACTGGTAGCCCGGACCGGTACCCACGACGCGCTGGCGGGCCAGGTCTTCGACTTTGTCACGCTTGTAGTTCAGGCGACCTTGCCAGAACCATTTATCCGTCAGGAACCGGTCGAGGGAATACTCCAGGCGCCAGTTGTCAGCGGAAACCACGTCATCCTGGAATTCACGGTTGTATTCGCCTTCGGCGGTGTGTCGCCATCTGCCATGGCGCGCCGAAGTCTTGAAGTCGATGTCGTAATCATCGGTATCGTTTTCCGCCCGCTGATAATCCAGCGCGGCATCGATATTGCCTTTCCACACCAGGTCCTCGACCACCGGCTTGGGCTTGAGGATCTGCTGGATACTGGCCAGTTCGACGGTCTTGGGCGCATCACCGTTGGCCAGGGTGACCTTGCCGTCCTCGGCCGCCTGCAGCGCCTTGGCCTTCTCGCCGGTGTAGGCATCTTGCTTGACCAGCAATTGCTGGTCGCTTTCGAGGGTCTTGACCTGCTTCCAGTCAATGGGGATCGCACCGGCGTAATCAGTCTGGATCAGCAACTTGCCGCCATCGAAAACGGTGATTTTACCGGTCAGCTTGTCACCGTTCTTCAACCAGACGGTATCGGCAAGCAAGGGCATGGAGGCGCTGGTAACAGCTAGGCACAACAGGGTTCTAGACAACATAAGCGATAATGGGCTCAAGTTTTCAGTGAAAAGGCGGCATTATCCCCCAGGATGACACCTCAGCAACGACTGACCTGCATATAGATGATGAGTTCATTTCTCAACCAGCCTTGTAGGAATTAATCTACGGACGGCCATCCCATCCAGGAACCCTTTACGTGACTGACACACCCGCGGATACCGAGAACGCCGCCCAAATCCGCCGCACGACCCTTTACCTGACCCTGGCCCAAGTGCCGGCGGGCAAAGTCGTCACCTATGGCCAACTCGCCGAAATGGCCGGCCTGGGACGTGCGGCACGCTGGGTCGGGCGAACTCTCAGCCAGTTGCCAAACGACACCAAGCTGCCCTGGCACCGGGTATTGGGTGCCGGTGGTCGGATCAGCCTGCCGGCGGGCAGCGCCTCAGGGGATGAACAGCGCGCACGCCTGCGCCTGGAAGGCATCAGTGTCCTGAACAATCGTGTTGATATTCAGCGCCATGGCTGGCGCCCGGTAGAGCACAGCGGTTAGAGTGCGCGCTTTGTTTTCGCAATTTTTGAGGCAGACTCCAGCCCATGCCCCGTAAAACCTGGCGCGCCGCCCTCGCCGCCTATGCCAGTCCCTCAACGCTCGTGCTGTTGCTGCTTGGCTTCGCCGCCGGCTTGCCATACATGCTGGTGTTTTCCACGCTTTCAGTCTGGTTGCGCGAAGCCGGCGTGGCCCGCGAAACCATCGGCTACGCGAGCCTGATCGGCCTGGCATACGCTTTTAAATGGGTCTGGTCGCCACTGCTCGACCAATGGCGCCTGCCACTGCTGGGCAAACTGGGGCGCCGTCGCTCATGGCTGGTGCTCTCCCAGGCTTTGGTGATCCTCGGCCTGATCGGCATGGGTTTCTGTGATCCACAAAAACACCTGTCATGGTTGATCGCCATCGCCGTGATCGTGGCCTTCGCCTCCGCGACGCAGGACATCGCCGTCGACGCCTATCGCCTGGAGATCGCCGACGACACCCGCCAGGCCGCCCTCGCCGCCAGCTACATGTCCGGTTACCGCATCGCCGCGCTACTGGCCACCGCCGGAGCCCTGTTCTTCGCCGAAGGCTTTGGCTCCACCGGTTTCAACTACAAACATTCGGCATGGGCCGGTACTTACCTGTTGTTCGGCGTGCTGATGGTCCCGGCGCTCCTCACCTCGCTGTTCATGCGCGAGCCGCCGGTGCCGCTGCGTACCCAATTGCAGGCCGGACGCTACACGTTCGTTCATCAGTTGGCGTCGGTATTCGTGCTGATCGTGCTGCTGGTCTCCGTCCCGGCGATGTTCACCCAGCTGTTCAACACCGACTTCGCCAGCGTGCTGTTCGAGGGCGTCAGCCTGCTCGACCTGCTGCTCGAAGACCGCGCCTTCCTGCGAGCCATCCTCTATACCATCCTGACCGCCCTGTGCCTGTCGGCCATGGGTCGGCGCGGACTGGCGCCGGTTCTGACGCCGATCAACGATTTCATCCTGCGTTATCGCTGGCAGGCCCTACTGCTGCTCGGACTGATCGCAACCTATCGGATGTCCGACACGGTCATGGGCGTCATGGCCAACGTGTTCTACATCGACCAAGGGTTCACCAAGGACCAGATCGCCAGCGTCAGCAAGATTTTCGGGCTGATCATGACCCTCGTCGGCGCCGGCATGGGCGGCCTGCTGATCGTACGTTTCGGCATCCTGCCCATCCTGTTCATCGGCGGGGTCGCCTCGGCCGCCACCAACATCCTCTTCCTGATGCTGACCGACATGGGCGCCAACCTGAAGATGTTGATTGTCACCATCTCCCTGGACAACTTCAGCTCCGGCCTGGCCACTTCGGCGTTCGTCGCCTACCTGTCGAGCCTCACCAACCTGAAATTCTCCGCCACCCAATACGCCCTGCTCAGCTCGATCATGCTGTTGCTGCCGCGCTTGATCGGTGGTTATTCAGGGGTGATGGTGGAAAAGTTCGGCTACCACAATTTCTTCCTGATCACCGCCCTGCTAGGCGTGCCCACCCTGCTGCTGATCGCCTTGCACTGGTTCCAGGAGAACCGTCGCCAGGATTCGACACCCACCGAGGAACCGGCGCCCACCCGGCCCGCGGAAGAGTCGTAGGAAACTTCAGCAAACGCCGGGGAAACCGGCGTACGCACCTGGCGACCGGCCACGCGCCTGTACGCCAGGGCATCTCGCCCGTACAATGCTCCGTCACTTCTCGTCATCAGCAACCGACAACGGCCAACCATGCGCACCAGTCAATATTTGCTCGCCACACAGAAAGAAACGCCTTCCGACGCCGTCGTGATCAGCCATCAGTTGATGCTGCGTGCCGGCATGATCCGCAAACTCGCCTCGGGTCTGTACACCTGGCTGCCGATGGGCCTGCGAGTCATGCGCAAGGTGGAAGCCATCGTTCGTGAAGAGATGGACGCCGCTGGCGCCCTGGAAGTATTGATGCCGGGCACCCAACCGGCCGAGCTGTGGCAGGAATCGGGGCGCTGGGAAGAATACGGCCCTGAGCTGCTGCGCATCAAAGACCGTCACGGTCGCGACTTCTGTGCAGGCCCGACCCACGAAGAAGTGATCACCGACCTGATGCGCAACGAGTTGAGCAGCTACAAGCAGCTGCCGATCAACCTGTACCAGATCCAGACCAAGTTCCGTGACGAGATCCGTCCACGCTTCGGCCTGATGCGCGGTCGCGAATTCATCATGAAGGACGCCTACTCGTTCCATGCCGACCTGGCTTCACTGCAGGTCACCTACGACCGCATGCACCAGGCGTATTGCAACGTGTTCACCCGACTGGGCCTGAAATTCCGTCCGGTTGAAGCCGACAACGGTTCCATCGGTGGTGCAGGTTCCCACGAGTTCCACGTACTGGCCGAGTCCGGCGAAGACGACATCGTCTTCAGCAACGGCTCCGACTACGCCGCGAACATCGAGAAGGCCGAAGCCGTGCCTCGGGAAACTACCCGCGCCGCACCGACCGAAGAGCTGCGCCTGGTGGACACGCCGAACGCCAAGACCATTGCCCAGTTGGTGGAAGGCTACAACCTGCCGATCGAGCGCACCATCAAGACCCTGATCGTGCGGGCGGAAGAAGCCGGCAAGCTGATTGCCCTGATCGTCCGTGGCGACCACGAACTGAATGAAATCAAGGCCGCCAACCAACCAGGCGTCGCCAGCCCGCTGGTCATGGCCACCGAAGCCGACCTGCGCGACGCCATTGGCGCCGGTGCCGGCTCCCTCGGCCCATTGAACCTGCCACTGCCGATCATCATCGACCGTTCGGTAGCATTGATGAGCGACTTCGCCATCGGCGCCAACATCGACGACAAGCACTACTTCGGCGTGAACTGGGAACGCGACCTGCCGGTTCCGACCGTCGCGGACCTGCGCAACGTCGTGACCGGCGACCCGAGCCCCGATGGCAAGGGCACCCTGGAAATCAAGCGGGGCATCGAAGTCGGGCACATCTTCCAGCTGGGCAACAAGTACAGCAAGGCGATGAAGTGCGAAGTGCTGGGCGAGAACGGCAAGCCGGTCACCCTGGAAATGGGTTGCTACGGCATCGGTGTTTCCCGCGTGGTGGCCGCCGCCATCGAGCAGAACAACGACGACAAAGGCATCATCTGGAGCGACACGCTGGCGCCGTTCCAGGTGGCCCTGGTGCCGCTGCGCTATGAAACCGACCTGGTGCGTGAAGCCACCGACAAGCTCTACGCCGAACTGACGGCCGCCGGCTTCGAAGTGCTGCTGGACGACCGTGACAAGAAAACCAGCCCCGGCATCAAGTTCGCGGACATGGAACTGATCGGCATCCCTCACCGGATCGTCGTCAGTGACCGTGGCCTGGCCGAAGGCAACCTGGAATACAAGAGCCGCACCGAGGCCGAGCCGCAAGCGCTGCCGGTCGCCGACGTGCTGTCGTTCCTCCAGGCCCGTATCCGCCGCTGACACCAGATAGAGACGTCATGTTCAAGCGAAACACCTTAGGCCTCGGTGGCGCCGCCCTGTGCGGCGCCCTGCTGGTCAGCGGCTGTGCCAACCAAATGTCACAACGCAGCGAGCACGAAGAGCGGGTCGAGCGCAAATTGCTCGACCACAGCCTGCAAATCGACGTGGGCGAACCCAAGGTGCTCGACCTGCCGCAGCGTCGGGTGCGCATCAATGAGCAGAAAACCTTCGAAGTCACCGAGTTCGAGGTTACCCGCCATTACGACCGCTACACACCGTACCAACCCTGGCGGGAGATCTACGAGATCCCCCTGGGCGCGGTGGCCGTGGTGGCCGGTGTCGGTGCGAACGTGGTCAATGTGTTCGCCCTCGGCAACCTGCCGGACACGGCGACCCGTGACTGGATCAGCTACGGTTTCGCCGGGCTCAACCCGTTCATGAACGTCCCCTCCCACGGCCGTGCCCAGCAGAACCTGGCAGGCATCGACGAAGTCCAGCGCGACAAGCGCACGGAACACTCGAGCCTGCCCTGGAGCGAACGCCCGGTGGAGGTCAAGGCCGCCCGGCAGACTTTCGAGCTGAGCACTGACCGTAATGGCGTGCTGCGCTTGAACCTGCTGGAAAGCCCGTTCGCCGAGCAGGACCTGAGCCAGTTCGGCAAATTGCATATCAGCGTGACGGATGCCCAGGACGAAGTGCACACCGACTCATCCCTGAGCATCAGCAGTACCTTGCGCAGCAAACTGGTGGAAGCTCATGCGCTGATCTACGACGACCTGGAAGACGACGAGGTGAGCCAGTGGGTTCATCGGGTCAAGCGCCTGTCGGAGCTGGGACTTGAAGAAGAGGCCAGCGAACTGGAACAGAGCCTGATCGAACTGACGCGCAACGATCCGGAGTTGCAGACCGAGTTCATGAAAGCCCTGACCAAGGATGGCGGGCGGTTGGTGGCGGATCCGGGGGCTCACTGAAATCCCCTTTGCTCCCACTGGACCTGTAGGAGCTGTCGAGCGAAGCGAGGCTGCGATCTTTCCCCAGACACTTGAGCCTCAAGCGAAAGATCAAAAGATCGCAGCCTTCGGCAGCTCCTACAGCCCCAGCGGGAGCAAGCTCCCTCGCCACAAGAGCAAGACAAGGCATTCAGCCAAGCAGTCTCACCGCTCGAACAACTCCAACTGCTCGAACCCTCCCCGCAAATCCTCCAGCCGCACCCCGATTCCCAATAACCGCACCGGCTTGCCGCCCCGGTTGAACGCCTGGGTCAGCAGCAACTGATAACTGCCCAGGTCCCGCCCTGCCCCAGCCTGTTCCAGCGTGGTCTGGGTGAAGTCGTGGAACTTCACTTTGACGAACGGCTTGCCCGGTCGATAACTGCTGTCGATCCGCGCCATGCGCCCTTTGAGGGTTTCCATCAGTTCCGGCAGTTTGTCGAGACAACTCACCAGGTCGGGCAAGTCGACGTCGTAGGTGTTTTCCACACTGATGGACTGCCGTCGGCTGTCGTTGTGCACCAGACGCTCATCGATCCCACGGGCCAGGCTCCAGAGCCGCTCACCGAAACTGCCGAATTCGCGCACCAGCGCCAGCTTGTCCCATTGACGCAATTGCAGGCAATCGACGATACCAAGCCGGTTCAGCTTCTCGGCGGTGACCTTGCCTACACCGTGGAGCTTGCTGACCGGCAGGGCCGAGACAAAGTCCTCGACCTGGTCCGGGGTGATGACGAACAATCCGTTGGGCTTTTTCCAGTCACTGGCGATCTTGGCCAGGAACTTGTTCGGCGCGACGCCGGCGGACACGGTGATGTGCAACTGGTTGGAAACACGTCGGCGAATGTCCTGGGCAATGCGGGTGGCGCTGCCGCCGAAATGGGCACTGGCAGAGACGTCGAGGTAGGCCTCGTCCAGGGACAGCGGCTCGATCAGGTCGGTGTAATCGCTGAAAATCGTATGAATTTCCTTCGACGCTTCCCGATAGGCCTCCATCCGTGGCTTGACGATGGTGAGGTCCGGACAGAGCTTCAAGGCGTGGCCGGAAGACATGGCCGAGCGCACGCCGTAGGCCCGCGCTTCGTAGTTGCAAGTGGCAATCACCCCCCGCCGATCCGCCGAGCCCCCCACCGCCATGGGCTTGCCGGCCAGCCGCGGATCATCGCGCATCTCGATAGCGGCATAGAAACAGTCACAGTCGACATGGATGATTTTACGTTGCGTCATAGAAGAACAGGGTTTGGGACGAATCGGGCCACCAGTATCGCATCGGTACCTGTATATAGCACCAGTAGTTTGAAAGATCCTTCGTGGGACTTCGAAAACGCCTACACAAATTTACTTCTTCAATCGCAACGCTCCCTCCAATAGAGCCTCAGCCCTTGCCAGGCCTGCGTCACAGCGCTGTCACAATGCCCACACGCAAGGCTAAGCGCTTGAAGCGGAACAGGTTTTTGTGACGCGGGGGTTGACAGCGGCTCGATCCTCTGTAGAATGCCGCCACACAGACGCGGGATGGAGCAGTCTGGTAGCTCGTCGGGCTCATAACCCGAAGGTCGTCGGTTCAAATCCGGCTCCCGCAACCAAACATCAAAAAAGGCTACTCGAAAGAGTGGCCTTTTTTGTGCGTGCTCGTTTTTTTGACCATACGATCAGAGACACGCTGCCTGCGACACTCTACGCACTGCAAGTTGTAGGACAATTCCCCTTTAATTCCGCGCATTTAGGAAAGCAAGGGACGGATCGGTCGTTTATTTGACCCCGGCGTCTTTTAACGGTTGACACTCGGGCGTTCGCCTGTAGAATGCCGCCACACAGACGCGGGATGGAGCAGTCTGGTAGCTCGTCGGGCTCATAACCCGAAGGTCGTCGGTTCAAATCCGGCTCCCGCAACCAAATACCAAGAAAGGCTACTCGAAAGAGTGGCCTTTTTTGTGTCTGGCGAAAAAAGCTCTACATTACAAAGATTTTGTAATTATTTTCCTTCGCGGGGATTGGTAACTTGGCTGGATACCTCCATCCTGTCGCGCATAGCTCAAGAGGTGATTGATGCGCGCCCACTCGTCTGACCCGCAAGACTCCGTTACCGCGACACAACCGATCAAAGCCGAGCGACTGCGCTGGCTGGATCGGATCAGCCAGTACCGCCAGCCCATTGGCCTCGCGGTCACGCTGCTGCTGTTTGCGATTGCATTGATTGCTTGCCGCCATCTGCTGAGCGAACTCGATCTATACGCTCTGCACGACTCGATTCTTGAAGTGCCCCGGCCCGCCCTGCTTGGTGCGATCGCCGCGACGGTCGCCGGCTTCATCATTCTTTTGGGCTATGAATGGTCCGCCAGCCGTTACGCCGGTGTGACGCTGCCGCCACAAACCATGGTCCTGGGCGGGTTCACCGCATTCGCCATCGGTAACGCCATTGGTCTGTCGCTGCTGTCGGGCGGCTCGGTTCGCTACCGTCTGTATGCGCGCCATGGCCTGGGGGCATCGGATGTCGCCCATATGACGCTGTTCGCCAGCCTGTCCCTGGGCTGCGCGTTGCCGCCGTTGGCGGCCCTGGCGACACTCAGCAATCTGCCCGCCGCGTCTGCCGCGCTGCACTTGCCTGCCGCCTTGCTGGGGGCCATTTCCGTGGCGGTGCTGCTGCTCACCAGCGTGCTGGCCATCGGCATCTACCGCCGGCGCCTGCCGGAACAGCCGCATCGGGACAGCCTTCTGGTAAAGGCCGGCCGTCGCACGCTGCGCCTGCCGGGCCGTCGCCTGACCTTCCTGCAACTGGTGATCACCGCGCTGGATGTCGCCGCGGCCGCCACCGTGTTGTATCTGTTGCTGCCCGAGGCGCCGCCGTTCGGCGCTTTCCTGCTGGTGTACTTGCTGGCCCTGGCTGCCGGCGTACTCAGCCATGTACCGGGCGGGGTCGGGGTATTCGAGGCGATCCTGCTGGCCGCGTTTGCCGACAAACTCGGCGCCGCACCGCTGGCCGCCGCGCTGTTGCTGTATCGCTTGATCTACGTGCTGCTGCCGATGCTGGTGGCCTGCGTGTTGCTGCTGATCAACGAGGCGCAACGGCTGTTCCAGACGCGCCAGAGCCTGCGGGCGGCATCGGGTTTCGCCGCGCCGATCCTGGCGGTTCTGGTGTTCCTCTCCGGCGTGGTGCTGCTGTTTTCCGGCGTGACACCGGAAATCGACACCCGCCTGGAGCACATCGGTTTCCTGATCCCCCATCGGCTGGTGGACGCTTCGCACTTCGGCGCCAGCCTGGTGGGCGTGTTGTGCCTGTTGCTCGCCCAGGGCCTGCGCCGTCGCCTGTCGGCCGCCTGGATGCTGACCACGGTTCTGCTCCTGGTGGGCGCCCTGCTCTCGCTGCTCAAGGGCTTCGACTGGGAAGAAGCCACGCTGCTGACCCTGACGGCCGCCCTGCTGGCGATATTCCGGCGCTCCTTTTATCGTCCGAGCCGCCTGACTGAACTGCCGTTTTCCCCGCTGTTCCTGATCGCCAGCCTCTGCGTGCTCGGCGCCTCGATCTGGCTGCTGCTGTTTGCCTATCAGGACGTGCCCTACAGCCATCAACTGTGGTGGCAGTTCACCCTCGATGCCGACGCCCCTCGCGGCCTGCGCTCGCTACTGGGTGCTGCGGTGCTGCTGGTGGTGGTATCCCTGACCTGGCTGCTGCGAACCGCGCGTCCGGTGATCCACCTGCCGACGGCTGAAGAGCTGGAGCGGGCCAAGACGATTCTCATGACCTCCTCGCAACCCGACGGCGGCCTGGCCCTGACCGGTGACAAGGCGCTGCTGTTCCACCCCAACGACGAGGCGTTCCTGATGTATGCCCGCCGTGGTCGCAGCCTGGTGGCGCTGTATGACCCGATCGGGCCGACCCAGCAACGGGCCGAAATGATCTGGCAGTTCCGCGACCTGTGTGACATCTACCATGCCCGCCCCGTGTTCTATCAGGTGCGCGCCGAAAACCTGCCGTACTACATGGACATCGGCCTGACGGCCATCAAGCTGGGCGAGGAAGCACGGGTCGACCTCAAGCGTTTCGATCTCGAAGCCAAGGGCAAAGAGATGAAAGACTTGCGCTACACCTGGAACCGCGGCACCCGTGACGGCCTGTCGCTGGAGATCCACGAACCGGGCCAGGCGCCGATGGATGAGCTCAAGGTCATTTCCGATGCCTGGCTGACTGGCAAGAACGTGCGGGAAAAAGGTTTCTCCCTGGGGCGTTTCAGCGATGACTACCTCAAGCATTTCCGCATCGCGGTGATTCGTTTCGAGGGCCGGCCGGTGGCGTTCGCCAACCTGCTGGAAACCCACAGCCACGAATTGGCCAGCCTCGACCTGATGCGCGCCCACCCCGAGGCGCCGAAACTGACCATGGAGTTCATGATGGTCGGCCTCATCCAGCATTATAAAAACCATGATTACGCCCGCTTCAGCCTCGGCATGGTCCCGCTGTCGGGCCTGCAACCGCGGCGCGGCGCACCACTGACCCAGCGCCTGGGCTCGATGGTGTTCCGCCGTGGCGAGCAGCTCTATAACTTCCAGGGGCTGCGCCGCTTCAAAGACAAATTCCAGCCAAACTGGGAACCTCGTTACATGGCCGTGCCCGCCGGACTCGATCCGCTGGTGGCGCTGGCCGATACTGCCGCCCTGATTGCGGGCGGCCTGACTGGACTGGTGAAACGCTGATGATGCAACGCTCCTGGCGATACGTAGTGGCCGCCCTGCTGGTGCTGGCGGTAATTCTCGGTGGCGGTTACTGGTACTGGAACCGCCCGGCCCCGCAACCTACCTTGGAACAACTCGCGCCCGCCGATGGCGTAGCACTGACCCGGGTCACTCCCGGTACCAAGGCGCGTGCCCGGGTGCTGGTGGCAGTCAATGAAGACCAGAAGCTCAACGACACGCAATTGACGACCCTCAGCCGCAGCGGCTCGGCGCAGATCGTCCAGGTGATCCTGCCCAAGGACTGCATGTTGCAAGGCCGTGCCCTGCAGGCCGGCCTGAGAGAGCTCCAGGGCCCGGCCACGCTGGTCAGTGGCATCGGCCCTGGCGCCGTGCTGGCCTGGCGTTGGCTGGCTGAACAGAAGGACGACAAGGCCAAGGCCATTTCAGTGGACCTGGCCCTGGAAAAACCCGGCTGCACCCATCTGCTACCTAAAAAGGCAGCCCACGGCCATTGGCTGGTGGCCTGGAACGATAACCCTGACGATACCAGTGCCGGTTTCGTACGCGACCAATCGAATGCCGAGACCAGCATCAGCGACTACGACATCAACCTGCCGCAAGTGCTGAACAACGAACTGCGCAAGATCCTGGTGGGCACCGACAAGGCCAAGGGCGGCCTGAGCATCCCGGTCGTGGAAGTCCCGGCCAGCCAGACACGAGACACCGTCACCCTGTTTCTCTCCGGAGATGGCGGCTGGCGCGACCTGGACCGCGACGTGGCCGATGAAATGGCCAAGATCGGCTACCCGGTGGTCGGTATCGACACCCTGCGCTACTACTGGCAGCACAAAAGCCCGGAGCAGAGCGCGGCGGACCTGACCGAGCTGATGCAGCACTACCGACAGATCTGGGGTACCAAGCGCTTCATCCTGACCGGCTACTCCTTCGGCGCCGACGTATTGCCGGCCATCTACAATCGCCTGCCGGCCACCGAACAACAGCGAGTCGATGCGATCATCCTGCTGGCCTTCGCCCGCACCGGCAGCTTCGAGATCGAAGTCGAAGGCTGGCTCGGCAACGCCGGCACCGAAGCCGCCACCGGCCCGGAAATGGCCAAGCTGCCAGCCGAGAAAGTGGTGTGCATCTACGGCGGTGAAGAAGCCGACGAAAGCGGCTGCACCGACAAGACCGCCGTTGGCGAAGCCATCAAGCTGCCTGGCGGCCATCACTTCGACGAAAACTACCCGGCCCTGGCCAAGCGCCTGATCGATGAGATCAACAAACGCCAGAACAAGGTTGCCGAACAGTGATCTGAGGCAAGCCTGAGGAAAAGCCCCGGCAGCCTTGCGGTTGCCGGGGCTTTTTTGTCGCTGCCGGGTTTACACAGGCCCCTCTTGTGGGAGCGAGCTCGCTCGCGATGGCGGTGGCATGTTCAACAACGATGCAACCGACACTCCGCTATCGCGAGCAAGCTCGCTCCCACAGGGGCTTCATCCTGGCATCAGCCTGTGTGTCGCCCACAAAAAAGCCCCCGCCGCCGCAAGGCAACGAGGGCTTTTGTTCTCCTGATGCTACATCTCGACCTGCGTCCCCAGCTCAATCACCCGGTTCAACGGCAGATTGAAGAAACGAAGGTTGCCGTTGGCATTTTTCAGCATGAAGGCGAACAGTATCTCGCGCCAGCGGGCCATGCCCTCAAGCTTGGAGGCGATGACGGTCTCGCGACTGAGGAAGTAAGTGGTGCGCATCGGGCTGAAGTCCAGGTCATCGAGATGACAGAGCTTGAGCGCCTGCGGAACGTCCGGCTCATCGGTGAAACCGAAGTGCAGGATCACCCGGAAGAACCCTTCGCCATAGGCATCGACTTCGAAGCGCCGCTGCAGCGGCACCCGGGGAATGTCTTCGTACACCACTGTCAGCAGCACCACCTGCTCATGCAGCACCTGGTTGTGCAATAAATTGTGCAACAGGGCGTGAGGCACAGCGTCCGAACGCGCAGTCAGGAACACGGCGGTGCCCTGGACCCGGTGCGGCGGCTGCACGCGGATGCTGCTGATGAAGATCGGCAGCGGCAGCGCCCCTTCATCCAGGCGCTCCACCAGCAACTGCTTGCCGCGCTTCCAGGTGGTCATCAGCACGAACAGGGCAATACCGGCAATGACCGGGAACGCACCGCCCTGAATGATTTTCGGCACGTTGGCGGCGAAGTACAGGCCGTCCACCAAAAGGAAACCGAGTAGCACCGGAACAGCCAGCAGCGGCGGCCATTTCCACAACAGCAGTATCACGGCGGACACCAGGATCGTGGTCATCAGCATCGTACCGGTCACGGCCACGCCGTAGGCCGAAGCCAGCGCGCCGGAAGATTCGAAACCCAGCACCAGCAGCACTACACCCACCATCAACGACCAGTTCACCGCACCGATGTAGATCTGGCCCTGCTCGGCGCTGGAGGTGTGCTGGATATACATCCGCGGGATGTAACCGAGCTGGATCGCCTGGCGCGTCAGGGAGAACGCGCCGGAAATAACCGCTTGCGAGGCGATCACCGTGGCCAGGGTCGACAGGCCCACCAGCGGGAGCAGCGCCCAGCTCGGCGCCAGCAGATAAAACGGGTTGCGCGCCGCTTCCGGGTCGCCCAGCAACAACGCGCCCTGGCCGAAATAGTTGAGCATCAGCCCTGGCAGCACCAGGATGAACCAGGCGCGGGCAATCGGTTTGCGGCCGAAGTGCCCCATGTCGGCGTACAGCGCTTCGGCGCCGGTCAGCGCCAACACCACGGCACCGAGGATCGCCACGCCCATGCCCGGGTGGACAACAAAAAAACGCACGGCCCAGGCCGGGTTCACCGCCTGCAACACCTCCGGATGTTGAGCGATGCCATACACGCCCAGGGCGCCAAGCACCAGGAACCAGGTGACCATGATCGGGCCAAACAGGGTGCCGATCCGTGCAGTGCCGTGGCGCTGGATCAGGAACAGCCCCACCAGCACCACCAGCGACAAGGGCACCACCCAGTGATCGATGCCTTCGAACGCCAGGCCAAGACCTTCAATGGCCGAGAGCACGGAGATCGCTGGCGTGATCATGCTGTCGCCGTAGAACAGCGCCGCGCCGATCAAACCGCAGATCACCAGGAATGTCCGCAGTCGCGCCCTTCCCGCCGCGGCTCGCCGCGCCAGGGCGGTGAGCGCCATGATCCCGCCCTCGCCCTGGTTGTCGGCGCGCAGCACGAACATCATGTACTTGATCGACACGACCCAGATCAACGACCAGAAAATCAGCGACAGGATCCCCAGCACCCCATCGTGATTGACAGGCACGCCATAGGCACCGGAAAACACTTCCTTGAGGGTGTACAACGGGCTCGTACCGATGTCGCCATAAACCACTCCGACCGCCGCGACCAGCATGCTCAGCGGCTTCGCTGCCGAATGCTCGGCACCTGCCACCTGACTACTTGCATGACCCATCCAACACTCCCGTTTCCCAGACCTGTCTTCTTGAACGAAGCACTATGCTTTGTTGAGGCAGCATGCGCTGTTTTACGCATTGTTACAGACGTTTTGTTGACTGTAGCAATCGCCAGAACGCAAAGGCGCGAAGCATAGCGCAGCACTCGTCGCATTTCCCGGTTTAAAGCTGGTCAAGTGCGTCGACCCTGGATAGAATTGCGCACTTTTTGATCAGAGGCGCGCCAGGCGCCCTGTCTCGGCAAGAGACGATCCCCCCTACACCGAGGTTAGACATGTCCACCACTACCGCGCCCGCCAATCCGAAGGTTGGCTTCGTATCCCTGGGTTGCCCGAAGGCTCTGGTCGACTCCGAGCGCATCCTGACCCAGCTGCGCATGGAAGGCTATGACGTCGTGTCCACGTACCAGGACGCCGACGTGGTCGTGGTCAACACCTGCGGCTTCATCGATTCGGCCAAGGCCGAGTCCCTGGAAGTGATCGGCGAAGCCATCAAGGAAAACGGCAAGGTCATCGTCACCGGCTGCATGGGTGTGGAAGAAGGCAACATCCGCAACGTGCACCCAAGCGTGCTGTCCGTGACCGGGCCGCAGCAGTACGAGCAGGTGGTCAACGCCGTGCATGAAGTGGTGCCACCGCGCCAGGACCACAACCCGCTGATCGACCTGGTGCCGCCCCAAGGCATCAAGTTGACCCCGCGCCACTATGCCTACCTGAAGATTTCCGAAGGCTGCAACCACAGCTGCAGTTTCTGCATCATCCCGTCGATGCGCGGCAAGCTGGTGAGCCGTCCGGTGGGCGATGTGCTCGACGAGGCCCAGCGCCTGGTCAAGTCCGGCGTCAAGGAACTGCTGGTGATCTCCCAGGACACCAGCGCCTATGGCGTCGATGTGAAATACCGCACCGGCTTCTGGAATGGCGCGCCGGTGAAAACCCGCATGACCGAACTGTGCGAAGCCCTCAGCACCCTGGGCGTCTGGGTCCGCCTGCATTACGTTTACCCGTATCCGCACGTCGACGAACTGATCCCGCTGATGGCGGCCGGCAAGATCCTGCCGTACCTGGACATCCCGTTCCAGCACGCCAGCCCGAAAGTCCTCAAGGCCATGAAGCGCCCGGCTTTCGAAGACAAGACCCTGGCCCGCATCAAGAACTGGCGCGAAATCTGCCCGGACCTGATCATCCGCTCGACCTTCATCGTCGGCTTCCCCGGCGAAACCGAAGAAGACTTCCAGTACCTCTTGGACTGGCTGACCGAAGCCCAGCTCGACCGCGTTGGCTGCTTCCAGTATTCCCCGGTGGAAGGCGCACCGGCCAACGACCTGGACCTGGACGTGGTGCCGGACGACGTCAAGCAGGACCGTTGGGAGCGCTTCATGGCGCACCAGCAGGCCATCAGTTCGGCGCGCCTGCAAATGCGCATCGGCCGTGAAATCGAAGTGCTGGTAGATGAAGTGGACGAACAAGGCGCCGTGGGCCGCTGCTTCTTCGACGCCCCGGAAATCGACGGCAACGTCTTCATCGACAATGGCAGCAACCTCAAGCCGGGCGACAAAGTCTGGTGCAAGGTGACTGATGCCGACGAGTATGACTTGTGGGCTGAACAGATCGGTTGATCCAGGCTTGGGCTCAAGCCGAACTGGCTTTTTGTGGTGAGGGGATTTATCCCCGATGGGGCGCGAAGCGCCCCTAAGCAAGAAAACTTCTCCCCAGCTCAATTCACTCGGCGGTTTTGGGGCTGCTTCGCAGCCCAGCGGGGATAAATCCCCTCGCCACAGGTTCTGTGCTTACAACTACCAACTAACTCGGCCATCCCGAAAAAACTGAAAAGCCCTGCCTTGCGACAAGATGCGGGGCTTTTTTACGGCTATCGTATGGAGAAACCCAGTACATCCAGCACAAGGAACAGGCGGACATGCGCCAGCATTCGGTCATCCATACACCGAAACCGAGCGATTACCAGGAACTGACCCAGGTTTGGGAGGCGTCGGTGCGGGCCACCCATGAGTTCCTGCCAGACAGCTACATCGAACTGCTGAAAAACCTGGTGCTCACCCGTTACCTGGATGCAGTAATGCTCATTTGCACCCGGGACGCACGCCAGCGGATCACCGGTTTCGCCGGTGTCGCGGCTGGCAAGGTCGAGATGCTCTTCATAGCCCCGCAACACCGTGGCCAGGGCCTGGGCAAGCTGTTGCTGCGCTACGCCATGGAACACCTGAATGCCGACCAACTGGACGTCAACGAACAGAATCCGCAAGCCTTGGGCTTTTACCTCAAACAAGGTTTCGAAGTGATCGGGCGTTCGGCAAAAGATGGCATGAACCAGCCCTATCCCCTGCTGCACATGCGCTACAGGCAGCCCGACCTGAAGGCCGGACGCGGCTAAAAGTTGCATGAGGCAAATGGACCCGCGATTAACCGGCCCCAGGCAGGTACAATGCCCACCCTCTTTTTGTTACGGCCCCCGTCATGACTGACCCGATTCGTCTCTCCAAACGCCTCATCGAACTCGCCGGCTGTTCCCGTCGCGAGGCTGAGCTGTTCATCGAGGGCGGCTGGGTCACCGTGGATGGCGAAGTGATCGACGAGCCGCAGTTCAAGGTAACGACCCAGAAGGTCGAACTCGACGCCCAGGCCAAGGCCACCGCGCCGGAGCCAGTGACACTCCTGCTGAACGTCCCGGCGGGCATGGACGTAGACACCGCGATGGCCTCCCTTGGCCCACAGACCCTGAGCGAAGAACATCGCTTCGGCAAGCGGCCGCTCAAGGGCCATTTCCTGCGCCTGACCGCCAGTGCCGACCTGCAAGCCAACGCCAGCGGGCTGCTGGTGTTCACCCAGGATTGGAAGATCTTGCGCAAGCTCACCGCCGACGCCGCCAAGATCGAGCAGGAATACGTGGTGGAAGTCGAAGGCGACATGGTCGCCCATGGCCTCAATCGCCTGAACCATGGCTTGACCTACAAGGGCAAGGAACTGCCGGCGGTCAAGGCCAGCTGGCAGAACGAGAACCGCCTGCGCTTTGCCATGAAAAACCCGCAGCCCGGCGTGATCGCTCTGTTCTGCCAGGCGGTCGGGCTCAAGGTCGTCGCCATTCGCCGCATCCGCATCGGCGGCGTGTCCATCGGTAAGGTGCCGCTGGGCCAGTGGCGCTACCTGTCTGCCAAAGAGAAATTCTAATTTTTTCCGGCGCCGCACCGAACGCAGGCGCCCACTGCCGATTGATCAGGACTGCATACATGATTCACAACGACGTACTGCGCAGCGTGCGCTACATGCTCGACATCAGCGACAAGAAAGTCATCGAGATCATCAAGCTCGGCGGCCTGGACGTCTCCCTGGCGGACCTGGCGGGCTACCTCAAGAAAGACGAGGAAGAAGGCTTCGTGTTCTGCCCTGACGAGGTCATGGCGCATTTTCTCGATGGCCTGGTGATCTTCAAGCGTGGCAAGGACGAAAGCCGTCCGCCGCAGCCGATCGAAGTGCCGGTGACCAACAACATCATCCTCAAGAAACTGCGGGTGGCCTTCGAGCTGAAGGAAGACGACATGCACGCCATCCTCAAGGCCGCCGAGTTCCCGGTGTCCAAGCCGGAACTGAGCGCGCTGTTCCGCAAGTTCGGCCACACCAACTACCGCCCGTGTGGCGACCAATTGCTGCGCAACTTCCTCAAGGGCCTGACGCTGCGCGTTCGCGGCTGACTTCCCAGGTTGATCGTTCCCACGCTCTGCGTGGGAACGCAGCCTGGGACGCTCCGCGTCCCTCAAAGGCCGAACGCGCAGCGTCCGTTGAGGCATTTCCACGCGGAGCGTGGGAACGATCAAGCCAGCGCTCTCAGGCTATGATGTCCTTTTTACCCTGCCTCGATTTCAACCCATGACTTACAACGTCTCTCCCATCGGCTTCGTCCGCTCCTGCTTCAAGGAGAAGTTCGCCATCCCCCGCCAACCGCAACTGGCGCCGGCCGCACGCGGTGTGCTGGAGCTGGTGGCGCCGTTCGACCAGGGCGAGGCAGTGCAAGGCCTGGAGCAGGTCAGCCATGTCTGGCTGCTGTTCCTGTTCCACCAGGCCCTGGAGGACAAGCCACGCTTGAAAGTGCGACCGCCACGCCTGGGCGGCAACAAGTCCATGGGCGTGTTCGCCACCCGCGCCACCCATCGCCCCAACGGCATTGGCCAGTCGGTCGTGAAGCTGGA
The DNA here is from genome assembly GCF_900101575.1 of Pseudomonas sp. NFACC37-1. Classification (NCBI taxonomy): domain Bacteria; kingdom Pseudomonadati; phylum Pseudomonadota; class Gammaproteobacteria; order Pseudomonadales; family Pseudomonadaceae; genus Pseudomonas; species Pseudomonas sp. NFACC37-1. The sequence continues at coordinate 231,428 of NZ_FMUZ01000003.1, read as the reverse complement.
ACGGGTCGAAGCCGGGCGCCTGTGGCTCTCGGGTATCGATTTGCTGGACGGCACGCCGGTGCTCGACATCAAGCCCTACGTGCCCTACGCCGACATCATCGGCTCGGCCTCCAACAGCATCGCCAGCGCCGCGCCTGAGTTGATCGCGGTGCAATGGGCGGACACCGCCCTGGTTCAAGCACACGAACATGCCACGCGCCTGGAAGAGCCGTTGGTGGAGTTGATTGAACAATGCCTGGCCCAGGACCCACGCCCGGCGTACCAGATTCCCACAGCCGAACGGGAATATGGTGCGCAGTTCTGGGATGTGGACGTTCGCTGGCATTACCCGCAACCGGGGCTGATCCGGGTATTGGAAGTCGTTCCTGCCGGTAGATAAAACCCGGGAACGAAAAAGCCCGCGCGGCCTTTATCAGGCGGCGCGGGCTTTTTTTATGCTCAGTCAGTTGGACCGAGTCGCTGCCATCGCGAGCAAGCTCGCTCCCAGAGCTGGATTCAATCCAAATCCCCATGTGGGAGCGAGCTTGCTCGCGATGGCGATCTACCAGTCACCACAACAGCTTACTTCTCTACAAACGCCCGCTCGATCAGGTAGTCACCCGGCTCGCGCATACGCGGCGAAACGGTCAGGCCGAAGCTGTTGAGCACTTCACTGGTCTCGTCGAGCATGCTCGGGCTGCCGCACAGCATGGCGCGGTCGTCCTGGGGGTTGATCGGCGGCAGGCCGATGTCGCGGAACAGCTTGCCACTGCGCATCAGGTCGGTCAGGCGGCCTTCGTTCTCGAACGGCTCGCGCGTCACGGTCGGGTAGTAGATCAGCTTGTCACGCAGGGCTTCGCCAAAGAACTCGTTCTGCGGCAAGTGCTCGGTGATGAATTCGCGGTAAGCGACTTCATTGACGTAACGCACGCCGTGGCACAGGATCACTTTTTCGAAACGCTCGTAGGTTTCCGGATCCTGGATGACGCTCATGAACGGCGCCAGGCCGGTACCGGTGCTGAGCAGGTACAAATGCTTGCCAGGCTTGAGATCGTCCAGCACCAGGGTGCCGGTGGGTTTCTTGCTGATGATGATCTCGTCGCCTTCCTTCAGGTGCTGCAACTGGGAGGTCAGCGGACCATCGGGCACCTTGATGCTGAAGAATTCGAGATGCTCTTCCCAGTTCGGGCTGGCAATCGAGTAAGCGCGCATAAGCGGGCGGCCGTTGGGCTGTTGCAGGCCGATCATCACGAACTGACCGTTCTCGAAGCGCAGGCCCGGATCGCGGGTGCACTTGAAGCTGAACAGAGTGTCGTTCCAGTGATGAACACTGAGGACACGCTCGTGGTTCATGTTGCTCATGTACGGGGACTCCTGGGAATGATGCCTGCGCCGATAATCTGCGCAATTGCATCGCATTCTAATGGCGGCGACAATATCTGTTAAATGGATTATTAAGATAAGGGTTATCGGTTATATCGATATGCGATTTACTCTACGTCAACTTCAAGTCTTCGTCGCCGTCGCCCAGCAAGAAAGCGTGTCTCGCGCTGCGGGCCAGCTCAACCTGTCGCAGTCGGCGGCCAGCACCTCCATCACCGAACTGGAGCGGCAATCGAGCTGCCAGTTGTTCGACCGTGCCGGCAAACGCCTGAGCCTCAATGCCCTGGGCAAACAGCTGCTGCCCCAGGCAGTGGCGCTGCTGGACCAGGCCAAGGAGATCGAAGACCTGCTCAATGGCAAGTCCGGTTTCGGCTCACTGGCGGTCGGCGCAACGCTGACCATCGGCAATTACCTGGCGACCTTGTTGATCGGCGGCTTCATGCAGCGCCATCCGGAAAGCCAGGTGAAGCTGCACGTGCAGAACACTGCCAATATCGTGCACCAGGTTGCCCACTATGAAATTGATCTGGGTCTAATCGAAGGCGACTGCAGCCATCCGGACATCGAAGTGCAAAGCTGGGTCGAGGACGAACTGGTGGTGTTCTGCGCTCCTCAACACCCACTGGCCAAGCGCGGCCAGGCGACCATGGAGGAATTGACCCATGAAGCCTGGATTCTGCGGGAACAGGGTTCGGGCACACGACTGACTTTCGACCAGGCCATGCGCCACCACCGCAGCGCGTTGAACATCCGCCTGGAGCTGGAACACACCGAAGCGATCAAGCGCGCCGTTGAATCCGGCCTAGGTATTGGCTGCATCTCACGCCTGGCCCTGCGCGACGCCTTCCGCCGCGGCAGCCTCGTCGCGGTGGAAACACCGGACATGGACCTGGCGCGGCAGTTCTATTTCATCTGGCACAAACAGAAGTACCAGACCTCCGCCATGCGCGAATTTCTCGAATTGTGCCGGGCGTTCACCGCCGGGGCCCAGCGCAGCGACGAAATCGTGCTGCCGGTCATTGCCTGAGCAGTTATAGCAGGATCAGGCCCCACACCAACGCGATCATCGTCAGGGCGACGAACTGGGCAGCGCTGCCCATGTCCTTGGCGTTTTTCGATAACGGATGCAGCTCCAGGGAGATGCGGTCGATGGCCGCCTCCACCGCCGAGTTGAGCAATTCCACGATCAATGCCAGCAGGCACACGGCAATCAGCAGCGCCTGTTCGACACGGCTGACGTTCAGGAAGAACGACAACGGAATCAATACGACGTTGAGCAACACCAACTGACGGAAAGCCGCTTCACCGACAAAAGCCGCGCGCAGCCCGTCCAAGGAATAGCCGGAGGCGTTGAGGATGCGTTTCAGGCCGGTCTGGCCTTTAAAAGGTGACATAGAGTGAGCAACTGATCGAAAAGGAGTGGAGAAACTAATTCAAACCCGGTCAAAAAAGCGTGAACCCGAACACTAAGCCGGCGGCGAAATTGACTCAAGTTGTTGCAGCAGCAGGGCCGCCTGGGTCCGGGTGCGTACGTTCAGTTTACGGAAGATTGCCGTGACGTGGGCCTTGATAGTGGCCTCCGACACGTTCAGTTCATAGGCAATCTGTTTGTTCAGCAGGCCTTCGCAGACCATGGTCAACACTCGAAACTGCTGTGGCGTGAGGCTGGCCAGGCCCGCGCTGGCGGCCTTGGCTTCCTCGGACACGCTCACGGCTTCAAACGCCTGGGGCGGCCAGCTGACATCGCCGTCCAGGACCGCCTTCACGGCCTTTTGAATCATCTCAAGGGAGCTGGACTTGGGGATGAAGCCACTGGCACCGAACTCCCGGGCCTTGACCATCACTGACGCTTCTTCCTGGGCCGAGACCATGACCACGGGGATCTGCGGGTATTGGCCGCGCAACAGCACCAGTCCTGAAAAACCGTAGGCACCGGGCATGTTCAGATCCAGCAGCACCAGGTCCCAATCGGACTTCGCCGTCAACTGGACTTCCAGTTCCGCGATACTGGCCACCTCCGTCAATCGGACATCCGGGCCAAGGCCCAGGGTCACTGCCTGATGCAACGCGCTGCGAAAGAGCGGGTGGTCATCGGCAATCAGGATTTCGTATGTGGTCATTTTTCAAATGATCCTGTTTTTAATGGCAGGCCCGAAGCATTCGCACCTCGCCAAGCAACTCAAGACACCGCCCTGCGGCGGCATCCACAGGGGCACGTGCAACGCCAAACATGACGTTTCAACACGGGGCGGCGCCCTGGTCGGCGCCAAGCATGCCCAGCGAAGCCGGGGTGGTCAAGCAGCACGACCGCCCCTGAGTCCAGTATGGGCCACTATTGGGCCAATACTGTGTGCGGCGTACGAATGAAGGGTTGCAACTCGGCATGGGCCGGGGTCGACACATTGACCTCCTGCTGGCCCTTGGCGCCCAGGTAATGCTGGCTGAACACATCGAAATAGGCATCCAGGGCCGACGCGGCGTCGCTATCCCCCGCCAACTCCAGACACAACGCTGCCACTTCCGCAGTGCACAGGTGCTCGCTGCGGGTCGAACGACGCAAGCGGTAGCGCGACAGTTTGTCGGGCAGCAGGCTCAGGATCGGCAGCCGGTCGAAATACGGGCTCTTACGGAAAATCTTCCGCGCCTCCGTCCAGGTCGCGTCCAGCAGAATGAACAACGGGCGCTTGGACTGATCGAGGTCCACCGTGTGGGTGACCCGCGATGGCTCGACATATTCGCCCGGAAACACAAGGTACGGCTGCCATTGCGGATCGTTCAGCAACGCCAGCAGTTGCTCATCGACCTCGGTGCGCGACCAGATGAACGCATGGTTGTCACGCACCACATCGGCAATCAGCCAACCGGTGTTGCTCGGCTTGAACACTTCCTTGTTGGTCATGATCAGGCAGACCCCGGAACGGGTTTCGACGCTCGGACGCCAGGCGCACAGGCAATGGCTCTCGATCACCCGGCAGGCGCTGCAACGGGGGGCGCGCCAGCCTCGGGCCTGGATCGGCTTGATCCCTTCATCGATGCGCTGGTCGCGCAGGCGGGCTACGGCGTTAGGGGCGTAATTCATCGTGGGCGACGCCGACAGACAGGAAAACTCGACACGAACAACACTCGGCAGGGCAATAAAGGCCGGCAGTCTACCAGAGCGCACGAGCCTGTACCGTCCACCCGGGCTCCCCTATAATCCCCGACCACTGAACGCACAGTCATGTGATCGGTCGAACCACCAGTCACTGAACCAGGAGAGTTTCATGCTGCGCCTTATCGTCCCTACCGTTGCCGTTCTGCTGGCGACGTCCTTCAGCGCTCAGGCTGCCTCGCTGAAAGAACTCGAACTGAACAAGATGCTGCAGAACGTTGCCAAGGAAAGTAGCGTCGGTACGCCGCGGGCAATCAACGAAGACATTCTCGACCAGGGGTATACCGTCGAAGGCACCGAGCTGATCAACCACCTCAGCGTGCAAAGCAGCCATGCCCAGAAAATGCGCGCCGATCCGAAGGCCGTGTATTTCCAGTTGGGCTCCACGGTGTGCACCAATCCGGGCTTTCGCAAGTTGATGGCCAAGGGAGCGACAATGCGCTACGAATTCACCGAGGTTAAGACCAACCGCCCGGTCGCGACCGAGCGCTTCCAGGAATCGGATTGCCCGAAACCCGCCAAGACGAAGAAGTAATCAACCCGAGCTTGCGCGCCGCTGCTCATCGTCGGCGCGCAATTCCGCTACCAGCGCCTGCAGGTAGCGCGAGCGCCATGCCCGCCCTTCCAGTCGACGACAGCATTCCTCTTCAAGACTCACCCGATTGGCCTGTGCCGATTCCAACAGCATCAAGTACAACTGCCTGTCGAGCTCCAGAGTCACCCTGGTCATCTCTCCCGCCTCCATGCCCGTCCGCTTCAATCCATCACGTAGCACCAGCTCTGAGCGCCAAATTACATTGCCACGCTTGGTATCAGTAAATCAGAGCGGCACGCACCCGGCCGGCAATCTGACGAGCGGCGCGATATGGCGGTGCACTTATCCAGCGGTTGCCAACGGTCACTTTTGAGCGCCATGATCAGGACAGCAAAGATCGGCTAGATTCAGAAGTATTCTGAGTATTTGCATCGGGCAGAAAGAGGCTGCCCGGCCAACACCTTGGCGTGCTTGTTTTCATCAAAAGGGAAAAACAGAACCCGCTGGATGGCTTGGTCGCCCTGCTGCAGACCGCGTCAAGCCAGGTCAACCTCCAGGCCGCTGCCTGGGCTGACGACGACACACGACGTGTCGTGGCCCTGATGAATCTCTCATCCGGGCCAGGGTCCTGTTAAGAAGGAGAAGTTGAATGCCTTATAAACCGAATGACCTGCTCAGTCGTCATTTTGAGAACCACGGCCACGACCTTACCCACAAGGTCGAAGAACAACTCAACCTGGTGTCTCCCGACAGCCCCAACCTCCCCATTTACCGTGACATGATCCTGACTGTGCTGCGCATGGCCCAGGAAGATCACAACCGCTGGAATGCCAAGATCACGCTGCAGACCCTGAGGGAACTGGAACACGCCTTCCGTACGCTCGAACAATTCAAGGGCCGGCGCAAGGTCACGGTTTTCGGCTCGGCCCGAACGCCTATCGAACATCCGCTGTACGGCCTGGCCCGAGAATTGGGCGCTTCGCTGGCCCGCTCGGACATGATGGTCATCACCGGTGCCGGCGGTGGCATCATGGCCGCTGCCCATGAAGGCGCGGGACGTGACCATAGCCTGGGATTCAATATCACCCTGCCTTTCGAACAGCACGCCAACCCGACCGTCGAAGGTACGTCGAACCTGCTGCCGTTCCACTTCTTCTTCACCCGCAAGCTGTTTTTCGTCAAGGAGGCCGATGCACTGGTGCTCTGTCCTGGCGGTTTCGGCACGCTTGATGAGGCGCTGGAAGTCCTGACGCTGGTCCAGACCGGTAAAAGCCCACTGGTACCGGTGGTCCTGCTGGATGTTCCCGGGGGCAGGTTCTGGCAAAGCGCCCTGGACTTTATCCGCGAGCAGTTGGAAGAAAATCGCTACATCCTGCCCACCGACATGAAGCTCATGCGCCTGGTCTACAACGCCGAAGAGGCCGTGGAAGAGATCAATCAGTTCTACCGCAACTTCCACTCCAGTCGCTGGCTCAAGCATCAGTTCGTGATCCGCATGAATCACAAACTAAGCGAACAGGCACTGCAGCAGATGCAGGTAGATTTCGCCGACCTGTGCCTGAACGATTGTTTTCATCAACATGACTACAGCGGTGAAGAGCACGACGAGGCCCGGTTCAGTCATCTGACACGTCTGACGTTCACCTTCAACGCCCGTAATCATGGTCGCTTGAGGGAATTGGTGGACTACATCAACCTGCCGGAAAACTGGACCCAACCTGCCCAAAAGACCCACCCCCTTACCTGGGAGCCGATCAAGGTAACCTGAGCCCATAAAAAAACGGCCCGCTATCGAAATAGCGGGCCGTTTTTTAATTAATCATCCATGCCGCGACCGCTGAACAAGCGGTTGATCATTTCCATGGAGTAGCCTCGGTACGCCAGGAAACGCCCTTGCTTGGCTCGCTCTCGTGCATCGATAGGCAAATGTCCGGAGAACTTGCGACGCCAGGTGTCCGTCAGTTGCGCCTGCCAATCGATACCGCTTTCGCGCAAGGCGAGTTCGATATCCGGGCGCTGCAAACCGCGCTGGCCCAGCTCCTCACGAATGCGCAAAGGACCGTAGCCGGAACGGGCGCGATAAGCGACGAAGCTTTCCAGGTAACGGGACTCCGACAGCAGGCCCTCTTCAGTCAAACGGTCGAGGGCCGTGTCGATCAACTCATCGGGCGCGCCACGCTGACGCAGTTTACGCGTCAGCTCGACCCGACCGTGCTCGCGCCTGGCGAGCAGGTCCATCGCGGTTCGCCGCACCGCGACGAGGGTATCGAGTACGGCGGTCATCGGATCGATCAGATGTCAGCGTCAGCCAGATCGTCAGCGGTCTCGCGATTAGCCACGGACTTGACGTCTGCAACCGGGCTCAACAGCTTGTCACGCAATTGTTTCTCGAGAGCAGCGGCGACTTCCGGGTTATCCGCCAGGAACTTGGCCGAGTTGGCCTTGCCCTGACCGATCTTGGTGCCGTTGTAGGCATACCAGGCGCCCGACTTCTCGACGAAACCGTGCAACACACCCAGGTCGATCATCTCGCCATTGAGGTAAATGCCCTTGCCGTAAAGAATCTGGAACTCGGCCTGACGGAACGGCGAAGCCACCTTGTTCTTCACGACCTTGACGCGGGTTTCGCTGCCGACCACTTCATCACCTTCTTTCACCGCGCCAGTACGGCGGATGTCGAGGCGAACCGAGGCGTAGAACTTCAGTGCGTTACCGCCAGTGGTGGTTTCCGGGCTGCCGAACATCACGCCGATCTTCATACGGATCTGGTTGATGAAGATCACCAGGCAGTTGGCGTTCTTGATGTTACCGGTGATCTTGCGCAGGGCCTGGGACATCAGGCGAGCCTGGAGGCCCACGTGCATGTCGCCCATTTCACCTTCGATTTCAGCCTTTGGCACCAGTGCCGCCACCGAGTCGACGATGATCACGTCAACCGCGTTGGAACGCACCAGCATGTCAGTGATTTCCAGGGCCTGCTCGCCGGTGTCCGGCTGGGAAACCAGCAGGTCGTCGACGTTGACACCCAGTTTGCCGGCATATTCCGGGTCCAGGGCGTGTTCGGCGTCGACGAAGGCGCAGGTCGCGCCGGCTTTTTGGGCCTGGGCGATCACGGACAGGGTCAGTGTGGTTTTACCGGAAGACTCAGGACCGTAGATTTCAACGATTCGGCCTTTTGGCAGACCGCCGATGCCAAGCGCAATGTCCAGGCCCAGGGAGCCGGTGGAGATGGAAGGAATAGCCTGACGGTCCTGATCGCCCATACGCATTACGGCACCCTTGCCGAATTGACGTTCGATCTGACCCAAGGCCGCAGCCAAGGCTTTCTTCTTGTTGTCGTCCATTAAAGTCCTCACGTAATCAATAAGGCCTGACGGCCAACACCTGTATAAGTAGCCAGTATTATTCCACAGCGATTGAGGATCGCCTACCCCTGATTTGAGATTTCTACAGCGGCATGTTGCAGCAGCCCCTCTAGCGCGGCCCTCACCGTTTGTCGGCGGACCTCGTCGCGGTTGCCTGCAAAGAAGCGCTGCTCGCTGATCAGCGTCTGGCCAACGGCCCAGGCGAGCCATACGGTGCCCACCGGTTTGCTCGGCGAACCCCCATCCGGCCCGGCCACCCCGCTGACCGCCACGGCAAAACGCGCCAGGCTTTTGCGCTGGGCGCCTTGTGCCATGGCCTCGACCACCTCGCGGCTGACCGCCCCGACCTTCTCGAACAACTGGGCCGGCACCTCCAGTTGCTGGCTTTTCTGGCGATTGGAATAGGTGACATAACCGGCCTCGAACCAGGCGGAACTCCCCGGAATCCGGGTAATCGCCTCGGCAATCCCGCCGCCCGTACAGGACTCGGCCGTGGTGACGTGGGCATTGAGCAACTGCAGGCGTCTGCCCAATTCAGCGGCCAGTTCGGTAATGTCGTCCATGGTGCTCTCCTGATTCCCCACGATTGAGGCCTACCGTACACGAGCAGTCGACGCTTGCAAGGCTCGCCGGATTACCGACCCAGCGCTCTGATATAGGCCTGACAGGCCTGCAAGGCAATCAGTGCGCGATCACCGGCGTCGGTGATGGCGATAATTCGTTGAGCATGCGCCGGGTCAAGTCGGGCGCGTGGGGCGCCATGATCCACGCCGCCGGCGCCGGTGGCGGCAGGCACTGCACAACCGGCGGCAACATCGTTGGCGTCGAGGAGGACTGACAGCCGGACATTGGCAGTAGCAAGGCGATCGCGCAGGCGATCCTGGTCACGTTGGGCATCGCTCAAGGCTCGGTAATGGGTTTGTTCGCTGGTGGAGAGTTGTTGCTCAAGGGCGAGGCGTTTGTCCCGCTCGGCCTTTTGCTGCATCGCGGCCGCCTGGCTTATCTGACTCAGCGTCGCAGTCTGGGCTTGTGCCAGTTGCGCCAATTGTTGGCCATAACGCCAATCCTGGAGTCGCCACGCGAGCATTGCCGGCCCCCCCGCCAACACTGTCAGTAAAACGACAATGCCAAGGGTGCGAGCAGAAAAAGGCATCAGGCCGAAGACTGGCATAACACCGCCCTCGCCCGCGCCCAGAGTTGCAGGCGCTCCTCCAAGCCATTCAAACCACCGTTGATACGGCGGGTGATGGTGTTGAACTGATCGCGGTCGGCCAGTTCGTTCAAGCCGTTCTGCTCCCAGAACCACGCCGCGGATTCAGCGGCCCATTGCGGTTGCTCCAGCAACTGCGGCAACGTCAGCAGACGCGCGTCGCCAAACAGGCCCTGACTGCAACGAAGGTAATTGTCGCGGCCGGTAATCTGGATCAGTCCTCGGCCACGATACTTCTGGCCGTCACCGTCGGCCTGGGGTGAGTTGCCCAGGCGAACGGCCAGGGTTCCGGTATCGTACTTGCTCAGATATTGCTCACTGCCCAGCTCGCGGACATAACGCAATTGCCCCGACTCATGACCGACCTGGGCCAGGAACGCGGCCATGCGTTTGGGTGTGTCGATACGATAGCGGGACATAGCGGTGTTTAGCGCGGAAATAAAAACGCCCGCTTGGGCGCGGGCGTCGGGCATGATGTTGATGAGTTGCTGCTGCATAAGATCCATGTTCAGGTCATCGCAAGTGCATGATCAAAGATGTCCGGCCAGCCAGGACGGCGCCACCGGACGATGTTCAGTGGCTGGAAAGTGCTCATCCTGTGGCCAATCCCTCAAAGCCCGGCGATAAGCCTGAAGCTGCGTGTACTGTGTTTGGTCCAGCGTCGTACCGCCACCGTCATCCATTTCGTCGCGATCTCTCGCTATGAGGCGGTCGGTGGCTGTGAGCAATGCATCACGCCAATTCTTTTCACCGGCCATTCGTACCGTGAGCTCATTAACGGACATATCCGAGAGCACCGGACGACCTTTGGCGTCCGACTCGATACATTTGTTCAGAAAGGGTGCGGCAAATAACGCTCTATATTCTTCATCGGTGATCTTGATCGCGTCTTCAGGAAGATTGTTAGCGTGATCGATAGAGTTGTAAAACCCGCCCGTGGATTGAGCGTAATAAATCAACATATTCATCTCCCCCTCAATAACCTATCGCTCGCCATAATCCAGTCCAATTTGAATAGGCGCCATTGTAGTCCCGCCCATAAAGCCTGAATTGGCTCAGCGAGCCTGTGGAGACTCCAAAGGACGCACAAGTGGGGCCTCCATCGGTCACTACAATGTTTCTGACGGCATTAGGGAAGGACATTGGAAACGTTACGATAACGCCGTTGGCATCCGCTCCGCTGGAAGAAATGCCCCACTGCTCGATAACATATCCCGTCGGACTCGTTGCATCAGGCGTGCGCTTCCAGCCATTGGGTTGCAATGACGAAATGGACATGGCCGAATACTTCAAGGCAACAGTACCGCCAATAAGACGCCATTGGTTAGTGAGTTTAATGAACTCCGCCGTTTCGCCCAGACCAATAGTGATTGCCCCCTGCGCACCATTCGAAGCGCATAGCACATCAATAGCGGATGCCGTTGAAACGGTGACCATGCCGGTTCCCGCATTGACAATCGTCACTGTGGCGCCCTGTATGATTTCGGCGGTAGCCGGCAGTCTGGCGGTAACCGGTGTGTTACTGGCGAAACTGGCAACTCCGCCGACATCCGACACTGTCAATGTTACCCCAGTGCTGTAAACATCAAACCCGCCATACTGCATGCCCCTGCGAAGTACGTATTCTGTCGTTGCAACGGCCCTGCTGTTATCAAATAGCGGCGCGGTAAGAAACAGCCCGCTACTCCGTATGGCAGTGAGCAATTGGTTGTAGCTGGCTTCCGACGGCGCTATCCCAGCTGCCTGGATGACACTGAGTAATTCCTGCGTCACACCATTGCCCCAACTGGCGGGGATCAATGATCCCGGCGTACCTGCCAGTGGATCCTCATCCACGAACCGGCCATTCACCAGGCCCGCACTGGGCACACTTTTGGGATAATCCAAGTTCCTCTCCTTTAAATTTCAAACGGTCGAAAACGGCAATAGAAAGCCTCGCCTGTTGACTCGCGCCAACAGTGCCTGGGAAAAATGAACGTTTCTTAGCCGTCCAACCTGTATTGGGTTTAAACAGCGGACTCAGGCACGACCGGCCAGGTGATGTCGGTTGGAAAACCGGTTTGATGCTGGATGCGGTTCAATTCGACGCTGTAGAGCTTCCACTCCATCAACATCAGCTGTTCCTGGTCAGTGGCGTCGCCAATGTCTTCGGCGTACTGGAGGGGAGCGATTGTCTGAACCGTGTCCCGCAGCAGTTTGTCGCGCTTAGCTAACCCTTCGCGCTTGAGGTCGGCCAGTTTCAGCGTTTCATCAAAGACCCAGGCGTTATCACGCCAGACGTAATAGTTACCGGGCCAGGGCTCGGCGGTGTACATCTCCGGCAATTCGCCGAACTCGGTCCATTGCAAATGAGCGCCGTTGTCCTTGCGATAAACCGCCCCACGCCAGTCCACCATCTCTCGCGGAACGCCGTTCACCATGACCCATGAATGGTGCTCTTGGGCAGGGGGTAATTCGAAGGAAAGCTGGATGCCGTTACTTGGGATTTGAATGCCCATGCCGGGGGTTACGAAAAGTTCTATCGGGCCAGATAGAACACCTGAGCCGTCAAACAGATAAATATACATAATGGCCTCAGATCAGCTTGATTCGGGCGGAATAGGCAATGTTTCTAGGGCGAGTTTCAGTGCCGAAAGTGCCGATATTGCCTACAAGTTCCCCACTGGAAAAGAAAAGTGGATTGGGATACGTCGTACCAACTATCCCCGTTGCAGGAGCAGCATTAACGTCACGAGTCACGTCCCAAGAGCCATCAGCAATACCAGGCCCCGGACGATTAGCACTACCCGAACTGGTAGGCAAAAAGTGGTTGTGGCTTTCAAGGGCATACATTTGTCTGCTGCCCGCCGAACGATCAACATCTACGCCTCGGGCCTCATCCAACACGCGCAAGAACTCGCCACGAATATCGGGAAGTCGAAAGGTTGTCGCACCATCACCGCTGGTCCACGCACCTTCGTTCCCCGCTCTGGCAGCTTCGGCCACTAGCGCACCGGACGATTGCGCAAAGTCCCACAGCCACGGCCATTCGCTACGCACCAGCAAATTACCGTTAAGCACTGCATACCCGCCGGGGATAACCTGGCGTGTGCTCTCGAAGGAAATGCGTCCCAGCGCCGTCGAATCAAAGCGATTTACCGGCCACCAGACCCCAGCCTCGTCGCTGCGCAAATGCCACCAGTCACCGCTACCCATCAGCACCAAGAATGGATAACCACTGGCTGCCAAGTGAGTGTGGAACCTAACCCTATCAGTTCCTGCAGCGCGCACCGTCAGGCGGTTACCGCTGTTATCCACACGTCGCACAATCACATCGCGAACACCAAGCGCCGCATTGGCTGTCGGCAGGGTTACAGTGTTCGCACCAGCACTGGCATCGATCAGCACAAGCCCCAATTCCTCAGCGGTCAGCACTTTTGAAGCCGATAACCGTGTAATCACCGAACGCATCGGGCTGCTGCGTCCAAGGATGGTTTGCAACGCCTTGATCAACTGTCCGGTATCTGCTTCGGAGGGTGTCATGCCGGCCGCCGAGATCACGCTAAGGATTTCCTGGGTGACGCTGTTGCCCCAGACCGCTGGAATCAGCGATCCAGGCGTGCCCGCCAGCGGGTTTTCATCCACGAACCGACCGTTCACCAGCCCGACACTGGGAACACTTTTTGGATAATCCATGTTTTATTGCTCTCTATGAGATGGGGTTCAAGCACGAAGAGGTAGCGCTCGGATAATCGCAAGCACCTCATCAGCGGCTTGGCTCGCAAGATCCGCCTTGCCTTTGGCCATGTGCGCGCGAATCTGTGCCTTGGCCTTGAGGCGCAATTCGCGAAGCGCCAGCAGGTTCGCTTCAAATTCAGCGGCTTTGGCGAGAATCTGATCCGCCGCCTGCCTGGCTGTACGGCCTTTGACGACCCACGCAGAAACGGCCAACGGGACGGCTTTTTTCGGATAACCCTGATCCTTGAAGGCCTGCGCTTCCAGGGCGGCTTGCTGGTATTCCAGAGCCCGCAACGGATCTCCGGCCATCGTGCGACGGGCGTTGTCGGCAGCGGTATCGACCTTGGCGCACAGGCGTTCGGCATCCTGGCGTAAATGCTCGGCGGCATTCTCTTCGCTAAGTACCCAAGTACCGTCCTCCCAGATATGGGCGGACGAAGGTGCAGGCGGGCGAAGTCCATCTTCGTACTGGTGCAGTTCTTGAATGACTTTCATCGGATCAGCTCCCAGGACAGGTGAACATTGATTGCATTGGTAAAGTTGACGGCGATACCCACGCTGTAATCCGTCAATGCCTGGTGCCCCTTGATTCCCATGCTCAATAGCAATTCGTCGCTATCGGCATTGGTTGCGCCCAATGTGTGCTCGGCCTGGTACGACTGCCAAAGCGAGCGCGATTGGGCATGGTCAAAACTGGCCGTGACCGTGGCGACGCTTACGTCATTGACGACGTTATTGGAGAACAACACGCACATATACGGACTTGCGGTATTCGCCCAGCCCACGGCATTGTTACCGGGAGTGCTAGCGGCGGGTGACAGGTAGCTGTAATTGCCCCCTAGCCACCCAGCCTGAACAAACGCCAGCGAGGTCACGACGTTCGGCGCGGGTGTCGGATTCCCCGCCACAAGCCGCGCCGCACGCGCATGCGGATCCAGCGGCAGATACACCACTCCAGTGCCATTCACCGTTTGCGTCCAGGTCAATTGAGCACGGTTGTAAATCGTGCGAATCGTTGGCAAGGAACCTGGCGCCCCGGTCATGACCCAGGCCAGGCACATGTCCAGGGAGGTGGACGCAAAGCCGCCGCCGGACGCTCCGTTGACCGTACCCTTCAAGGACTCCGGCGAAAGGTCATACAGGCTTCCACGCTGCATATAGAAGGTCAGCACACCGCCGATGACCTGTGCGCGTAGAAAATAACTGGCGCTGGGCAATAAATCGGCGCTGCTCCAAGCCGCCGTCACGTAGGTACGTGATCGCCCCAACCGTCCACTCACCACCTCTTGTCCAATGCTGATGTACACACCCGCCGGAGTCGAGACACGGCCGCCGCTGGTTGACAGTGCCGTTGGCGTTATCGCCAGGCGGGCGTCCGCTGTTGCAATCGTCGGCAGCGGCAAGGCAGTGATCGGAAGCGCGAGGTCCTGGTTCCAGCCCTTGGCGGTAACCAACTGAATCGCCTCGAGTAGCTGATCGTTCTGGGTTTCATCTGGCGTCAGATCACCCGCTTTGATGACATTCACGATTTCCTGTGTCACCCCGTTCCCCCAAGCCGCCGGAATCAACGACCCCGGCGTCCCGGTCAGCGGGTTTTCATCCACGAACTTCCCATTCACCAATCCGGCGCTGGGCACACTCTTCGGATAATCCATCTTCTATTCCTTAGTCATAATTGATGTGGACCTTGGTATGCGCCGGTGCACTGCGGTGGATCAGGCATTCCAGAGCCGAGCCCGGATTGACGCCAAAACGCTCGCCCCAATAGCTCGCGCCAAAACGCCGCCCCAGCAGCAGCCGGCCACCGGTATTGAGGGTCCACATGAACTGCGCCTGCCAGGTGCCAAAATGCGCTTCACCGAACCGTGCGCGGCCCATGCGCGGCGCCTTCAGTTCGGTGATGGTGGCGTTGGGGTAACCCTGGCTCTTGGCGATTTCCACGTAATAGGCAATGGCTTGGCTGCCCACCGCCAACAACCGTCGACGCACCGCCAGACGGCGATCGTCATACAACGGCGTGGCCCCGAGGCACGGATCCGGCAGGTTCATCACCCGCTCCCAGTCCGGTACCAGCTCACTCACGCCTGCCGGGTCCATCTCGTTGAGCAGGTCGGCGGCACGGGCGTCGAGGCGGGCCAGTTCCTGGGCGATGCCTTGCAGCACATCGTCCAGTTCCGGTACGCGCTCCGGATCCCATGCCGGGCCGCTGGGCAGCAGGCTACGCAGTTGGGCCTGGTACTGTTCGGCGGTTCTTATTCCAGCCATGTGCAGCCTCCGAACGTCAGCAACTGGTTGCTGGCGGCGACGACATCGGCGACTGGCGCACTGAGTTTGTGGTCGGTTTCGCCGGTGGCGCTGCTGATGGCTTCAGCGATATGACTGAGCAACAGCGTTTCGCCGAGACCGGCTTCACGGTTATGCAAGTCGCGCAGTTGGGCCTCGATGGCGGCCCGCACGGCACTGGTGTCCGGCGTGATGCGCAGCCTGTAGTTCACCGGTACCTGCGTCGGCGCCAGCACGTGCAGCTCGGCGGTCACCGGGCGCAAGGGCTCGATGTAGGCCCGCACTTCTTCCAATTGCTCGGCGTTGGGGATCGGTTGCGGGTCATCGTCCCGCATCACGAACAGGCCGACGGTGCCTGGCCCCATGTAGCTACCCCGGCACCACGCACGGGTGATGCCGGGGCATTCCAGGGCCCAGGTTTCATAGTCCTGGGCCGAACCGCCGTGGGGAATCACGCGATAGGAACGGATCACCCTGGCCCGCAGGGACTCAAGGCTTTCCCTGGCAACACCGCCGGTCAGCCCCGGCGCCAGCACGGTGAAGCGATTGTCGATGCCCAGAAGCGGCTGCACCGGTGTCAGCACCAGGCCGGCGTCGGCATTGCCCAGGCTACCGGCTTCCAGCGCCGCGACGGTGGCAGTGTTCAGGCCATTGCTGGTGGTGCGGGCGGTGGTCACTTTATAAGTGCGGCCATCGGTGGATTGCAGCAGCGTATCGACATCCAGCACGGCACCTGCCGTAGCGCTGAAGCTGACATTGCCGCTGGCCACTTGGGCCGCTTTGCGCGCCTGGTTCAGGCGCAGGGCGGCGATGCGTTCCAGGGTGGACTCATCGGCTTTGTCCGGCAGGATCTGCTCGGCGATCCAGTCCAGGTAGCCATACAGGCCGTAGGCGGCGCCGCCCAGGGTGCGGGCCAGCACTTGGGCATCGGACTGGCGCAGCGAATCGCTGGCCAGGTCGCTTTGGGCGCGTTTGATCAGCACCGGCAGCGAAGGGGTTTCAAACGGCATAGGTCACCTGCCAACTGTTATCGGGGTTGATGTCCAGGCGCTCGCCGTCGGCCAGGGTCAGGACCGTGCGCAGGTTCAAGCGCTGGGCGTCGAGGCGTTCGCTGATGATGTCGATGGCGCTGCAATGACCGTCATCGATCAGCCATTGCAAGGCTTCGCGGGCATAGAATTCGGCGTCGAGCTGGGTCTGCCGGGTCAGCTTGACCCGGCGCAACAGCCACAGCCGCGAGCCGATGCGGTCGTCGGCAACGGTGGGAAAGGTGTCGCCCCACCAGCCGAAACGTTCGTCATCATCGACGGCATCGTCGTCAGCGGCGCGGCGCCAGGTGAACAGGCTGATCAGCACCGAGCGGGTCAGCGCGGCGTGCAGGTTCTGGCTGATGAACATCATTGGCCTCCCGCCGGCGCGCCGGTCTGGCCGTTGCCGGCCTGTACGCCGCCATGCACATGTTTGATCTGGCTGATGCCGCCGGCGATCTGGTCGCCTTGGGAGACGATCTTGCCGGTGTGGTTGATGACCGGGCTGTCGATGTTCACCGCGCTACTGGCGCGGATGTTCAGGGTTGCAGTCTCGATGTCGATGACACGACCGCGCTTGAAGTGGAGCTTGTCGCCTTCGTCGGTGTAGAGCGCCACTTCGCCGGGGGCCAGGGCCTGGAGACGGAAGCGGCGATCGGCAACCACCAGGACCACGGCATGGGAGCGGTCGCCCCCCAGGAACGTGGCAATGCCCTCGGCACCGGCCAGCGGGTTGCTGGTGAAGCCGTAGGGTTCGAAGTGCTCCATGTCGTCGTTCACTTCGCCGGCGGTGAGGCGCATTTGCAGCGACTGCAGCTTGGTGGCCGAATGGGCGAGCACGACAGTGCCGCGCGCCAGGAGGCGGGTCAGTAGGCTCATTGAGGTTTCCTTGAGAATCGGGGACTTGAACGCGGTGTTCGGATCAACATCTCTGTTGGCTGCACTGCCGCTATCGCGAGCAAGCTCGCTCCCACAAGGGATCTGTGGTGGGCGGACACTTTTGGGGCGCTCCCACAGGGAATCTGTGGCGGGCAGGCATCGGCGAGGCTCAGGTTTTTGGCGGCACCGGGTTGGCGTCGAAGGTATGCGGCGGTGCGACTTGCAGGGTGGTGACGGAGCCCTGTGCCGACAGCGAGTACGTCACTTTGGAAATCAGCATGTCTGCGTCGAACCCCAGCACCGGGTCGATCACCCTTACCAAAGTATTGTGCCGCCACAAGTCGCCATTGGCCTGGCGCCAGCCTTGCACGCGGTAGGTGGTGGTCAGGGCCTTGCCGGTGCGGATGGCGCTTTCCCAATCGGCCCGTTGCTGGGCCAGTTCGAAGGTCAACTGCGCGCTCTCGCTGATCACCGTCACCCGCTTGCGTTTGAAGCCCAGATCGGTGGCGGTGCCAGAGACTTCACTTACCGCCGCCCCGCTCTGTTGATCATTGCCCTTGTGCTGGCCGATGACCCGGTATTCGGAGAACACCTGGCTATAGTCCATCGGTGCGTTGCCCGACAGAATGTTCTTGCCCAGCTCCAATACATCACTGGCCCGCCCACCGCTGCCGGGTTTGGCCAGCAACACACGTCCTTGTGCGTCGTCGGTGGAGAACACTCGGAACAACGTCAGCAAACGGTCGATGGATTGAAAGACCGTTTCCCCCGGCACGATGCTGTGTTCGCTCAACCGCGCGGTTTCAGGGATCTCGCTGATGACTCCCACGCCGTATTGCGATGCCAGGGCCTGGACGATGCTCAGCAGCGTTTGCCCGCGCCATTGGGTCGGGCGGTTGATCGCGGCGCAGTCCACCAGGTCCTGGGTCTTGGAACCGCCTTCAATGCTCAGGCTGATCTGTCGACCGTCATAGCTGACCGGTGCCTTGAACACATAACCGCTGAGGACCAGATCGGCACCAATGCGCACCTGGCATTCATCGCCCGGACGGATCGGCACCGCTTGGGTCTGCCCCGGCCATTGCCAAGTGATGTCGAGTTTAAAGGTGCGAAACTGGCGCTCCAGGTCCGCACTGATTTCCACGCTTTTCCAGCCGCCGTAATCCAACCCGCCGACAGTAAGCGAGACAGCGTTGTCGAGCTCGTTCATGGCTTACTCCCCCGAGACTTTCAGGTCATTGGGCGGCAGGAAACCAGGATGGGCGACGCCGTTACGCTGGGTCACTTCCGTCACCCGGGTGGCATCGGCGAATTGCTGATACGCCACCACCAGCGCCGGCAGGCTTTGCTTGAACGACAGGTTGATCAGCCTGACGCCCGAAGACGCCACCGCCGTCAGGTGCGCGGCCATTTGCTGGCGCAGGTTGTTCATCGCCTGGTAGTGCTCCGGATCAGCCTTGAGGGAGGCCTGCCAGATCGCCTCGTTAAGGGCATCGCGCAGGGCCAGCACATCGTCGGCCACCGGCACGTCCCGGCGCCGTACCGGTTGTACGGCCTGTTGCGCCACCGATGGCGTGGCGCCCAACTTGACCGCAGGCGCTGCTACCGGCATCGCCGCAATCCATTGCGCGGCCTGCACCAACAGCGTGTCCTGCACCAGGTCGGCCACGGCCTGGGCCGCCGCCGTGGTGTCTTTGCCCGTCGTGAGTTTGGGCGCGTCGGCCTTGCGAATGGCCTCCACCTGTTGCGACACGCTGGCAATCACGCCGCGATAGCCGTCACGGGCAAAGTCCTTCAGTTCCCGAATATCGCCCAGCAACCCCTTGAACTCGGCCACCACCTCCTTGGGCAATGCTTTCACCGCCTTGACCAGATCGCTGAGTTGCCGATAGGTCTCGATCAACGGCTTGAGCTCCTGCTCGATCACGCCGTAGATCTCCTTGAGGCTGTTGCGCAGGTCAGCGATGCCGATCCGTGCGGCCTTGATCAAGGTCATGGCGTCTTCGAAGCGCCGCACCGCCGAACCGAGGAAGCTGTCGGCCGAGACCAGCAGCAGTTTCTGGCTGTTGATCGTGGCCGAAGGGAATTGCAGCGGCTGGTCGGGGTAGAACTTCAGGGCGAACGTCACCAACCCGCCGTCCTGACGGGTCTGGGTCATGTCGCACTCGCCGACCTTGACCTGCAGGCGCCCCAGCCACGGGTGCACCAGTTCGCCGCTGCCCTGCTCCAAGGCCTTGAGCAGCTTGTCGCGCTGCTCCAGGCAATCGGGGCCGACGATGAACGCCGTCAGCTCATGAATCTTCGCCTGCTGGCCGAGCCCCTCGAAAAACGGCTGGTCACGCTGGGGATACTCATGCAGCTGGCCTTTGTGGCCGACCGGGGTTTTCGCCTGGTCGACCCAGAACCCGACGCCACGAAACGACGCCGGCAACAAACGATCACGCCAGCTCATTGGAGCCTCCTGTGGACAGTGAGCGATAGCCGATGCGCGAACTCACCGCCAGGGCCGGTTGATTGGTCTGGGGCGGATCGGCGCGCAACCCGGCCGGCGCATTTTCGAAACGCACGGTCAGGCCGCCTTCGAGTTGCGTGCGGTTATTGGCGGCGCTTTGTTGCACCAGGGCGCTGGAGGTTTGTGGCAACGTACCCGGCGCCAGCGAGGTCTTCGCCGGAACGTTGGCGGAGGCTGGCGCCAGGCTGGACGACAGACCCGGAGGCTGCTCGCTGGCCGCGCCAAAAAACGCCGGCGCCAGCTCACCTTTGCCTTCGGCGTTGGTGGCGCGCTGCGCCTCGGTCAAACCCTCGACCTTAGCGGTGAACGAGGTGATCATCTCGCCGAAGCCGCCGTTGAAAAATGCCTTGATCGGCGCGATCACCGCCTGCAACTCGTTCCACCACTGGCTGAACCACTCGCCCACCGGCCCCCACTGCTTGACGAGACCCTCGATGGGTGACCAGTCGAACAGGCCGCTGAACACCGCCAGCATGATTGACACCTGGTTGCGCACGCCCTCCCAGATCCCGGCGAAGACTTCACCGATCGTGCCCCAGTTGGCCATGATCAGTCCCAACGGCGTCCAGTCGAACAGGCCTTTCAAGGCGTCCATCACCGGCACGGTCAAGGCCCTGAGCAGGTCCCAGATCGCCGCGAACAACCCGGTCAGGGGCGCCCAATTGGCAACGATCAAGCCCAAGGGCGACCAGGCGAACAACGTCTGCATGAAACCGATGACCGGCGTTGCCGCCGCCACGATCACATTCCAGAGTGCGCCAAAAAAACTGCTGATCGGCCCCCAGTTGCTGATCACCTGCCCCATCGGGGTAAAGGCGAACATCGTCTTGAAGAACTCGACCATCGGCAGGACGATCGACGCAAGCCTCTGCCAGAGTCCGGCGAAGAACGCTGAAATCGGCGCCCAATGGGCGATGATCATCCCTGCCGCCAAGGCGATGCCCATGGCAATCAAGCCGATGGGGTTCATCTTCAAGGCCAGGTTCACCACTTCGAACGCCTGGCTCGCGCCGCTGACCGCCATCTGAATCGCGTTGAACGCCACGACGCCATTCGCCAGGCCCTGTACCAGTTGCGGGTTGTCCTGCAGCACCTGGGCCACGCCGCTGACCATGGGCTGCAAACTCACCGCCACCGCATTGACCGCAGGTCCCAAGGCCGAGCCGAACTGCACCGACACGTTACTGATGGAAGTCTTCAATCCCTCCAGGTTCTGTGCCGCCATACGGGGCGCTTCAGGGGCCTGGACGGCGCTGGCCGCCGCGCTCGCGGCGCCCGCTTCGTCCTTGAAGGCCAGCGCCGACTTGAGCCCGTCCATAAAGGGCTGGGCCAGGCCGCCGCTGGGCAGCAGACCGGAAATATCCAGGCTGCCCAGGCCCGTGGCGTCGAGGTTCTGCTTGAAACTCGCGACCTTCGCACGAAGGCCGGCGAGCTTGGGTGACAGCTCGTCGATGCCCGTCAGCAGCACCGCCTTTCTCTCTACCTTTTGTGTGTCTGCCATCACTGCACCTGCTGCATCGCATTGATCCGTTGCGCGTGCTCCAAGGATTCGCGGAGCACATCCAGTGGCCTGGCCATCATCTGTTCGGGGTCAACCTTCCAGAACCAGGCCAGGTCATAGGCGGCGGCGATCAGGTCGCCGATGGCTGCGACGCCGCACTCATGAAAAAACTCGCGACGGCCCAGCTCAGGGCATTGAGGTCAGCCAGGTCCAACTGGTTGACCGACGACGGTGGGATGCCGGCGCACACCGCGATGTATTTGGCCGCGACGTCCATGTCCAGGCTCACCTCCTCGCTCTTGTCGATCTTGTAGGGCAGCGCCTTGATCGCCCGGACCTCTTGCACCGTCGGACGGCGCAGGGTCAGTTCGCTCAGCGGCTCGCCGTGGGCCTCGATGGCCACGCGCAGCGTCACGAGATCAGTCATTGCCAGGTCCCCTTGATGCCTTCGAATTTCAGCTCGATGGTGGCGTCGTCGCCCTTGGACACCGGCTCTTCCACCAGGTAGGCGCCGGCCAGCACGTAGACCTTGCCATTGTTGAATTCGCAAGTGACGGTCATATCAGTGCCGGCGACCAGCTGCTTGAGCGGGAAGTCCGCGGTGTGCAAGGCCGTCACCTTGAAGGACGGGGCGATGTCGGTTTCCTTGTAGAAACCCGGTACGACGGTTTCGCGTTTGGTGAACATCAGTGGCGCTTCGCAGCCGCCATTGATGGTCAGTTGAGCGCCGTCCACTTTGACGTAGCAGGTGCCCGCAATCAGTTGACCCATGGTGTTTCTCCCTTCAAATAAAAAGCCCACGCAAGGTGGGCTGAATGCATGCGACTGAGTGCTACCGTCAGGCGGCGGCGTCGTATTGCAGGCGGAATTGGTTGAGCAGCGCGAACACCCGCAGGCCGTTGATGTAGTCCGGTGGGAACAGCACATTGACCCGGCTCGGGTCCTGGCTGTCACGCTCGACAACCAGGTGTTCGGCGAACAGCTCGGCGTTTTCCACGTGGCCTTCCAGTTCGAGCTTGGCGTATTGCGCGATCAGTTCGCCGCGGATGGTGCTCGGGGTCACGATGGGCTGGCCGGCGCCGAAACGGGTGCCGTCGGAGGCCAGTTTGTGGCGACCGTACTTGCTGGTGATCACGCTTTGCAGGCGGCGGACGATGAACGCCGACTGGTGCATGGTTTCGCTGTCCAGGTAGGAGTTGTCAGCCTGGCCGAAGGCATTCTTCTGATACGTGGTGATGGAACGCTGAATGCGTACGTAGCCACCTTCGTAATACGCCGTGGCGATGCCGTAGCTGAGCAGCGACTGGCGCTCGGTCAGGGTGAAACGCTCGCTGGCCGGTGCCGGGTCCAGGCCTGGCAGGCTGCCGCTCTGGGTCGGACGGCTGGCGTCGGCGGAGATGAATACCGCCGTGCGAGCCGCCAAGGCCGCGGCCTGGACCCAGAACGGTTGCGGTACGCCAAGCTCCAGGGCCTGGAGGGTCATGTGCTGGTCGTTGCGCGCCTGTCCGGCGGCAACCAGGGTGCCAATGGTGCCGCGCTTGGCGCTGTAGACATGGCCGAACAACTGCTTGGCCCAGGACCAGCGGCCGGTGTTGTCGTCCATGACCGCTTGCCAGGTGTTGAGGCTCGCCACATCAGACCACGGCATGGCGATGAATTCGAAAGGCTCGTCGCCCAGGGCCGCGACGGCAGCGGTCTGGTCCGGCACGCCGGCGCCACCGGTCATCGCGGTGATGGCGGTGGTCAGCCCCGCCGGGGTGTCTTCGCCATTGCTCTTGCCCAGGCGATTGAACTGCAGGCTGATGTCGTTGCCACTGTCGCCGGTCCATTTGGCACTGAGAGTCACGACGCCTTCGGCGGCCGCAGCGGTCACCGGCAGGTCGGCGGCGGCGTTGATTTTCAAGGCCAGCGCAGTGGCGGCCTGGGCCGCCGTGGCGCCGTTGACGATGGCGGCCTGGACGCGCACACCGCCGACGTACAGGTTGAGCACACCGCTTTCAGTCGCGGTGCCGGTGAAGGTCAGCACGCCCTTGGCGATGGCGCCTTCGACGTTGTGCAGCGGCAGGCACCAGATTTCGCCGAGCGGGTCGGTCTTGCGCCAGGTTTCGTACATCGAGGCTAGCATCGAGCCTTGCCCGCCGATGTTCTTGGCCAGCGCGACGCTGGACACCAGCGCCAGTTTGCCGACATCGGCCGGGGCGACATTGTCGTTGACCTGGGCGACGATCAATCGGCGCATGGCCGATGACGCGCTATTGGCGGCCGAGTTGTCCATTTCGGCGTAGAACAGCGGAACACGAATGTCCGCGGGAATGTTGCTAAATCCGATCGCCATTATTTGGCTCCCTGTGGTTTGGCCGCTTTCACGGCTTTGGTAGTGATATCGCCATCGGCCAGACGTCGACGCCACCAGGCGTTGTCCAGCACTTCACGGCCCTCGAGGGGCAACAGATCGCCCGCTTCCGGGTCCGGTACGGCACGGCCCGGGGCCGGCAGCACGGTGATGCGTTTGCTCATGGGGTTACGTCTCCAGAGAAAGTCAGTTCCACGCGCCCGTCGGGGCCGGGACGTTTCAGGTTGGGGTCCGCCGGGTCGATGGCATCGACCCGTACGGTGGCCCCGGTAAAGGACGACAAGCCGTCCAGTTCACGCTCGTGCCAGCTTTCGGCAGGCTGGCTCGCCAGATTGCGGCCCAGCTGGAACTCGGCGAAAAAGCGCAGCCGGTACGACACCCGGCTGCTGTTGATGGAAACCAGTTCGCTGCCGTCATACTCGACGCCGGTGTACTCAGCGCCCGGCTTGAACCCCACCAGCGCGCGCCACAGTTCGGCCCGCAGGTCGTGCAACAGATCCAGCGCTTTTGTCGCGTCAGTGGCGTCGAGCACCAGCACGGCATCGAAGCGATCACGCACCGCTTGCAGCGTGACGTTCTGAGCCGCGTTCTTGCTGGCGATGTCGGCGGTGGGCAATACATAGGCGCAGGGGGTTTGCAGCGGGGTCTCGGCTTGCAGCGTGGCGAGGTCAAAACCTGCGGCCACACGCTGGGCAAGCGTCGGACATTGCTCACGCAACTGCGTGAGGATCGGTGTGATCTTCAAGGGGAGACTCCAGTATCTGAAGGTGCGAATCTCCCCTGTGGGAGCGGGCTTGCTCGCGAAAGCGGTGGGGCAGGCAGCATTGATGTCGGATGTGCTGTCGTCTTCGCGAGCAAGCCCGCTCCCACAGAGGGACTCGGTTGGGCGCAGGGGGTATGTGCAACGCTGAACAAAACTGTGGGAGCTAGCTCGCGATGGCGGCGTGTCAGTCAGTGCAAATGTTGAATGTCGGGGCGCTATCGCGAGCAAGCTCGCTCCCACAGGGGGATCAGGCCTTGGCATCCAGGCAGGTTGCATCAATCAAGCAGCGATAGCTTTTTTCCCGGTCGCCACTGGCGGTGACCTTGTCAATCGACCAGCGACCGCGCATGAAATCCGGCCAGGAGGGATCCAGCAGGACGATGCCCTCGGCGGACAGCCCCGGGTTACCCGGGCACTCGATCGTCACCTTGAGCGCTTCGCGCAGCATCCGACGAACCTCGCCTTCACCGGCGGCGCGGGCATCGTCGGCGCTCTGGAAGCGCTGGCGCAGGGTCTTGAACGGGGCGATACCGCTCTCCTCGACCTGCAGCTTGCCCGCTGCCGCATCCCACCAACGGGTCTTGCAGCCTTGGTACTTGGCCCGGGCGCCTTCATCCAGCTTGGCCGAAATGAAGGCGTGATCGCCCGGGCGGTTGTTGGTCGTCACCGACAGTTTCATTTCGGGCAAAACTTTGCCCGACAACGACTTCGCCTGGCCGCGCCGGGCCAGCACATACAGTTCGTTGACCGGCTTGGCGACGGCGTCATACCGGTGGGCCAGACGCGTGAGGAAACCCATGTCGGTTTCGTTGGACTGATCGATGTGCTCGATCTTGATCAGCGACAGGTCCGGCGCCACCCGCGGGGAAAACCCGTGCCTGGAGGTCAACTGACGAAACAGCGCTCCCAAGGTCGTCGGACCATGGCTGACGGAGCGGCGCTGCTTGAATCCGGTCTGGTCCGCCGCGCTGAACGGCGCTGCCGTGGCCACCAGCACGAGTTGCAGGGGAAACAGGAGCGGCGTGCGCCGGGTGATGACGAACTCGCCTTTGTCCACCAGACCCGACTCCAGATAGCCGACCCGCAGGCCAATCTTGCCGCCCAGGCTGGGCAACCCTTCGAGCCCGTCCAGGCTGATGGTGAGGGTCAATTGATCGGACTCGATACCCGCCGCGTCGACATGCACCCACTTGAGCAGGCGTTCGTTGAGCAGCGCCGCGTTCGCGCCATAAATTTCCACCGCAGGCGTGAAACCCAATGACATGTCGCCTCCTTAATCCCAGGCCGAAACCGGTGGGGTTGCCACGGGCTTGAGGTCCACTTCCGGCAAGACAACCCATACGCCCGCCGGCAACACCGGGCCCCATTCAGCCAACCCCGGATTGAGCAACCAGAGCGCCTCCTCGACGATATCGTCACAACGCTCCAGTTCTCGGTACAGCAGCAGATTCACCGAATCACCGGCGATACTTCGAACCCTACGCATTGGCGAACTCCATCAATTCAACCACCCAGCCGACCACCATCGCCGTGCCGTCATCGATGATTTCGGTCTGGGTTTCCGTGACCTTGTTGATCTGCCACAGGCCCCAGTTGCGGCCAATGCCATCGACCAACGGCAGAGGGATGCGCTGCGCCTGCAATGCGCGCAGCTCATCGAGACGATCCATGGCGGTCGCGTACATCGACTTGCCCGTGATCGTCAGCCCTTGCAGCCCCTGGCCGATCTGGCTGGACTTGGGTTTGCTGGTGAGAATGTCGATGCTTTTCCAGCCACCGTCCGACGTGTGTACCAGTTGGTGGTACGCAAACTTTCTCGACAGCCCAAAGATGAAACTGCCGAGTGCCATTTGTTGACGCATCACGTACCTCCGTCGGTCAAGGCAGCATCACTGCGCATGGCCAGTGAGCTGGGCATGGTCGTCAAGCCGAATTGGCCCGAGAGCTGCTGCACGACCAGGTTGGCCAACTGACTGGCACTGGCCTGGTCCTGGCCGTTGATGTAGATGTTCGCGGTCATGGTGTTCTGCTGTGTGGTTGTCTGGGTGCTGGCCAAGTCTTTGCTGACCTGGTCTGGAGCAGCGAGCCTGTCGGCGGGGGCGACGAGTTTTTCCCCCAGGGAGGCGCCGGCATCGCTCCCCAGCCAGCCGCCCAGCAGTCCGCCAACCAGCCCCCCAATGGCAGTGCCGATCACCGGAACGACACTGCCCAAAGCGGCACCGGCCGCAGATCCCGCAGCCGCGCCTGCCCAGCCGCCACCCGCGGCTCCCAGGCCTGCGCCCATCATCCGTTTGTCGCCGGTCAGCACACCCTCGGCCACATCAGCGACGGCGCCGACCACTTTCAATGGGCCGGGCGCTTTGCGCGTCATCGAGCGTAATGAGGCCGTTGGCCCGAGTGGAAAACGCCCTGCGGTCCCCCGCGAGCCTCGTGTACTGACGCGTATTTTCGGTCCTCTCGTGGATTCGGGACGCTGGCTGGCATTGCTTGTATCCAGCTTGTCCCCAGGAGGATTTTTCCTGAAGTCTTCGGAGATCACCTCGCCCAGTCGGCCGGGAAGGTGCGCAGCAGCCTTGCCCAACACCCGCTTGGCCACCTGATTGGACATCTCATCCGCTACGGCTTTGAGCAGCGCCCCCACCAGCGGTTTGATCGCCGCCCCCAGCAGCACGATGGCCGCGGTGGCTTTAGGGGAGGACTCAGCCAACTCACTCATGCCATCGGTCAACGACCCCAGCCACTGAAACGAGCTATCCGCCACAGGCATCATGGCGTTTCCCGCGGCCATCGACAAACGCTCGTTGCGGGCGTTGAGGATGTTCAACTGGCCTTGCCGGGTTTTCGACAGCGCCAATGCGTCCTGCCGCACCGAGCCGTCGTTGCCCAATTGCGACGTGGCGTATTGGCCTGGGTCTTTCACCTGCAAGAAGGCGGCGTTCACATCGGGCAACTTCTGCGCCATGCGCAGCACCGCCTCATCGCCATTGCCGAAGAGCGTGGCGGCAAGGGTCGAGCGCTTTTCGGCCGGTTGCGCGTTCAACGCCGCCAGCACCGTCATCACCGTGCCAGGCGCGGTGTCCTTGTCACGCAAACCGCTCGCCACCGCCTTGGGCTCCAGGCCCAGCTGTTTCCAGGCCGTTTGCTCGGTGGCGGAGGTCTGGTCAGCCTTGCCCAGAGCCGTGGTGAAACTATCCAGCGCCACGCCGGCTTCAGCTTGTTGGGTACCGGAATTGAGCAACGCCGCCGTCAACGCTGCGGCTTGTGCAGGGGCCAAGCCTGCCGTCGTCGCCGCCGCACCGTCACGCTGCAAGACCGCACCGATCTCAGCCGGTTTCGCACCATTGGGTAGCTTGCCCAACTGATTGGCGGCATCCGCCAAGTCAAAGGCTTCGGCGCCGTTGAGCTTCATGGAGATGCGCCAGTCAGCCAGCATTTCGGCGGCCTTCATGGCCGGCATCTCGAACGCCGTCGCAGTGACGCCAGCATCCGAGGCAAAACGCGACAGCGCCAACTGTCGCTCCGAGGCATCGTGCACGTCACTACCGATGCCCTTCCCCGCCGCCAGGCTTTGCATCCTCACCACTTCAACCGCCGTGGTGCCCCTGGCCGCCACCAACGGTGCGGTGGCGATCTGCTGGGTTGACTCAGCCACCTGTTGAATCTGGCGCGGCCCGAATTGGGTGGCCTTTTTCAGATCGGCCATGGCCGAATCCATCGCTATCGCGGGTTTGAGCAGCGCCGGTGGTTCGATACCGCCACTCGGCTTGCCCTTTGGCTCACTGGCCGACTCGCCCTTGGCGTCGGCGCCCATCGTTTGGGAGAACAATCGTTGCGCCGACAGCTTCACGGTCAGCGACTCGATTGCCGTTGTCAGCACGCCAAGCTTGAGCCCGAGTGTTTCCAGCGCCAGATCGAGGCTCGCCAGTTGGTCCCTGGCGAACGCGCCTTGCGCCGACACGCCACTGGTGAGGCTGGTATTACCGAACGCCAACCCACTCTCGTTGAAGGCTGCGTATTTGAGCGAATATCTATCGTCCGCCATCCCGCTCTACTCCTGTTTCACGCCAAGGCGAGCGATCGCGATGTCGTAGCGGCGCAAGGCCTTGCCGGCGTCCCACTCCAGGATTTCCGCCTCACTTACCGAGTAAATGAGCGGCACCACATCGAGGATCACTTCGATGTCGCGCTCCGAAAGAAGTCCGCCGGTTTGTTTAAAAAATCGTCGATGCGCACCTGCAACTGGGTCCAGTCGGGCACGGTCAGCCGATCGAGATCGGGAATCATCAGGCCAGTGCAATGGGCGGTGATGAACTCCGCGCGTTCCTTGGCCGTCTTCAGTTTCTTCATCGCCTTGGTGGCCCGCAGCACCGGCATTTCCAGGGTCAGCGAAGTCATGCTGCGGCCCGCGACGTCGAGCGGTTGCAGCAGCTGTACCTGGTCAGGGTCGACGGGTGCGCCGGCCACCTGTTCCAGGAAGTGGGACGTCGGACGGCTGGACATTTCATGCACGTACTGCGCAATGCTCACGTAGTCCGGGCGCTTGAGCTGGTCGAGCTCCTTGACCGACAGCCCGGTGGCCAGTTTGGCCAACTCGAAAAACTGATCGTCTTCGTCATCGCCGGCGCGGGCCAGGGCGTCTTTTTGCGCGGCGTAGTACAGCGGCTTGAGGGGGAGTTGCTCGATCTGTGTTTCGTCGTCACCGGTGATCGGCGACAGCAAGACATGAACGGGAGGCGTCCAGGACATGGAATCAGTTCCTTGATGAATACTGGGAAGGCGCAACACGGGGCAGTAATCGCAAATCTCTGGCTGGGCGGATTCCCCTGTGGGAGCGGGCTTGCTCGCGAAAGCGGTGGGTCAGGCAACATTAATGTTGGATGTGCTGGCGCATTCGCGAGCAAGCCCGCTCCCACAGGGACTGCGTTTAACTGACCGGCATTGCGAGTACTGCGGTGATTAAGGCAACAACACCGCACGGCGAGCATCACCGAGGATGTCGACGCCGTTGAGCACGAACTTCTGGGTACGCACGTCGATGTCGATCACCGGGATGCCGTTTTCCAGGCGGTTGTAGGTGCGGCAGGACAGATCGAGGATGGTCTTGGGCTTCTCGTTCATCTTCAGCGTGGTTTCCTCAAGGGACTTCAACTTGCCGCCCACCGTGTGGTAGGTGAACCAGGTGTTGCCGTCCTGATCCTGGCCGGCTTCACGCACGTTCAGCAGAATGTCGTCGCCCACACTCACGCCCAGCGCCAGCATGACTTCCGGACCGAGGCCTTGCAGCGTCAGCTTGGCCGTCAGCGCTTTGCCGGCCTTGGCCATCTCCTCGCCAATGAAACGGCCGCCACGCATCTCTTCCATCTCGAATTCGATCTTCGGCGGGGTGAAATCTTCCACGGTCGCCGACAACGGCAGGCCCTGCAGGGTGGCCGCGATGGCCTGTCTTACGCGGTTGGTAAACATTAGAGAACGTCCTCCAGGAACTGCTCGATGATTTCATCGCGGGCATTGAGTTGGTAAATCATGTGTTCGTTCGGCGCGTAGCGGCCGTAGTCGATGACCACGTACCAGGTGCCGTTCTTGTACTTCTCGACGCTGTTCAATTCCGGGTGCAGGTACACGCTGCCGCCAGGAATGGTTTCGTCAGCGACCAGGGTTTGCAGCCAGTCGTTGATGCGCTTGACCTCCTGGTCCATGAACGACTTGGTCAGGTTCTTCGCCATGGCCTTCTGGCCGGCCTTCACCAGCTTGCGGCTGATGGCATCTTCCAGGCCGACGTAGCTGATGAACTTGCCGGTGATGGAACGGTTGCCCAGCAGCGAGAAGCCGCCGAGGATGGTCCGGGCGTAGTAGCTGACGCCGTAGCGGTTGAGCAGATCGCCTTCGGTGGAGGTGTCGAGGATGTTGTATTCCACGGTGCGGGAAACGTCTTCGGCGTAGGTGACCTGGTTGCCCGGGCTCTCCCATTGCTTGACCTTGGCGAGGGCGGCGATGGCCAGGCTCGACGGGGCCAGGAAGACGTTTTTCTTCGCGGCCTTGGAGTACACCGCCGGCATGTTGTGCACCACCAGGCAACGGTCGAAACCAAGGTCCGCGCCGCCCAGTTCCTGGCTGTAGGTCACCTGGTCGGCGACCGCGACGTCCTTGCCATCGAGTACCACACGGGCCTTGATGCGCTTGCCGAACGAGGCGAACTCGCTGGCCACGGCCTTGGTGCCGGTAAAGCCTGGCGCGCCGATGATGGTCAGGTCTTCAGCGACCCCACTCAATGCGGCCAAGCCCAGCTTGCGCCCGGTCTGCGCCTCGATACCGCCGATCACGTTGTTCTGCGTGTCGGCCAGCGTGGCGCCCTCTTCGACGATGACCACGTACACCGGCACCTTGACCACTTTGAGGATCTGGTAGACGGCGTGGAACAACGTCCCCGCCTCGGCACCGGTCGGATCCAGCTGGGCCTGGGTGGTGAAGCTGTTGATACGGAACGGGGTGTTTTTCGGAATCAGCGGGTTGGCATTCGGCGCGGTGCCGACCAGCCCGATGACGTTGTCACCCAGGCCACCCATGGCCTCGGGAGATTCAGTGGCATTGACGGTAATGCCGTTGTGCTCGAAGTTCAAAACCTCAGCCATGGTTATTCAGCCTGTTTGGTGGCGGCCTTTTTGGCCGGGGTGGTTGCAGAAGCCGGTTCGACGGCTTCGGTTTTTTTCAGCTCCAGGCGACCGGCGCTGCGCAAGGCGTTGGCCTCGACGTCGAGCAGGTCGAGTTCCTGGCCGGTGGTCGACCAGTGACCACCGCCGATGGGGAATGGGAGGAGCACGGTGTAGGTTTGGCGTGGTGCCATTTTTTGGGTTCTCCAGATATGAAAAAGCCCCTTGAGAAGGGGCTGTCGGATGTTGTCAGTTGTTTTGGCGGAAAAGAAAACGCCCCTTAGTTACGGGGCGGTTACTGGGATTGCTCGGCGAGCCAAGACGGTGTGAGCGGACGATGCTCCTTCAGCGGGAACTCCCCGGCCTCAGGCCAATTACGTAGAATCCGGCGATACGCTTGCAGCTCAGCGTATTGCTCAACCGAAAGCGTGGTTTCGGTCCCATCTTCCAGCTCATCTCGATGACGCGTTACCATCCCATCAGTAAGTGAAAGCTGCCTATTCCGCCATGCACGCTCAACGAGCGATAGCTCAGCTAGCGTCGGCAATGACGGGTCTTGCAATTGCGGAAAACCATCAGGCCCCCTGCCGATGATCTTCCTCCCCTGTCGCGGCTCAAAGAGCGCCGCATGATCTTCATCAGATATCTCAATGCCCCCGTTATCAATTAGCTCGAAGGCAAATCGACCGTCTTCTTCAATCCATTTTGCGTACATAGTCGCCTCAGTAGCCGATGGCTAGCCAGTTGTAACCACCCACAGTGACAGCAGAGTTATTGCCAGCCACATTAGTGATGTAGCCCGTAAAACCTGTACGGGTCGGTATCCCGGACTGACAAACGGATGGATTCGTCGCGGAAGTAGCCCCGGAATAGATCGCCCCTACGTACATACAGGCTGTAGGGAATGCGACAGGAAACGTTACCGGCACTGTTCCTGTCGCGACATCCGTTGAAGCGTGTCCGATTTTGAATATCCAGCCGCTTGGTAATACCTGATTGGCGGTATTTCCAAAAATTGCGGCAAATGCATTGGAGAACTTCAACGCAGCGGTACCGCCGACCAATCGCCACTCGCCGGTTAGTCTGGTCAATATCGCAAAATCACCCTGTCCCAAAACAACTGTTATTGCGCTTCCGCTCGAATTAGTAATCTGCTCGCCATTCGAAGCCAGCAGCGTGACAGCACCTGCCCCACCACTCAGAACCATGATCATGGCTCCTGGCCCTACTGGCGCGGTGGGCGGCAAAGTAACGTTGATCGCCGTCGACGCTGACGCAGTAACGATGCCGCCAGCGCTTGAATTCCCCAGAACGGTGTTGGCGCTGACCGAGGTGAGGCTCGACCACTCGACCCCCATTCTCTTCACAAACTCAGTAGTTGCCAGCAACTTGCTGCTGTCGAATTGTGCCGCAGTAGCACCAAACACCTTGGAATATTGCAACTGCGCGGATCCAGCAGCCCACCAGGCGCTCGCACCATTACCGGTCAGTTCCAGTGAGGCGCCTATTTGCAACTCAATACTTGTAATCTGTCCGGCGCCCGAGTTTATGCTGTCAGTACCAGTACAAACGACAGTGACAACGCCGCTGCCGATATTGCGGAAGTGGATCGCGCCACCATAGGGTAAAGCGTTGACCGGCGGCAGGGTGAGTGTGAACGACCCGATGGCCGTAACCAATGTGCCTGCGGCAGCCGCCGTCAACGTGGCTGCTGCCGTCGCGTTGGTAAAGCCGCGATAGTTACCGCTGGCACGCATAACGTATTCAGTCGTCGCGATCGACTTCGTGTTGTCGAATAGCGGCGGCGTATTTGCCGTCGGATTAACGAGCACCGGCGAATTGAGCGGCGCAAATCCTTGAGTGATGTTCTGAAACGTCAACGCCGTAGTGCCCAGTACAATCGTACCGTCGGTAATCAACTGCCAGATCGTGTTGGCAAGCGTCGCGCCCTCCTCCACCGAGACAATCAACCCCGAAGTCACGTCGACGCTCGCATCGGCATCCTTTGCCCGAACCCAAGCGCCGTTCGCAACCACGTAGATACCGTTGTCTTTCGCCAATGTCTGGGACTTGACCAAGACCCGGTTCCCGGCGATCACCGCAACACCATCGATGGCTTGCGCGCCACTCAAGACAATGTTGGCCGTCGTCGCCACCCGCACGGACTGTTTCCTGTCGAGTTTGGCCAATTCGTCGGCAACGTAGCTGGCAACCCAGGCCCGAGTCGCCTTGACCACCGTATCGTCGATAAGCAACGTCACCAGCTCGGCATTGCTGGTCTCAAAGATCGAGCGAATGTAGAACTCTTTCCCCGAACCGGACGTTGCCAGAATCGGCTTGAACGACTCCGGGTATTTGACGATGGCGTACAGGATGCCCGTATCCGTCCAGATCCCGGCCTCTCGCACATACCAGCCACCTACATCAGAAGGGATGGTGACCTCGGCCAGCAACCAGCTCGGGTTGTTTTCATCCTGGAACAGCGCATTGAGCGGCCCACGCCAGACTTCGCGCTTGAGTGCCGTCGCCGTTGCGGCCGGGTTGTATTCCGCGCCGCCGCCGTCACCGACGGAAATCTGCGACAGCTTGATCGGTGTGCCCGCCGCCTTGCAGGCGGTTTCGTAGGCGATCCCCGCATCGGTGAGCAGGGTGTAGTAGTCGGCCATTTAGGACCCCTGTGGATAAATAGTGGAGGTTTCGACGGTATAGAGCCCGGCGGCCATGAAGGCCTGGCCCGAGGCTTCGAGCCCTTCGATGACAACCGGATAAACCGTGGTCAGTTCGCCGCACAGCGTCGCGGCGCCGATGACATGCCTGCCGAAGGCCCTCAAGCCGACAGACACCGTCAAGGTGTCGCGTTCGCTCTTGGCATCGGCCAGGCGACGGTCGAGACGGGCATCGATGGCTTCGCTGTAGGGCTGCTCGGTAAACGCCCTGACGGAAAAACTGTAGGGCGGGCCCGGTGGCGTTTGCTCATACCAGGCGCGTACTTCAGGCATCAGTTGCAAACCCTTGGCGGCATTTTCCAGCGCCTTTCGCGTCCCGGCCTGCCGCGCGGTGGGCCAGGCGAGTTCAACGGTCAGGCGCTTTTCAACTGCGGGCGCCGCGGAACTCCATTCACTGACCCCGCGGTCTGCTGCGAGATACGGCAGGAATGCAAGGGGCGTGGCCGCCGGGTTCATCAGCTCGGGAAATGGCGGATCGATGCGTTCGAGCAGCCGGGCGAAACCGAGATCCAGGGCCCGTTCCAGTGGCGAACTGTTGATCGGCAGCAGGCTCAGGCGAGGTGTGTCGTCACTCATAACGTCTCCACCTCGACCTCGACGCCCGTGCAGTACGGGGCTTGGAAAGCCGTCGTCACCATCGGTGCAAGGGGTTCGAGAATCTGGAGCTGAACCGCGCCGGCATTGTGCAGCGTGTAGTCGATCCAGCTCGGGTCCACTCGACCTTCCAATCGATGGCACGCCTCGGCGTATTCCCGCAATTGCTGTTCGGCGGCAACCTGGGTCAAGCCCGAATCCGGGCCGGCATTGATCTTCGCCACGACGCGGATTTTGTAGGGTTTGATTTGCGCGCCCTGGACAATAACGAGGTCCGTTTCCGGTCGCACATCAGGCCGAGCGAAATGCTGGCGAACACCGTCGAGCAGCGTTTCGGATGGCGTCCCATCACCCTCACGGGACAACACCGTGACCGTGACCTGGCCCGGCGCCGTCCGGCGTGCGTTACCGTCCTTGACCTGCGCCGCACGACCGCCCGGGTCGAAGGTGTAGGTGACTGTCACCACACCGGCCGAGGCGTTTTCCACCTTCACGACGGGCCGCTCCCCCAAGGTAAAAATCTCCCGCCGATACTGCATCCGCGAGCCGGCCGCCGGGGCGTGGGGCGCCAGGTAATAACGCAACCGAGCGTCATCGTCGCTCTCGTAGACCGGGGGGATGGGCGGGAACGCCGCCGGGTCGCCCGGGTCGAGCAACTGACGTTCGAGCCCCATGTCCGCGAGGCGGGCATCGAGGTTGGTTCCGGTGGCCCACCACGCCAGCATCTGCTTGATGCGAGCGTTGTATTTGCGTTCGTGGGTTTGCAGCCGGACACAGAACGCCTCGAGGGCCAGGGTCAGCAGTTCACTTTCGTTTTCGAGGCTGTCCACCAGCTTCGCCGCGCTGGCGGGAGAGCGTGCGGCGACGTACTCGACCACGAAGGTCTTGAACTCTGCGAGAAGGTCCTCGAATGCTTCGACGGTGACGATGACCGGTTCGGCCAGTTGGTTCTGGCCGGGTATCAACATGCTCATGTCACCACCTCGAAAGTCTGTTTGCGGTTTTTCCAGGTGCCAGCGAAACGCAGCAGCAATCCGGCACCGTGCCGGCTGGCGACAATGACCTGCGGCTCGAAATCATCGATGCCATTGTCCGGGTTGTAGAACGCTTGGGCCGCGTGGCTCTGGGCGAGGATCAGCAGGTCGTCGCCGAGGTTCTGCCCCAGCAACTGCGTGAGTGCGCAGCCATACAACGGACGCTTCTGGCGAGTGCCCAACGGCGTGGTCAATGCACGGGTGGCGCGCTGCACGAACTGCAGCCAGTCGTCGACCGTGGCGCCGGTATTTCGATCGATTCCAATCATGAGGAAATCTCTTATGCGGTACTGATGACGCGCCCCTGGTGATCCACCACCGGGCCGCTCAGGTGCACACCGGAAGCGTCGAGCCGAATGCCGACGGCGCCGACTTGCAATTCGATGGCCTCGGGTGTCATCGCCAACCGCGACGAGCCAATGTTCAACTGCAGGGCTTCACGAGAACCGCTGAACGCCGCCGGGCCGTTTTGCCAGTGCAGGACATGGCTGGCGTGGTCATAGCCGTTTTCCGTACCGTCCTGATAAAGACGACGCGTCAGCGAGGCCTGGGTCGAGACGGGCGGGAACTGACCGCCGTTGAGGCCGAACAACGCCACCGCCTGCCCGCCGCTCTCGCCGCCGCCATGGTTCAGCAACAGGCACTGCTCGCCCACGGACGGAATCCGCGACTCGCTCTGGGCGCCGGCGCTCGGGTTGAAAAAGCGGATCGCCGGTGTCAGCAACCCGCCATGGCTGACCTTGCAGGTGTTGCTGGCCGCATCGACTTCCTGGCAAACGCCGATGCGGCAGAAACTCTCCGCACGTCGATGCAGGTCTTCCAGCTCGGTTTCCATCTGTGCCAGACGCTCGATGATCGGCCCCAGATGCATCCGTAACAGCCCATCAAACATGGCTCAGCCCTCGAGTGCGGTGTATTGATCCGGGTCGTCGATGTTCGACACTTCCCAGGTGCGGGCAAATTTCGGGATACCCAACGGGTCCTCCAGCAGCGTCGGGCCGAGGTACAGGGTTTGGTTGAAGGCAAGGGTCCAGGCTGTGTACACCCGTGCTTCGTGGATGAGCGTGGATGCGATGCCATCGATCTCCGTGGGCAGATCGCATTGATCGCCCGACAGGCCCCAGCGGTTATCCACGACCAAGTGCTTCAATTCACCGGCCAGATCGCAGGCCTCCCAGCCTGGAACGGCCATGACCACTTGCAGGGAAACCGTCAGGACATGGGCGATACGCCCGTCATTGGCGCGGTTGCCTGACGCATCGCGTTCAATGGCAATCAGCACCCAGGGTTGGTCATCGGTGCCATCGAAATCCTGGGGGCTACCGACTTTCAAGGTGGGATAAGTGATGCGCAGCGTCTGGGCAATGGCGGCGAACAGCTGCGACGGTTTTTCGATAAGGACGGGCATTGATCGCCTCCTTGTGTATGGATCAGCGATGTGGGTTCACGGCTGGTCGGGAGGAAGGTCCCGCGGTGGCACTTCGCATACGCCGATCCGCTTGGCGACCCAGCGCTCGTAAAGACCGATCGCCACATCGGCACCGGCCATGGCGGTCAGGCAACCCAGCGCGCAAGCACTCCAGATCGACATACCGAGGGCATACAACAGCATGGTTGCCGAAACCCCGCAGACCACGCAGGCACCGGAGCGCAGCACCACGCGACGCAGCAACGGCCAGCCACGGGCGCCCTCCTTGTCAGCGCGCCACATCTCGCCGGACACCCCGCCCACCAGGGCGAGCACGATGACCAGCCAGATCGGCATGTCCAGCAACGCTTGTTGCTCGTTTGTCATGTCTCGTTTCCTGGGGAGTAAGGGTTTGAAGTTAAGGGGCCCAATCGCGCTTATCGAGTGATGAGCATGTCGATGCTGGTCGCGTCGCAGGAGTTGTTGGCCTTCCGGTCGATGACCAGATAAAGCGAAGACGTCGGCGTAACCGCTACGCTATTCAACATAAACGTAGTGCTGCCGCCGTTTGCCAGGCTTCCGGACTGGAGCACGGTGTCGCCCAGGTTGAGCGACCAGCCAATCCCATCCCCGCAGGCGTTATGCAGGTCGTTGACCCGACCCAGCACGTTGATGTTGCCGGTGACAGGACTGGCCCAGCGGAAGATGCTCTGGCTGTTGGTGCCGGGATGTGTGGCTACGTCGCCCTGCTTGAATACGAAACTGGTGCCTGAACCCGTGAAGGTGAAATTTGCGTTGGGAATGGAAATCCAGGCTCCCGTAGCATCGTCCCGCCAGCAGGTGGTTGGCTGGCCATTGCATGTCCCCGCCTTGAACGTAGGAAAGAGCGTGTAGTTAGCCGAGACATTCCCCCCCGATTTGTTTTGCATGAATGACCATGGCGAACCGGCCGGTGCGGCTTCGATCATCAGGTACATGTCCCGGGCCAAGTTCCACGACATGGCCGTATCAGCCCAAGTGTTCAGGGATACGAAGGACGACAGAAACGCAGTCGCCAGTAGGATTTTTTTGAGTAATTTCATTTTTCTTACCTCGATGGATGTCATTGAGTACGGAGTGCAGGGTCTATTCCGCACGCTGTTCGCTCGCCGGCGTTCACTCGAGGCTCAACGGCCTTCACATGATTCAACGTCCCACACCGGGAACATTTGATCTGGAGTTCGGTGTTCTCGCCCACGCGGGCCAGAAGTCGTTTGCAGTGACCGCATCTGAAATTCTTCAGCATTGAAAGCCCTCCATTGGCGGTGGTGATGTGTTTGAACGCACCTCACGGTGCAGGCATTCCAAAAAGCCCGGTTGCCCAGGCTTTTCAGTAATGCGCTTGATCTTTCGGCGCGACTGGCGCGGTACGGATCCATTCAAATTGTTCCTCCGGCCGCGGTCCCTGCCCGCCGGATAACTGCTTCTGGTGCTTTACGCTGCACACCCGGGTCAGTTGCCAACCCTCTGAACCGTTAAGGCCGGTTCATCGCTGCCTGTTGGTGGAACTAAAGAGCTTCGTTGCCAGCCACTTTGTCGAGCGGCTTGGACACAGAATATGCATGGATGCATATACAGTCAATGCACAAACGCATTTATTTATGCGCAGAGAATGCGTAAATGCATGTAGCCTTTGCAAATACGGGGTTGCGGGTTTTCGGGAGGCGAAAAAAAACCCGCACGGCGGCGGGTTTTATCTGACAGCGGAGGGGTTAACGGGCGTACATGCCCCAC
The DNA here is from genome assembly GCF_900101575.1 of Pseudomonas sp. NFACC37-1. NCBI lineage: Bacteria > Pseudomonadati > Pseudomonadota > Gammaproteobacteria > Pseudomonadales > Pseudomonadaceae > Pseudomonas > Pseudomonas sp. NFACC37-1. The sequence continues at coordinate 192,587 of NZ_FMUZ01000003.1, read as the reverse complement.
CAGAAGACGTGACCGAGGATGACGATTTGCTCGTCCTGCATTTCCTGGAACGTGTAGTCCTCGTCCGGATGTTCGTCGCGGTTGAAGCTGCGCAGGCGGATGCCGGTGGGCAGGCGATAAAGCTGCTTCACCCGCAGTTGGCCGTTGTGATTGATGGCGTAGAGGTCACCATCGACGATGTCGCCGATCCCGCATTTGCCTGCGTTCACCCCGACCGTGGCACCGTCGCGCAGCACCGGCAACATGCTGTTGCCGCGCACCGTCACGCACTTGGCCTGGTCGAACTGCACGCCGTTATGCCGCAGGCTGCGCTTGCCGAAGCGCAGGCTTGAGCGCTCGCTTTCCTCGATGACGAATCTTCCTGATCCAGCAGCCAATTCAACCTCGCGCAGAAAAGGGACCGACACTTCGTCTTCTTCGACGGGTGTTTCGTCGTCCCACAGGCTTATGTCCTTGAGTTCGGAATGCGGCTCATCGCGGCGGGCATTGCCGGCGGGCACAACGTCCGCGCGCCCGCGCAACTGGTCGGTGCTCACCGCGAAGTACTCGGCGATCTTCGAGATGTGTTTATCCGAAGGATCGACGATCTTGCCGCTGAGGATCCGCGAGAGAGTGGACTGAGGCACGCCGGTACGCCGGTGAAGCTCCGTGGGGGAGATCCCGTGCTGATCGAGCAATGCTCTTAATACGGTAGAAACGTTGCGTTTTTGCATAACGCGCATAGTGCTTGTTCTTTTCGCAGAAGACAAATGCTGTTTTGCATAAGCATGCATATGAATGAACAAATCACCGCCTCAAGGTCAGTTGATCGTTCCCACGCTCTGCGTGGGAATGCATCCCGTGACGCTCTGCGTCACCTTCCAGAAGCGGAACGCGGAGCGTCCCTGGCGGCATTCCCACGCGGAGCGTGGGAACGATCCGCTGGGTATCAGGCCGATTGCGTTCTATCCAATCCTTGGATGAGGAATTTCCCCTACAACCTCTTGGGAAATCCCTCGATCCGCTTCCTTCAAATGTGCGACACCAGGCTACATCGCCTTGCGCCTCTGCCTACGACTGCGCCAGAATCCGCCGGCTTGTCCACCTTGGATCCCATCGGTACTTTGGACTCGTCACTGCCCATCAGTGATCGGGTTTAGTAGCTCGATATCCAAGATGTTCATTGCTCCATTCAGTCAGGTACTCCTGAACTCAATGGTGGCTGTGCGCAGGGCGCCTTCGGGTGCGCCGGTTTCTTGGATCCCCGGTCTACTAACCTGCGTACAGCTGCCACCCACTTCGTTTAGTAGCGAATGAGTGGTGGCTCAACTTCAAGGATCCATAGAATGCCGAAGAACACTCCAAATCCCCCAGACGATCACGTCTCCCGCAACACCAAGAAACTCGATGACGCGGCCACCCGCGCCCTGGACTATTACCTCAAGCCGAAAGCCGACAAAGACACCTCTGACACACCCGACACCCTTTTCATCATCGCCCCCGACATCGACGCCGAATGCCTGCTCGCCAACCTCAGCGAAACCCTGGCCTCGGCCAATGCGATGGTCAGCGACCTGGCATTCGACCTGGAGGGCTCACGACGACATATCGCGCTGGGGGTTCAGCAGATGATTGAGTTGGGACAGTTGTTGGCGAATCGGGCATTGGATGTGGTTGAGCCGAGTTAGGCGTTTTTGATCGTTCCCACGCTCTGCGTGGGAATGCATCCCGTGACGCTCTGCGTCACCCTCCAGAAGCGGAACGCGGAGCGTCCCTGGCGGCATTCCCACGCGGAGCGTGGGAACGATCCACTGGGTATCAGGCCGATTGCGTTCTATCCAATCCTTGGATGGGGAATTTCCCCTACAACCTCTTGAGAAATCCCTCGATCGCGTCCTTCAATTTGCGTCACCAGGCTACATCGCCTTGCGCCTCTGCCTACGACGGCCCCAGAATCCGCCGGCTTGTCCACCTTGGACCCCATCTGTACTTTGGTTCTCGTCACTGCCCATCAGTGATCGGGTTTAGTAGCTCGGTATCCAAGATGTTCATTGCTCCGTTCAGTTAGGTATTCCTGCACTCAATGGTAGTTGTGCGCAGGGCGCCCTCGGGCGCGCCGGGTCCTTGGATCCCCGGTCGACTAACCTGCGTACAGCCGCCGCCCTCGTTTAGTCGCGAGTGAGCGCTTCGCGCTGGAGCGCCAATGAACAGCCATCTGGAGCGCACTATGATTTCGATCAAGCAAGGCTTGCCCAAAGGAGCCAAACGCCTCTTTGCTGATTTCATTCGTAACGCAAAATCGAAGGAAAAGAAGCGTGTTTACCGCATGGTATTGGCTGAGGCTACCAAGCAGCAGAATCTGGTGATGATGCAAGCCGAAGTAAAACGAGCCTGATCTCCAGGTTCAAGAGAGCCCGAGCAAGTGTCGTAATGCCGTCCAACATTTTCCTCGACTGTCGTGCCGCCTTCGCGAGCAAGCCCGCTCCCACAGGGGAAACGCGGTCCCACCAAGAACCAGGTCGGCTATCAGGCCGCCTCGCGGTGGACGTTGATCTCGGCGCCCCATTAACCACGTTGGCTGAACGAAGGTATTGCGCAGTGGGCCCACGGAGCAATGCCTTCGTTCAGGCATGCCGAGCCTAGGCGAGGCACCGAGTGGTGGGGCATAAAGCGTTTTGCTTACTTTTGCGCTTCTCAAAAGTGAGCCGCCGTAAGGGCGGAACCATAAGTAGCCGTTACCGCAGCAACGGATATACACACAATCCCAAACGCTGGGTAGCACCAGACCACCCATGTTAACCTTGCGCCCATCGCGGAAAAGCCGGGCCAATGCCCCTCCTTTTGCCCCACACCTTTCAACGAGCTTGCCTGACACCCCATGAATACAGCCGTGAACGACCTGTCCTCCCACACGCCCATGATGCAGCAATACTGGCGCCTGAAGAACCAGCACCCTGACCAGCTGATGTTCTACCGCATGGGCGACTTCTACGAGATCTTCTACGAGGATGCGAAGAAGGCTGCCAAGCTGTTGGACATTACCCTGACGGCGCGTGGGCAATCGGCGGGCATGGCGATTCCGATGTGTGGGATTCCTTACCACGCGGCGGAAGGTTACCTGGCGAAACTGGTCAAGCTCGGCGAATCCGTGGTGATTTGCGAGCAAGTCGGCGACCCGGCCACCAGCAAGGGCCCCGTGGAACGCCAAGTCGTGCGGATCATCACCCCGGGTACGGTCAGTGACGAGGCCTTGCTGGATGAACGCCGGGATAACCTGATCGCCGCGGTGCTGGGGGATGAACGCCTGTTCGGCCTGGCGGTGCTGGACATCACCAGCGGCAATTTCTCGGTGCTGGAAATCAAGGGCTGGGAAAACCTGCTGGCGGAGCTGGAGCGGGTCAACCCGGTGGAGCTGTTGATCCCGGATGACTGGCCCAAAGACTTGCCGGCGGAAAAACGCCGTGGCGTGCGGCGTCGGGCACCGTGGGATTTCGAGCGCGACTCGGCGCTGAAAAGCCTCTGCCAACAGTTTTCCACCCAGGACCTCAAGGGCTTCGGCTGCGAGAACCTGACCCTGGCCATTGGCGCGGCCGGTTGCCTGCTGGCCTACGCCAAGGAAACCCAGCGCACCGCCCTGCCCCACTTGCGCAGCCTGCGTCACGAACGCCTGGATGACACCGTGGTGCTGGACGGCGCGAGCCGCCGCAACCTGGAACTGGACACCAACCTGGCCGGCGGGCGCGACAATACCCTGCAATCGGTGGTCGATCGCTGCCAGACCGCCATGGGCAGCCGCCTGCTGACGCGCTGGTTGAATCGGCCGCTGCGGGACCTGACCGTGCTGCTGGCGCGCCAGACCTCCATTACCTGCCTGCTGGATCGTTATCGCTTCGAGCAGTTGCAACCGCAGCTCAAGGAAATCGGTGACATCGAGCGCATCCTCGCCCGTATCGGCCTGCGCAACGCCCGTCCCCGTGACTTGGCGCGCCTGCGCGATGCCCTCGGTGCCTTGCCCGAGCTGCAAGTGGCGATGACCGACCTCGAAGCGCCGCACCTGCAGCAACTGGCGCGCACCACCAGCACCTACCCGGAACTGGCCGCGCTGCTGGATAAAGCCATCATCGACAACCCGCCGGCGGTGATCCGCGACGGTGGCGTGCTGAAAACCGGCTACGACGCCGAACTCGACGAGTTGCAGTCACTGAGCGAAAACGCCGGCCAGTTCCTGATCGACCTCGAAGCCCGGGAAAAAGCCCGCACCGGCCTGGCCAACCTCAAGGTCGGCTACAACCGCATCCACGGCTACTTCATCGAGCTGCCGAGCAAGCAGGCCGAGCAAGCCCCGGCCGATTATGTTCGTCGCCAGACCCTCAAGGGCGCCGAGCGTTTCATCACCCCGGAACTCAAGGCGTTCGAAGACAAGGCGCTGTCAGCCAAGAGCCGCGCCCTGGCCCGGGAAAAGATGCTCTACGAAGCATTGCTCGAGGACCTGATCAGCCAACTGCCACCGTTGCAGGACACCGCCTGTGCCTTGGCGGAACTGGACGTGCTGAGCAACCTGGCCGAACGCGCGCTGAACCTGGACCTGAATTGCCCGCGCTTCGTCAGCGAACCGTGCATGCGCATCAGCCAGGGCCGTCACCCGGTGGTCGAGCAGGTACTGACTACGCCGTTCGTGGCCAACGACCTGAGCCTGGACGACAACACCCGCATGCTGGTGATCACCGGTCCGAACATGGGCGGTAAATCCACCTACATGCGCCAGACCGCACTGATCGTGCTGTTGGCCCACATCGGCAGTTTCGTCCCGGCGGCCAGTTGCGAATTGTCCCTGGTGGACCGCATTTTCACCCGGATCGGTTCTAGCGACGACCTGGCCGGTGGGCGTTCGACCTTCATGGTGGAGATGAGCGAAACCGCGAACATACTGCACAACGCCACCGAACGCAGCCTGGTGCTGATGGACGAAGTCGGACGTGGCACCAGCACCTTCGACGGCCTGTCCCTGGCCTGGGCGGCGGCCGAACGGTTGGCGCACCTGCGGGCCTACACGCTGTTCGCCACCCACTACTTCGAACTCACCGTATTGCCGGAAAGCCAGCCGCTGGTGGCCAACGTGCACCTCAACGCCACCGAGCACAACGAGCGTATCGTGTTCCTGCACCATGTGCTGCCCGGCCCGGCCAGCCAGAGCTACGGCCTGGCAGTGGCGCAATTGGCCGGCGTACCGAGCGAAGTGATCAGCCGTGCCCGTGAGCACCTGAGCCGCCTGGAAACCACCAGCCTGCCCCACGAAGCGCCACGCCCGACCAAGGGCAAACCGGCCGCACCGCAGCAAAGCGATCTGTTCGCCAGCCTGCCACATCCGGTGCTCGACGAGCTGGCCAAACTCGATCTGGACGACCTGACCCCACGCCGGGCGCTGGATTTACTCTATACATTGAAGACACGGATCTAACGCACAGGCTTTCAAGCTGTTAGAATCTCGCGCGGTTTGGGATGCTGCGGGCTTTTAGCCTGGTTCGCAGACTATCGCTCCCAAACCTTGCGAGCCCACCGTGAAGGGTCTTCGCTGCCGCCGCCTGAGGAGAGAATTAGAAATGACCTTCGTCGTCACCGACAACTGCATCAAGTGCAAGTACACCGATTGTGTAGAAGTCTGTCCGGTGGACTGCTTCTACGAAGGCCCGAACTTCCTGGTCATTCACCCGGACGAGTGCATCGACTGCGCCCTGTGTGAACCGGAATGCCCGGCGAATGCCATCTTTTCGGAAGACGAAGTGCCGGCCGGCATGGAGAACTTCATCGAGCTGAACGCCGAACTGGCGGACATCTGGCCGAACATCACCGAGAAGAAAGACGCTCTGCCGGACGCTGAAGAGTGGGATGGCAAGACTGGCAAGATCGCAGACCTGGAACGCTGATTACCCATCGTTCGCTGAAAAGGCCCCTTGCGGGCCTTTTTGCTTTTCCGGGTTCAAGAAATCGCAGGCAAAAAAAGGGGCGGTTTGACCCGCCCACATTTTTTCCCTAATCCCTTTAATCCTATTCATCGTCCTGATGAATCGCGTCCTGCGATGTCCTTCCTTCCCATCATCCTTGACGGGTGTGTCTGTCCGTCGACACAGGACTGATATTAGTATTTTCCCAGGCGAGTGCAACGCGGCTGATACAGGTGGCTTGCTTTGTAACGTTTCGTTCATCAACAAATTTTCCTTATAAATCATATAAATAAGAAAATATCACGGCGTTTATAGCGGTCTGTCCCGCCAATGAGAAACCGATCACTTACGCAACACTAGGCAAAGGCTTACACGCTGAATCTATAAATAGAGAAGGCGTAGAAACGCACTCTGGTGGCGAGGGGATTTAGCGAAACGTCGCACCGCCCCGTGGGACTGCGTAGAGTCTCAAATTATTGAATTGAACGCCGCGGTTTCTGTTTCAGGGCCGCTTCGCGCCCCAACGGGGATAAATCCCCTCGCCACAAGAGTGCATCACATAGCGTAGTGCTCAATACATCTGCCCAAACACGGAAAAGCCCCGAACCAGTCGGGGCTTTTCTTGCTGCGCTGCACTCGGGTTATTGAAACAGCGACTCACTCGACAGGCCATTCTTCTCCAGTATCTCCCGGAGACGCTTGAGGCCTTCCACCTGGATCTGCCTGACCCGTTCACGGGTCAAACCAATCTCCAGGCCTACATCTTCAAGGGTGCTGCTTTCATGCCCCCGCAAGCCGAAGCGGCGGATCACCACTTCCCGTTGCTTGTCGGTCAGCTCCGAAAGCCACTGGTCGATGCTCTGGGACAGGTCATCGTCCTGCAACAGCTCGCATGGATCGGTAGGTCGATCATCGGTGAGGGTGTCCAGCAAGGTTTTATCCGAGTCCGGCCCCAGGGAAACGTCCACCGAGGAGACCCGCTCGTTGAGCCCAAGCATGCGCTTGACCTCACCCACCGGTTTTTCCAGCAGGTTGGCGATTTCCTCGGGTGACGGTTCATGGTCGAGTTTCTGGGTCAACTCGCGGGCGGCCCGCAGGTAGACGTTCAGTTCCTTGACCACATGAATCGGCAACCGGATCGTCCGGGTCTGGTTCATGATCGCCCGTTCGATGGTCTGGCGGATCCACCAGGTCGCGTAGGTCGAGAAGCGGAAGCCGCGCTCGGGGTCGAATTTCTCGACGGCGCGAATCAGGCCCAGGTTGCCCTCTTCGATCAGATCCAGCAGCGAAAGCCCACGATTGACGTAGCGTCGGGCGATTTTCACCACCAGGCGCAAGTTGCTTTCAATCATGCGTTTTCGACCGGCTGGGTCGCCACTTTGCGACAGCCGCGCAAAATGAACTTCTTCCTCGGGGGAGAGCAGTGGCGAGAAACCGATTTCATTGAGGTACAACTGGGTGGCGTCGAGCGCCCGGGTGTAATCGATGTACTTATGTTGTTTAAGTGAAGCGGAGTGTCTGGATTTGGCACGAACGGAAGGTGGAGTCGCCCCTTCATCATTCGACATCGAATCCATAGCGATGCCGGTCTCCATAAGGAGAACCTCATCGTCGATGTCAAACTCCGGCACTTCTTTACTGAGAGCCATTGTTATAGTCCTTTGGTGAGTTCGACCTCAAGCTCAAGCGACGCCTTTATCCTTGGCAACGCTGGAGCCTGTTCCCTCTACGTGACGGAACAGGCTGACAATCAAATCAACGACGTGGCAGGAATTGCAGCGGATCGACTGGTTTACCTTGTCGGCGAATCTCAAAGTGCAGTTTCACCCGGTCCGTTCCCGTTGATCCCATTTCGGCAATTGTCTGTCCGACCTTGACCTGCTGCCCCTCCCGAACCAACAGCCTGCGGTTGTGACCGTAGGCACTGACGTAGGTATCGCTGTGTTTGATGATCACGAGTTCGCCGTAGCCCCTCAAACCACTCCCGGCGTACACAACCGTGCCATCAGACGCGGCTAAAACAGGCTGTCCCAAATCCCCGGCGATATCAATTCCTTTATTCAAACTACCGTTTGAAGAGAATTTTCCAATGAGAACGCCATTAGAAGGCCATCCCCAGCCAGTCGGGGCGGGACCCGCAGGAGGCATCGGAGCAGGGGCCGGTTTGCTCGCGACGGACGGTATTACCGCTGTCCCAGACCCCGCCGGCCGGCGAATGACGGTGGTTTTGCTCGACGACGAAGCCGTCGAACCGGACTGTGTCACCACCGCTGTAGGCGTTGAAGCGCTACGGCCATCGAAGCGAATCGTCTGACCGGGGTGAATCGTATAAGGCGCAGGAATGTTGTTGCGTGCCGCGAGGGCCTTGTAGTCCCAGCCGTAGCGAAAAGCGATGGAAAACAGCGTATCGCCGCGACGGACTACATATTGGCCGGTCGTTACCGTAGGACGTTGAGGTGTTGCGCTGTTGCGATCGACAACCCGGACATTGCTCGACGGCGTACTGGAACAACCGACCAGCAAAGTGCTCAAGACAAGGCCAGTCACCAGGCGCTGAAAGCTCGTGATACCCATACGCTGCGCAATGACTGTGAGACTCACCCGCCGCTCCCTTTGTGGTGGCTGAAAAATTGGAGGCTGCCTGTCCAGGCAGCGTTCATACAAATATAGCTGGCAACGACTGCGCTTCTATTAATGAAGCGCAACGCGCCGCCGCACACGTTTGCTCGACGCCATTGGGCTCTGTTCAGCGAATCGGTGCCGCTGTAAGACACAGGCGTGGCCACGGAATTCAGCGTCTGTTTATAAATGCTCAGGCCAACGGTCCATTGAGCAACGGCACGAACCGTACCGCTCCCAGGACGTGTCGCGAAAAACCGTGTTCTTCGCGCACGATCAGCATCAATTGCTGGACTTCACCGGCGCCCACGGGAATGACCAGCCGTCCACCTGGGGCGAGCTGATCCAGCAGGGCCTGGGGCACGTCGGTGGCCACCGCGGTCACGATGATGCCGTTGTAGGGCGCCAAGGCCGGCCACCCTTCCCAGCCATCGCCCCAACGAAACACCACGTTGCGCAGGTTCAGCTCCACCAGGCGTTCCTTGGCGCGATCCTGCAGCACCTTGATCCGCTCGACGGAAAACACCCGCTCGACCAGTTGCGACAACACCGCCGTCTGGTAACCCGAACCGGTACCGATCTCCAGCACCTTGTCCAGCGGCCCGGCCTCAAGCAGCAACTCGCTCATGCGGGCAACCATGTAAGGCTGGGAAATGGTCTGGTTGTGGCCGATGGGCAACGCCGTGTCTTCATAGGCGCGATGGGCCAGGGCTTCATCGACGAACAGGTGCCGCGGCGTGCGGCGAATCACCTCCAATACCTGGGCGTTGGACAGCCCCTCTTCATAGAGACGCTGGATCAATCGTTCACGGGTGCGCTGGGAAGTCATGCCAATCCCGCGGCGCATCATATCGTCTTGCTCGCGAGCCATCAGCGCAGCCCCTCCAGCCAGCCATCGAGACTTCGAAAGGCGTCATTGAAGGTGCGGTCCAACTGCAACGGCGTGATCGAGACATAACCTTGCATCACCGCATGGAAGTCGGTGCCCGGCCCGCCGTCCTCGGCATCCCCGGCGGCGGCGATCCAGTAGCCGGCCTTGCCGCGTGGGTCGACCACGTGCATGGGCCTGGCAGCGCGGGCGCGGTGGCCCAGGCGCGTGAGCTGGATGCCACGGATATGATCGAGCGGCAGATTCGGGATATTCACGTTCAGCACCGTACGTGGCGGCAGGTCCAGCGCACCATGGGCTTCGACCAATTTACGGGCGAAGTAGGCGGCGGTCGGCAAATTGTCGACCTGGCGTGAAACAAAGGAAAAGGCGAACGACGTGTTTCCCAGGAAGCGACCTTCCAGGGCAGCAGCGACTGTCCCGGAATAAAGCACGTCATCCCCCAGGTTGGCGCCCAGGTTGATGCCCGACACCACCATGTCCGGTGCTCGTTCCAGCAACCCGTTGATACCCAGGTGCACGCAATCGGTCGGGGTGCCGTTGAGGCTGATGAAACCGTTATCCAGATAGCAGGGGTGCAACGGACGGTCGAGCGTCAGCGAGCTGCTGGCGCCGCTTTTGTCCTGGTCCGGAGCGATGACCACGCACTCGGCAAAATCCGCCAGCGCAGCATAAAGCGCGGCAAGACCGGGTGCTGTCACCCCGTCGTCGTTAGAAATCAGAATACGCATGGGCTGTCCGTCTGCCCCACCGGCACCAGATCGACGAGTTCGCGCACCAAGACAGTGGCGAAACATCCGGCCGGCAGGACGAATTCCAATTGCAGAATGTCAGGCTGGGGATAATGCCACGACAGCCCGCCAATGGGCAGTCGCAGGATGCGACGTTCGTGACTCATTCCCGCGTTTATCAACCAGTCCCGCAGATCGGCCTCGCCCTCGGCGATGGCCTGTTCCAACTCGAAGGTTGCGCCGGCGGCAGGCGATGGTCCCTCGCCCCACTGCGGCCCGGTCGGGTGCAGATCGAGGATCGCCAGGCGTGGATCGCTGCATTCAGCCTCACCGGCGGGGAAGAAACTGCGGCTGTCGGTGAAGGCCAGCAAGTCGCCGACCTGCGCTTGTTGCCAGGTGCCATCGGCGACCCGCGCCGCCAGCACCCGGTTGAACAGGAAGCTGCGGGCGGTGGACAACAGCCGCGAGCGCACATTGCGCTGTTCCGGCAAGGCCTTGCGCGCGGCCCAGGCACGGGCATCGACGACATTGCCGCCGTCATGGCCGAAGCGCTGGGCACCAAAATAATTGGGGATGCCCTGGCGGACAATCTGTTGCAGACGTGCGTCGATCGCCGTCGTGTCGCCCTTGAATTGGGTCAGGCGCAAGGTGAAACCGTTGGCCGAGTGCGCGCCACGTTGCAGCTTGCGCCTGTGACGTGCGGTCTTGAGGATCTTCAGCGTGTCGTTCTGTGCCGCCGACAGATCCGGATCGGCCTTGCCCGGCAGTTGGACGCTGAACCACTGGCGGGTCAGGGCCTGGCGGTCCTTGAGCCCGGCGTAGCTGACGGTGCGCAACGGCACGCCGGCGGCCTTGGCGATGCGCCGGGCGGCCTCTTCAGTGTTCAGGCCGCGCTTTTCCACCCAGATCCACAAATGCTCGCCATCGCCCGTCAATGGGATATCGAGCACTTCGTCGACCTGGAAATCTTCAGCGGTGGCCTTGAGGACCGCGCTGCCCAACGATGGGCCGTAGGCCCGCGGCCCCAACAGTTCCAGTTCGGTCATGGGCGCAGCAACAAGGCAACGGAATGGACGGCAATGCCTTCTTCACGGCCGACGAAACCAAGCTTCTCGGTGGTGGTGGCTTTCACGTTCACTTGGTCCAGCTCAACTTGAAGATCCTCGGCGATCAACTGGCGCATCGCTTCGATGTGCGGAGCCATTTTGGGGGCCTGGGCAACGATGGTGTTATCGACATTGCCGACTTTCCAGCCCTTGGCATGGATCAGCGCGACCACATGGCGCAGCAGCACGCGGCTGTCGGCGCCTTTGAATTGCGGGTCGGTGTCGGGGAAGTGCTTGCCGATGTCACCCAGCGCCGCGGCGCCGAGCAAGGCATCGCTCAAGGCATGCAGCAGGACATCACCGTCAGAATGCGCGAGCAGCCCGAAGCCGTGTGCGATCCGCACGCCGCCCAGAGTAATGAAGTCGCCTTCAGCGAAACGGTGAACATCGTAGCCGTGGCCAATACGCATAAAAAAACGCCCCGATTTTTGTCAGGGCGTGATTCTACCTGCATTAGACGTTTAGAGCGCGCGCATGATGCTGCAAGTGGTCGTCAATGAAGCTGGCGATGAAGAAGTAGCTGTGGTCGTAGCCCGGTTGCAGGCGCAGTTCCAACGGATGGCCGGCGGACTTGGCCGCCTGTTGCAAGGCTTCGGGCTTGAGCTGGTTGGCCAGGAAATCATCGCGATCGCCCTGGTCCACCAACAATGGCAGCTTCTCCTGCGCCTCGGCAATCAATGCACAGGCGTCCCATTCCCGCCATTTCGAGCGCTCTTCCCCCAGGTAACGGGAGAACGCCTTCTGGCCCCATGGGCAATCCATTGGATTGTTGATCGGCGAAAAGGCCGACACCGAACGGTAACGCCCCGGGTTGCGCAAGGCGCAGACCAGCGCACCGTGGCCGCCCATGGAGTGGCCACTGATACCGCGTTTGTCCGAAGCCGGGAAATGCGCTTCGACCAGCGCCGGCAATTCCTGCACCACGTAGTCATGCATCCGATAGTGCCGCGCCCACGGATCCTGCGTGGCGTTCAGATAAAAGCCCGCCCCCAGGCCGAAGTCCCAGGCATTGTCCGGATCGCCCGGCACGTCGGCACCACGGGGGCTGGTGTCCGGCGCGACGATGATCAGGCCCAACTCGGCGGCCATGCGCTGGGCGCCGGCCTTTTGCATGAAGTTCTCGTCGGTACAGGTCAGCCCGGACAGCCAATACAGCACCGGCAACTTGCCGCCCTGCTCGGCTTGCGGTGGCAGGTACACGGCAAACACCATGTCACAACCCAGCACGTCGGAACGGTGCCGGTAGCGCTTGTGCCAGCCGCCAAAGCTTTTCTGACAGGAAATGTTTTCCAGACTCATGACCGACCTCAGAAATGGATAACGGTGCGGATGCTCTTGCCTTCATGCATCAGGTCGAACGCCTTGTTGATATCTTCCAGGCCCATGGTGTGGGTGATGAAGGTATCCAACGGGATCTCGCCCTTCTCGGCCATTTCCACGTAGCTTGGCAATTCGCTGCGCCCGCGCACGCCGCCAAAGGCCGAACCGCGCCAGACGCGCCCGGTCACCAACTGGAATGGACGGGTGGCGATTTCCTGCCCGGCCCCGGCCACGCCGATGATCACCGACTCGCCCCAGCCCTTGTGGCAGCATTCCAGCGCGGCGCGCATCAACTGGACATTGCCGATGCATTCGAAGGAGAAGTCCACGCCACCATCGGTCATGTCGACGATGACTTCCTGGATCGGACGGTCGAAGTCTTTCGGGTTGACGCAATCGGTGGCGCCCAGTTGCTTGGCGATTTCGAACTTGGCCGGGTTGATGTCGATGGCGATGATCCGCGCGGCCTTGGCCTTCACGGCGCCGATCACGGCCGACAGGCCGATGCCGCCCAGGCCGAAGATCGCCACGGTGTCACCCGGCTTGACCTTGGCGGTGTTGAGCACCGCGCCGATGCCCGTGGTGACGCCACAACCCAGCAGGCAGACTTTTTCCAGCGGCGCTTCTTTTGGGATCTTCGCGACGGAGATTTCCGGCAGCACGGTGTACTCGGAAAAGGTCGAGGTGCCCATGTAGTGGAAAATCGTCTCGCCCTTGTAGGAAAAACGCGAAGTGCCATCTGGCATCAGGCCTTTGCCCTGGGTGGCGCGAATCGCCTGGCAGAGGTTGGTCTTGCCCGACTTACAGAATTTGCACTGGCCGCACTCCGGCGTGTACAGCGGGATCACATGGTCACCCACCGCCACCGAGGTCACGCCTTCACCGATGGCTTCGACAATGGCGCCGCCTTCATGACCCAGGATCGACGGGAAGATCCCTTCCGGGTCGGCGCCCGACAGGGTGTAGGCGTCGGTGTGGCAGACACCGGAAGCCACCACGCGCAACAGCACCTCGCCCGCCTTGGGCATGGCGACGTCGACTTCAACGATTTCCAGGGGTTTCTTGGCCTCGAAGGCAACGGCAGCGCGCGACTTGATCATCCGGGTTCTCCAGCAAATAAATACAGGACCGGGAGTGTAATCCTCCGCCGGACAATGAATAATCCAGCCAAAAGCAAAACATTATTGCTGTACAGGGATAATCTTTCATGTCCGATAACCGCTGGGAAGGCATCGACGAATTCGTGGCCGTGGCCGAATGCAGCCAATTCACCGCCGCGGCCGAACGTCTCGGGGTTTCGTCCTCCCATATCAGTCGACAAATCGTACGGCTCGAAGAGCGTCTACAGACACGCTTGCTCTACCGCAGCACCCGCCGGGTGACCCTGACCGAAGCCGGACAAACTTTTTTGCAGCATTGCCAGCGTCTGCAGGATGGACGCGAAGAAGCACTGCGAGCCGTCGGCGACCTGACCAGCGAACCCAAGGGCATGCTCCGCATGACCTGTGCCGTGGCCTATGGCGAACGGTTTATCGTGCCACTGGTGACGCGGTTCATGGGCCTCTACCCGCAGTTGCGGGTCGACATCGAGCTGAGCAATCGCCCACTGGACCTGGTGCATGAGAGCCTGGACCTGGCGATTCGCCTGGGTCGCTTGCAGGACTCCCGTCTGGTCGCCACGCGCCTGGCGCCCCGGCGCATGTACGTGTGCGCCTCCCCCTCTTACCTGGAACGCTATGGCCGGCCCCACAGCGTGTCGGAACTGAGCCGCCACAATTGCCTGGTCGGCAGCTCCGACATCTGGCAACTGGAGCAGAACGGGCGGGAATTTTCCCAACGGGTGCAGGGAAACTGGCGCTGCAACAGTGGGCAAGCGGTGCTCGATGCGGCGCTGCAAGGGGTGGGGTTGTGTCAGTTGCCGGATTATTACGTGCTGGAGCATTTGCACAGTGGTGCATTGATCTCGCTGTTGGAAGCCCATCAGCCGCCGAATACGGCGGTGTGGGCGTTGTATCCACAGCAGCGGCATCTGTCGCCGAAGGTGCGCAAGTTGGTGGAGTATTTGAAGGAGGGGTTGGCGCAGCGGCCGGAGTATCGGGGATGACAGTGAATTTTATGTTGCCTGAACGATTGCTATCGCGAGCAAGCTCGCTCCCACAGGGGTTTATCGTCGAATGATGGGCAAGTGTTCCACACCGGTCCATTGTGGGAGCGAGCTTGCTCGCGATGGCGCCGGCCCAGATGCTGAAGCTCTAACGAGGGGACAGGTCCCGCTTAATGCCGATTCGCCCAACGCTGGCGCAACCACTCGAGGTCTTCCGGCCGAGTGACCTTGATGTTATCCGAACGCCCCTCGATCAACCGAGGCGCCTGCCCCGCCCACTCCATGGCGGACGCTTCGTCGGTAATCACCGCATCCGCCACCAGGCTGTCGGCCAGGGCTCGGTGCAAGGCACCTAGGCGGAACATCTGTGGCGTATAGGCTTGCCAGATCACGCTGCGATCAACGGTTTCCAGCACGCGGCCATGCTTGTCGACGCGTTTGAGGGTGTCGCGCGCCGGAACGGCCAGCAGGCCGCCGACCGGGTCGTTCGCCAACTCGCTGAGCAATGTGTCCAGGTCGGCCCGAGCCAGGTTGGGCCGGGCAGCGTCGTGCACCAGCACCCAATCGTAGTCGTCGGCGCCCTGCCCGTGCAGATGTAGCAAGGCATTGAGCACTGAATCCGAACGTTGCTCGCCACCGTCGACACGCTGGATGCGCGTGTCGCTGGCGCAGGCCAGGGTCGGCCAGTAAGGATCATCGTGTGCAAGGCTGACCACCACACCCTTGACGGTGGGATGGTCGAGGAAACAGCCGAGGCTGTGTTCGAGAATTGTGCGTCCGCCCAGTTGCAGGTATTGCTTGGGACGGTCGGCGGCCATCCGGGCGCCAACGCCCGCGGCAGGAATCACGGCCCAGAAGGCCGGCAAACGCATACTCATTGGGCCAACTGGTAGAGGGTTTCGCCCTCCTTGACCATGCCCAGTTCATGTCGAGCCCGCTCTTCAACGGTCTCCATGCCTTTTTTCAACTCTGTCACTTCGGCGTCCATCACCCGATTACGCTCCAGCAGCGCCTCGTTTTCGGCGTGTTGGTCGGCAATTTGCTGAGTCAGGTCGGCCACTTGCGCCAAGCTGCCATTGCCCACCCACAGGCGGTACTGCAGGCCGGCCAGCAACAGGAGCAAGACAAGAAACAACCAATTGGGACTGCGCATCGAATATCAGGTATCCAGTGAAAAAAGACCGCCATGCCAAACTTTGAAGCGTCTGATAGCACGAAGCCTGGAAGAACCAGGCTTGTGCTTGATAAGGCATCAGATTAGAGGGAAAAGCGCCGCCATGGCGACTTTTCCGACCTAAGCCGCTGTCTTTTTACCATTTACCGCTTAGCCGCGAAACTCGGCACGACCGTTGTACTTGGCCTTGCCATTCAATTGCTCTTCGATACGCAGCAATTGGTTGTACTTGGAAACGCGGTCGGAACGGCACAGCGAACCGGTCTTGATCTGGCCCGCCGCAGTGCCCACGGCCAGGTCGGCAATGGTCGAGTCTTCGGTTTCACCGGAGCGGTGGGAGATCACGGCGGTATAGCCGGCGGCCTTGGCCATCTGGATGGCTTCCAGGGTTTCGGTCAGGGTGCCGATCTGGTTGAACTTGATCAGGATCGAGTTGGCGATCTTCTTGTCGATGCCTTCTTTCAGGATCTTGGTATTGGTCACGAACAGGTCGTCACCCACCAGTTGGGTCTTCTCGCCGATCTTGTCGGTGAGGATTTTCCAGCCAGCCCAGTCGGACTCGTCCAGACCGTCTTCGATGGAGATGATCGGATAACGTTCGGTCAGGCCCTTGAGGTAGTCGGCGAAACCTTCGGCGGTGAATACCTGGCCTTCGCCGGACAGGTTGTACTTGCCGTCTTCGAAGAACTCGCTGGCGGCGCAGTCCAGGGCCAGGGTCACGTCGGTACCCAGCTTGTAGCCTGCGTTGGCCACGGCTTCGGAGATCACTTTCAGTGCGTCTTCGTTGGACGCCAGGTTCGGTGCGAAACCGCCTTCGTCGCCAACCGCGGTGCTCAGGCCACGGGCCTTCAGCACGGCCTTGAGGTGGTGGAAAATCTCGGTGCCCATGCGCAGGCCTTCGGAGAAGGTCTTGGCGCCAACCGGCTGCACCATGAATTCCTGGATGTCGACGTTGTTATCGGCGTGCTCGCCGCCGTTGATGATGTTCATCATCGGCACCGGCATCGAGTAGACACCCGGGGTACCGTTGAGGTTGGCGATGTGGGCGTACAGCGGCAGGTCCTGGTCCTGGGCAGCGGCCTTGGCAGCGGCCAGGGACACGGCGAGGATCGCGTTGGCGCCCAGGGTGGCTTTGTTCTCGGTACCGTCGAGCTTGATCATCGCGTGATCGAGGGCTTTCTGGTCGGCAGGGTCCTTGCCCAGCAACAGTTCACGGATCGGACCGTTGATGTTGGCGACGGCTTTGAGCACGCCCTTGCCCAGGTAACGGCTCTTGTCGCCATCACGCAGCTCCAGCGCTTCGCGCGAGCCAGTGGAAGCACCGGACGGCGCGCAGGCGCTGCCGATGATACCGTTGTCGAGAAGCACGTCCGCTTCAACAGTGGGGTTGCCGCGGGAGTCGAGAACTTCACGACCTTTGATGTCGACGATTTTTGCCATTGTTGTAAACACTCCAAAGTTGACGAAAACGCTGTGGGAGCACGGCTTGCCGGCGATGGGGGCCTCAAGGGCGCCATCGCTGGCAAGCCATGCTCCCACAAGAGCAGTGCGGCCAGCGGGCCAGAGCGATAATCGAGCGGTACTTTACCGGAGAAAACCGCGTTACGCGGTTTCTATCATCGGAAAACTCTTGACCAGCTCGTCCAATGCCTTGAGCTGAGACAGGAAAGGTTCCAGCTTGTTCAAGCGCAAGGCACAAGGGCCGTCACACTTGGCGTTGTCCGGATCGGGGTGGGCCTCGAGGAACAGGCCGGCCAGGGACTGGCTCATGCCCGCCTTGGCCAGATCAGTGACCTGGGCGCGACGACCGCCGGCGGAGTCGGAACGACCACCGGGCATCTGCAAGGCGTGGGTCACGTCGAAGAACACCGGGTATTCGAACTGCTTCATGATGCCGAAGCCGAGCATGTCCACCACGAGGTTGTTATAGCCGAAGCTCGAGCCACGCTCGCAGAGGATCAACTGGTCATTGCCGGCCTCTTCGCACTTGCTCAGGATGTGTTTCATTTCCTGGGGGGCGAGGAACTGGGCTTTCTTGATGTTGATCACCGCGCCGGTCTTGGCCATCGCCACCACCAGGTCGGTCTGGCGCGACAGGAAGGCCGGCAACTGGATGATGTCGCAGACTTCGGCGACCACTGCGGCCTGGGCCGGCTCGTGGACGTCGGTGATGATCGGCACGCCAAAGGCTTGCTTGATGTCCTGGAAGATCCGCATGCCTTCTTCCAGGCCCGGGCCACGGTAGGACGTCACGGACGAACGGTTGGCCTTGTCGAAGCTGGCCTTGAACACGTAAGGGATACCCAGTTTCTGGGTCACCTTCACGTACTCCTCGCAGACCTGCATCGCCATGTCGCGGCTTTCCAGCACGTTCATGCCGCCGAACAGCACCATGGGCTTGTCGTTGGCAATCTCGATGTCGCCGACGCGGATGATCTTCTGGGCCATCGTCTTATGCCTTTTTCTGGTGTTGGGCCAACGCGGCCTTCACGAAACCGCTGAACAACGGATGACCGTCCCGTGGCGTCGAGGTGAACTCAGGGTGGAACTGGCAGGCGACGAACCATGGATGGTCCGGGGACTCGACCACTTCCACCAGCGCGCCGTCACCGGAACGACCGGAGATTTTCAGGCCGGCCTCGATCAGTTGCGGCAGCAGGTTGTTGTTCACTTCGTAGCGATGCCGGTGACGCTCGACGATCACATCCTTGGCGTAGCAATCGTGCACCTTGGAACCGGCTTCGAGCAGGCATTCCTGGGCACCCAGACGCATGGTGCCGCCCAGGTCCGAGCTTTCGGTGCGCACTTCCACGGCGCCGGTGGCATCTTCCCACTCGGTGATCAGGCCCACGACCGGATGGCCGCTGGCGCGATCGAACTCGGTGGAGTTGGCGTCTTTCCAGCCCAGCACGTTACGGGCGAACTCGATGACCGCCACTTGCATGCCCAGGCAGATCCCCAGGTAAGGCACCTTGTTTTCGCGAGCGTATTGCACGGCGGTGATCTTGCCTTCCACGCCCCGCAGGCCGAAGCCGCCCGGCACGAGGATCGCATCGGCGCCTTCGAGCAGGCCGGTGCCCTGGTTCTCGATGTCTTCGGAATCGATGTAGCGCAGGTTGACCTTGGTGCGGTTGCTGATACCGGCGTGACTCATCGCCTCGATCAGCGACTTGTAGGCGTCCAGCAGTTCCATGTACTTGCCGACCATGGCGATGGTGACTTCGTGTTCCGGATTGAGCTTGGCATCGACCACGGCATCCCATTCGGACAGGTCGGCGCTGGCGCATTGCAGGCCGAAACGCTCGACGACGAAATCGTCCAGGCCCTGGGAGTGCAGGATGCCCGGGATCTTGTAGATGGTGTCGGCGTCTTCCAGGCCGATGACCGCGCGCTCTTCAACGTTGGTGAACTGGGCGATCTTGCGACGCGAAGAAATGTCGATCGGGTGATCGGAGCGGCAGATCAGCACGTCCGGCTGCAGGCCGATGGAACGCAGTTCCTTGACTGAGTGCTGGGTCGGCTTGGTCTTGGTTTCGCCGGCGGTGGCGATGTACGGGACCAGGGTCAGGTGCATCAGCATCGCGCGCTTGGCGCCGATTTCGAAACGCAACTGGCGGATGGCTTCGAGGAACGGCTGGGACTCGATATCGCCCACGGTCCCGCCGATTTCGACCATCGCCACGTCGGCGTCGCCAGCACCCTTGATGATGCGGCGCTTGATTTCGTCGGTGATGTGCGGGATGACCTGGATGGTCGCGCCCAGGTAGTCACCACGACGCTCCTTGCGCAGCACGTGTTCGTAGACACGGCCGGTGGTGAAGTTGTTGTTCTGGGTCATGGTCGTGCGGATGAACCGCTCGTAGTGGCCCAGGTCCAGGTCGGTCTCGGCGCCGTCGTGGGTGACGAACACTTCACCGTGCTGGAACGGGCTCATGGTGCCCGGGTCGACGTTGATGTACGGGTCCAGCTTGAGCATGGTGACCTTAAGTCCCCGCGCCTCCAGGATGGCCGCCAATGAAGCCGAGGCAATGCCTTTCCCCAATGAAGAAACAACACCGCCCGTGACGAATATGTAGCGCGTCATGAAAAACCCTAGAAGTCTGCGTTAAAGCGGTCCGAGCCGCCGGGGAAAGCGAAGGAAGGCCGAAGCCCCCGATCACCTGCATTAATCACAGTGCACCTTTCAAAAAAACCGCCGCGTTGGGACAGACCGGAAGTGAAATCACCGGTACGTTGCTCGCTACACATTTTTTGGAATCGCCCAGCAAAGACTGCTTGGTAATCGGCAACTCCTGCAATTCAGGCGAATCCACAGAAGTTGTATCAAGAAGGGAGCGTAGTCTACCGGAAAGCCCCTTTCAGCTCAAACCCAGATCTTGGTTTCCTGGCTGCCAGATCAATTGCCAACTGCCATCAGCGGGTGTGTCGAGCCCGGCCAGGTTGGCCACCGCCAGCAATTGCTCGCCTTGATAGAGCAGCGGCAATCGGCCGCGAACGAACGCCGGCACGCCCTTTTCATTGAGCAAACGCTTGAGATCACGATGACCACGACCCGCTAACGCCAGCACCTCGCCGCCTTGACGATAGCGCACGCTAAGCGGCCCCGCAGGCGGCTGGCCGATGAGCGCCACCCGACCATTGCCCGGCAAGGGCAGCGGCAGCGCCGGATCCGCCCAGTCGACGGGGCCTGGCAGCGAACATAGCCAGTGGTCGGATAACCACCAGAGCCGCCCGGCGGCGCGATGCAGCTCGCCACCGGCCAGGCGCCAGATGGGCCGGGCATCGTCCGCGGCATCGCGCAACGAGTCCCAGCCGGCCCAGTGATCGCTGTCGGGCAGCAGGGTCAGCGGTGCCAGCCAGTGGCTCAATGCGTTGCGCTGACGGGCCGACGACAACCCCCGCAACGGCGCCAGCACCAGCGATTGCAGCCCGAGCCAGTCGAACGCAGCTGGCGTCACGGCCTGGGCCAAGTCGATCCGCGCCAAGTCGTCCAGCAAGCCTTGGGCTTCGCCCATGTGCGCAGCACTTCGGCCCAGGGTCGCCGAGGCTTGCGGCCAGTGCGCCGCCAGCACTGGAAAAACCCGCTGGCGCAGGTAGTTGCGCGCGTACCGGTGATCATCGTTGGACGGGTCGTCGATCCAGCTCAAGCCCTGTTGCGTCGCATAGGCTTGCAGCTCGGCACGGGACACCTCGAGCAACGGCCGCAGCAGATGCCCCAGCCCCAAAGGTCGCTGCCGTGGCATCGCCGCCAACCCCCTCACCCCTGCCCCCCGCAGCAGGCGAAACAACAAGGTTTCGGCCTGGTCATCAAGATGCTGGGCGGTGAGCAGCACTTCATTGCCATGGAGGGCCGCCACGAACGCGCCATAACGCGCCTCCCGGGCGGCACGCTCGATACTGGCGCCAGGGCGCACTTGCACATTCACCACGTCCAGCGGTACGCCAAGGGCCGCACAGACCGAACGGCAATGATCCGGCCATGCCTCGGCCACCGCCTGAAGGCCGTGATGCACATGGATCGCACTCAGCGCGGGCAGGGCGTGGTGTCGTGAAAGGGTCGCGAGCAGGTGCAGCAGGACGGTGGAGTCGAGGCCGCCGGAGAAGGCGATGCGCCAGGTGGCGGCGTTGCGCCAGGGGGATAGCTGTGTGAGGAGCCGGGTTGGCAGGTCGATGCTTGTGTTCATGGGTATCAGCCTTGGCACAAATCAAATGTGGGAGCGGGCTTGCTCGCGAAGGCGGTGAATCAGTCAACACATGGGTTGAATGTTAAACCGCTTTCGCGAGCAAGCCCGCTCCCACACTGGCTCCCCACACAACTGCTGGAAGCTTGGTCAGATCAGAGACCGTAGCTCATCAACCGCTCGTAGCGACGGGCCAGCAGCGCGTCGTTGTCGAACTTCTTGAGCATCGACAGCTGGGAACTCAGCTCGGCACGGATCAGTGCCGCCGCCGCAGCCGGATCGCGATGAGCGCCGCCCACGGGCTCGTTGATCACTTTGTCGACGATGCCCAGGCCTTTGAGACGCTCGGCGGTAATGCCCATGGCCTCGGCGGCATCCGGCGCCTTCTCGGCAGTTTTCCACAGGATCGAGGCGCAGCCTTCCGGCGAGATCACCGCATAAGTGGAATATTGCAGCATGTTCAACTGGTCGCAGACACCGATGGCCAACGCACCGCCGGAACCGCCCTCACCAATCACGGTGGCGATGATCGGGGTTTTCAGGCGTGCCATGACCCGCAGGTTCCAGGCAATCGCTTCGCTCTGGTTGCGCTCTTCGGCGTCGATGCCCGGGTAGGCGCCCGGGGTGTCGATGAAGGTCAGGATCGGCATCTTGAAGCGCTCGGCCATCTCCATCAGGCGGCACGCCTTGCGGTAGCCTTCCGGACGCGGCATGCCAAAGTTGCGGCGCACCTTCTCGCGGACTTCGCGGCCTTTCTGGTGACCGATCACCATCACTGGCTGCTCGTCCAGGCGGGCAACGCCGCCGACGATCGCGGCGTCGTCGGAGAAGTGACGGTCGCCATGCAGCTCATCGAACTCGGTAAAGATGTGGTCGATGTAGTCCAGGGTGTAGGGACGACGCGGGTGACGCGCCAGACGGGCGATCTGCCAGCTGGTCAGCTTGCCGAAGATGTCTTCGGTCAGCGTGCGGCTTTTGTCCTGCAGACGAGAGATTTCATCGCCGATATTCAGCGAATTGTCATTACCGACCAAGCGCAACTCTTCGATCTTGGCTTGCAGGTCGGCGATCGGCTGTTCGAAATCAAGAAAATTCGGGTTCATAGGCGTCCGTCTTGGGTCGACGTCCAAGAGAGCTTGGGCCGGCCGGTTGTCTATTCGCGCCTACCTTAAGGGAGAGGCGCGTTCAGGTCGAGATTAAAAATTCGGGTCGAGATCAGGAGCTTTCCGGTTTCAACAGTGGCCCCTGGCCGTCAACGGTATTGGAGGAAGACGTTGTCTTTGCCGAACTGGTCACGCAAGGCTTGAATCAACGCATCCGCCGGATCGATCCGCCAGCCTTCGCCGAACTGCAGCACGGCCTTGGCATCGGGGCGTACGTACTCCATGGTGATCGGACAGGCACCGCGATGGCGCTTGAACAATTCGCCCAACCAGCGTAGCTGATCGCCCTTGAGGTCCTGGGTCTGCAACTTCAGGCGCAGGCTCTCGGCCAGGTTGGTCCGGGCATCTTCCATGCTCATCACCCGCTTGACCCGCAACCGCAGGCCACCGGAGAAGTCATCGTTGCTGACTTCGCCTTCCACCACCACCATCGCGTCGGTCTGCAACAGCGACTGCGCCGAATGGAACGCATCGGCGAAAAGTGACGCCTCGATGCGCCCGGAGCGGTCGTCCAGGGTGATGAACCCCATCTTGTCGCCCTTTTTGTTCTTCATCACCCGCAGGGCGATGATCATGCCGGCGACCGTCTGGGTGTCGCGCGCCGGCTTGAGGTCAATGATGCGCTGGCGGGCGAAGCGGCGGATCTCGCCTTCGTATTCGTCGATCGGGTGACCGGTGAGGTACAGGCCCAGGGTGTCTTTTTCACCCTTGAGGCGTTCCTTGAGGGTCAGCTCCTTGGCCTTGCGATGGTTGCCGTAGACATCGGCGTCCTCCTCGACGAACAGCCCGCCAAACAGGTCGGCGTGGCCGCTGTCGTGGGTACGGGCGGTCTGTTCGGCGGCCTTGATCGCCTCCTCCATCGCCGCCAGCAACACCGCGCGGTTGCGGTCGATGTTGGCCTGGTAGGCCTTGGGCTCATCCTGGAAGTAAGGCCCGAGCCGGTCCAGGGCGCCACTGCGGATCAAGCCGTCGAGGGTGCGCTTGTTGATGCGCTTGAGATCGACCCGCGCGCAGAAATCGAACAGGTCCTTGAACGGCCCGTCCTGGCGCGCTTCGGTGATGGCTTCCACCGGCCCCTCGCCCACGCCCTTGATCGCACCGAGGCCATAGATGATGCGGCCTTCGTCGTTCACCGTGAACTTGAACTCCGAAGCGTTCACGTCCGGGGCGTCGAGGCGCAGCTTCATGGTCCGCACTTCTTCGATCAAGGTCACGACCTTGTCGGTGTTGTGCATATCCGCCGAGAGTACCGCGGCCATGAATGGCGCCGGGTAATGTGCTTTCAACCATGCCGTCTGGTACGACACCAGGCCATAGGCGGCGGAGTGGGATTTGTTGAAGCCGTAGCCGGCGAATTTTTCCACCAGGTCGAAGATGTTGCCCGCCAGGTCCGCATCGATGCCGTTGTTCGCGCAACCTTCGATGAAACCACCGCGCTGCTTGGCCATTTCCTCGGGTTTTTTCTTACCCATGGCTCGACGCAGCATGTCCGCACCGCCGAGGGTGTAGCCGGCCATCACCTGGGCAATCTGCATCACCTGTTCCTGGTACAGGATGATGCCGTAGGTCGGGGCCAGTACCGGCTTGAGGCCGTCGTACTGATAATCCGGGTGCGGGTACGCCAGCTCGGCGCGACCGTGCTTACGGTTGATGAAGTCATCCACCATGCCCGATTGCAGCGGCCCCGGACGGAACAGGGCCACCAGTGCGATCAGGTCTTCCAGGCAGTCGGGCTTGAGCTTCTTGATCAGCTCCTTCATGCCCCGGGATTCAAGCTGGAACACCGCCGTGGTTTCGGCTTTTTGCAACAGGCTGTAGGTCGGCTTGTCATCCAGCGGGATGAAGGCAATGTCCAGCGGCTCTTCGCCGACCTTGGCCCGGTCGCGGTTGATGGTTTTCAGCGCCCAGTCGATGATCGTCAGGGTCCGCAGGCCGAGGAAGTCGAACTTCACCAGGCCCGCCGCCTCGACGTCGTCCTTGTCGAACTGGGTCACCAGGCCGTCGCCTTCTTCATCGCAATAGATCGGCGAGAAGTCCGTCAACTTGGTCGGCGCGATGACCACGCCCCCGGCGTGCTTGCCGACGTTACGCACCACGCCTTCGAGCTTGCGGGCCATCTCCCAGATTTCCGCGGCCTCTTCGTCGACCTTGATGAAGTCCCGCAGGATTTCTTCCTGCTCGTAGGCCTTCTCCAGGGTCATGCCGACTTCGAACGGAATCATCTTCGACAGGCGATCCGCCAGACCGTAGGACTTGCCCTGCACCCGCGCCACGTCACGCACCACCGCCTTGGCGGCCATGGAACCGAAGGTGATGATCTGGCTTACCGCGTTGCGGCCATATTTCTCGGCCACGTAGTCGATGACCCGGTCGCGGCCGTCCATGCAGAAGTCGACGTCGAAGTCGGGCATGGATACCCGTTCCGGGTTGAGGAAACGTTCGAACAGCAGGTCATATTCCAGCGGGTCGAGGTCGGTGATCTTCTGCACGTAGGCCACCAGCGACCCGGCGCCCGATCCACGGCCAGGGCCCACCGGCACGCCGTTGTTCTTGGCCCACTGGATGAAGTCCATCACGATCAGGAAGTAACCGGGAAACCCCATCTGGATGATGATATCCAGCTCGAAATTCAACCGATCGACATAGACCTGGCGCTTGGCTTCGTAATCTTCGGTGGTGTCCTTGGGCAACAGGACGCGGAGGCGTTCGTCGAGGCCGTCGAAGGACACTTTGCGGAAATACTCGTCGATGGTCATGCCATCGGGAATCGGGAAGTTGGGCAGGAAGTGCTTGCCCAGCTTCACTTCGATGTTGCAGCGCTTGGCGATCTCGACGGTGTTTTCCAGCGCCTCGGGCAAATCGCTGAACAACTCGGCCATTTCCTCGGCGCTCTTGAGGTATTGCTGGTCGCTGTAGTTCTTCGACCGACGCGGGTCGTCGAGGGCACGGCCCTCACCGATGCAGACCCGCGTTTCGTGGGCTTCGAAATCTTCCTGCTTGATGAACCGCACGTCGTTGGTCGCCACCAGCGGCGCGCCGATCCTGTCCGCCAGGGCCACGGCGGCATGCAGGTGCTCTTCGTCATTGGGACGGTTGGTGCGTTGCACCTCGATGTAGAAGCGGTCCGGAAACACCGCCATCCAGTCACGGGCCAGGGTCTCAGCTTCGTCGGGATTGCCACTGAGCAGGGCCAGGCCGATTTCACCTTCCTTGGCCGCCGACAGCATGATCAGCCCTTCGCTGGCCTCGGCCACCCACTCGCGCTCGATGATGATCGAGCCGTTGCGCTGGCCATCGATAAAGCCGCGGGAGATCAGCTCGGTGAGGTTGCGATAACCCACGGCGTTCATCGCCAACAGGCTGATACGGCTCAGCGGCGCGTCCGGATCCTTGTTCGACAGCCACAGGTCGGCGCCACAGATCGGCTTGATCCCGGCGCCCATGGCGGCCTTGTAGAACTTGACCAGCGAGCACATGTTGTTCTGGTCGGTAACCGCCACGGCAGGCATGTTCATGCCCACCAGGGTCTTGACCAGGGGCTTGATCCGCACCAGACCGTCGACCAGGGAGTATTCAGTGTGCAGGCGTAGATGAACGAATGAAGCCGGCATAGTGATCCTGCGTTAAGTCATGAAAACAACAAGGCCCGGATTGTACCGGGCCTTGGGTAAAACATCAGCCATGAGTGTCCGGTCTTGAAAACGCGAACACGGCTTTTGTGGCGAGGGGATTTATCCCCGCTGGGGCGCGAAGCGGCCCTTAAACCTGACAACCCGTTACGCCTGATAGACTTCGGGACTGCTTCGCAGTCCAACGGGGATAAATCCCCTCGCCACAAAAGCAGCGTTCGTCTTAAGAAACAGGGCACTGACTGTTTATGATCAACCCGTCACGGGCTTCATAAGCCAGCCGCACCGGGGCGAACGAGCGCCGGTGGATCGGCGTCGGCCCCAGGCGTGCCAGGGCTTCCAGATGAACGGGGGTCGGGTAGCCCTTGTGGCTGCCGATGCCGTAGCCTGGGTAGATCAACTCGAAAGCCGCCATTTCCCGGTCGCGGCTGACCTTCGCCAGAATCGAGGCCGCCGCGATGGCCGGCACCTTGCCATCGCCCTGGATCACCGCTTCGGCGCGCATCGACAGCTTCGGGCAGCGATTGCCATCGATCATCGCCAGCTTCGGCGTGATGTGCAGGCCCTGCACCGCACGCTGCATGGCGAGCATGGTGGCGTGCAGGATATTGAGCTCATCGATCTCTTCGACTTCGGCCCGGGCGATGCACCAGCTCAGGGCTTTCTCGCAGATTTCGTCGTAGAGTTTTTCACGACGGGCTTCGGTGAGTTTCTTCGAATCATTGAGCCCCAGGATCGGCCGGTTCGGGTCGAGAATCACCGCCGCCGTCACCACCGCGCCGCACAATGGGCCGCGCCCCACCTCATCGACACCGGCCACCAGTTCTTCCACTTCGGCAACCAGGTTGAAGTCCAGGCCCATCTGTAGCTTTACATTGCTCATGGTTTTGCGCCGATCAGGGTCAGTACCGCGTCAGCCGCCTGGTTGGAGGCATCGCGACGCAGGGTACGGTGAATTTCGTCAAAGCCGCGAGTCTGTTCCTCGCCGCCGTCGATCAAGGGCAAGAGTGTGGTGGCCAGCGCCTCGGCGGTCGCATCGTCCTGCAGCAGCTCCGGCACCAACAGGCGTTGGGCCAGCAGGTTCGGCAAGGACACGTAGGGGCTCTTGACCATGCGCTTGAGAATCCAGAACGTCAGCGGCGCCAGGCGATAGGCGACCACCATCGGGCGTTTGTACAACAACGCCTCAAGGGTAGCAGTGCCGGAGGCAATCAACACCGCATCACAGGCCGCCAACGCGTCGTGGGAACGGCCGTCGAGCAACGTCACCGGCAAATCGCGACCGACCAGCAGGGCTTCCAGCTGGACGCGCCGCTGCGGACTGGCACACGGCAGGACAAACCGTACACCGGGGCGCAGCGCCAGAAGGCGTTCGGCGGCGTCGAAGAACAAGCCACCCAGGCGACTCACTTCGCCGCCCCGGCTACCGGGCATCAACGCCACCAGCGGCCCGTCGGGCAAGCCCAACGCCTGGCGAGCCGCCTCGCGATCGGCTTCCAAGGGAATGGTATCGGCCAGGGTGTGCCCGACAAATCGCACCGGTACGCCCTTCTCTTCGTAGAACCTGGCCTCGAACGGCAGCAGCGTCAGCATCAGGTCGCAGCCTTCGCGGATCTTCAGCACCCGCTTCTGCCGCCAGGCCCAGACCGACGGGCTGACGTAGTGCACGGTCTTGATCCCGGCCTGACGCAATTTGAGTTCGATATTGAGGGTGAAATCCGGCGCATCGATGCCGATGAACACATCCGGTTTTTCTTCGATCAGGGTCTGGATCAGTTTCTTGCGTCGGGCCAGCAGCTCGCGCAAGCGACCGAGCACTTCCACCAGGCCCATCACTGACAGACGCTCCATCGGAAAATAGGAGGTCAGGCCTTCGGCCTGCATCAACGGCCCACCGACCCCGATGAATTCCACCGCGGGGTGCTGCGCCTTGAGCGCTCGCATCAGACCCGCGCCCAGAATATCACCGGAAGCCTCTCCCGCCACCAGTGCAACGCGCACGTTAGCCATGGTCAGCGAGTGATGCCGCGGGTCGAAGACTGGATGGAATCGCGGAAGATCGCGACTTCCGGGTATTGCACCGACGCCTCGGCCAGTTCGGCGAGCGCCTGCTCGACGGTCAGGCCCTGGCGGTACACCACCTTGTAGGCACGACGCAGGGCTGTAATCGCCTCTTCGCTGAAACCACGACGGCGCATGCCTTCGAAGTTCATGCTGCGGGCTTCGGCCGGGTTGCCGAACACCGTGACATAGGCTGGGACGTCCTTGCCGATGGCGGTGCCCATGCCAGAGAAGCTGTGGGCGCCGATATGGCAATACTGGTGCACCAGGGTGAACCCGGACAGGATCGCCCAATCGTCCACGTGCACATGGCCGGCCAACGCGGTGTTGTTGACCAGGATGCAATGGTTGCCGATCACACTGTCATGGCCGATGTGTGCATAAGCCATGATCAGGTTGTGGTCGCCCAGGGTCGTTTCGGAACGATCCTGGACGGTGCCACGGTGAATCGTCACGCCTTCGCGGATCACGTTGTGATCGCCGATGACCAGACGGGTTTCTTCACCTTTGTACTTGAGATCGGGCGTGTCCTCGCCTACCGAAGAAAACTGGTAGATGCGATTGTGACGACCAATCCGGGTCGGTCCCTTGAGCACTACGTGGGGGCCGATCACCGTACCCTCGCCGATTTCCACACCTGCGCCGACAATCGACCACGGGCCGACCTCGACATCGGCGGCCAGGACGGCCGTCGGATCGATGATTGCGCGAGGGTCAATCAAACTCATAGTTTGCGTTCCGCACAGATGATTTCAGCGGAGCAGACTGGCTTGCCGTCGACCGAAGCCTGGCATTCGAATTTCCAGATCTGGCGCTTGCAACTGATGAACTTGGCTTCGAGGATCAACTGATCGCCCGGAGTGACCGGCTGGCGGAAGCGCAGCTTGTCGGAACCGACGAAGTAATAGAGCGTGCCGTCGGCAGGCTTGACGTCGAGCATTTTGAAACCAAGGATCCCGGCAGCCTGGGCCATCGCCTCGATGATCAAGACGCCCGGCATGATTGGATGCGCGGGGAAGTGACCGTTGAAGAACGGCTCGTTGATGCTGACATTCTTATAGGCGCGAATGCGCTTGCCTTCAACGTCCAGGTCCACCACCCGATCCACCAGCAGGAACGGGTAACGGTGAGGCAGGTATTCGCGAATCTCGTTGATGTCCATCATTTCGGGGGGAAGCCTATGTAAAGATTGGGAGCGCACGAGTGACGCGCACTCCGCTAGCAAATCAAGATGCCCTAACGGCTGTGCACACTTGATATGGAAATGGTATCAGCCATCTGATGAAGCATTACCGCCAGGGGTCACGTCCCCTACACGCTTTTCCACCTGCTTGAGGCGCCGCGCGATGTCGTCGAGCTGGCGGATACGCGCCGCGCTCTTGCGCCATTCGGCTGCCGGTTGCATGGCTGTGCCGGAAGAATAGGCACCCGGCTCGGTAATCGAGTGGGTCACCATGGTCATCCCGGTCAGGAATACGTTGTCACAGATGTCGATATGGCCCACCAGGCCCACGCCACCGGCGAGCATGCAATGCTTGCCGATCTTGGTGCTACCGGAGATCCCCACGCAGGCGGCCATGGCGGTGTGGTCACCAACCTGGACGTTGTGGGCGATCTGGATCTGGTTGTCGAGCTTGACGCCATTGCCGATGACCGTATCGGCCAGGGCACCGCGGTCGATCGCAGTGTTGACGCCGATTTCAACGTCATCGCCAATGGTGACGCCACCGATCTGGGCGATCTTTTGCCAGATGCCTTTCTCGTTGGCAAAACCGAACCCTTCGCCACCCAGCACGGCACCGGACTGGATCACCACCCGCTTGCCGATGCGCACATCGTGATACAGGGTGACCCGTGGGGCCAGCCAGCCGCCTTCGCCGATCTCGCTGCGCGCACCAATGACGCAATGGGCGCCCAGCGTGACGCCGGCACCGATTCGGGCCGCGCTTTCGATGACCACGAACGGACCGACGCTGGCGGTAGGGTCCACCACGGCATCCGCCGCGATCACCGCGCTGGGATGAATACCAGCAGCCGACTTGGGCTTGGGATCGAACAGATGGGAAATTCGCGCATACGCCAGGTACGGATCGGGCACGATCAGGGCGTCGCCGGCAAACCCTTCGGCATCGGCAGCCTTGAGCAACAGCGCGGCGGCCCGGCTATCAGCCAGATACTTGCGATACTGAGGATTTGCCAGGAAGCTCAACTGAGCTGGGCCAGCCTCTTGCAAAGTGGCTAGCCCAGTAATAGCCTTCTCCGGGTCGCCACGCAAGGTGGCGCCGAGGAACTCGGCCAACTGGCCAAGCTTGATGGTCGCTGTCATGGATTACTTCAGCTGATTCATGCGCTCGATAACCTGGCGCGTGATGTCGTATTGAGGCTTGACATCGATCACCGCGCCACGCTCGAACACCAGGTCAAAACCACCTTTCTTGATGACTTCTTCCACGGCGCTGTCGAGCTTCGGCTTGAGTTGCTTGAGCATTTCGCGGTCGGCAACGGCTTTCGCTTCGTTCAGCTCCTTGGACTGGAACTGGAAGTCACGGGCCTTTTGCTTGAATTCAAGCTCCAGACGCTCGCGCTCGCCCTGGGCCATCTTGTCGCCACCGGCGACCAGACGATCCTGAATGCCCTTGGCGCTACTTTCCAGGCCTTTGAGCTTGGTCAGTTGCGGGCCGAATTTTTTCTCCGCATCCACGGCGTACTTCTTCGCCGCGTCGGATTCCAGCAGGGCCATCTGATAATTCAGCACGGCAATCTTCATGTCGGCAAAAGCCGGACCGGCGACCAGTACGGTCGCCAGGAGAACCAATTGAGTCAACTTACGCACGATGCACTCCTACAAAATCCATTGTCGTTGTCATGGGTCAGACGCTTAGAACGTCTGGCCGAGGGAGAATTGGAACACTTGGGTTTCAGCGTCATCCGGCTTCTTGATCGGCATCGCCAGCGCGAAACTCAAAGGACCCAGCGCAGTGACCCAGGTCACGCCCACACCGACGGAACTGGCCAGGTTGCTCAGGCTGATGTCGTTGCACTTTGTGTCGGACTTGGTGCCGTTGGCGTTGGTGGTGTCACTGCAACTTGAATCGAAAACGTTACCCACGTCCCAGAATACCGAGGTACGCAGGGAGCGTTGATCCTTGACGAACGGCATTGGGAACAGCACCTCAAGGCCACCCTGGATAAGGACATTGCCACCGAACGGCAGTGGATCCTGGTCCGGGTCTCTAATGGTGCCCGGGTTATTGCCCTGACTCGGCGTACTGCGCGGACCAAGCGTACTGTCCTTGAAACCACGTACCGAGTTGAAACCACCGGCGTAGTAGTTCTCGTAGAACGGCAGGCCATCGGTCGAGCCGTAGCCGTCACCATAGCCCAGTTCGGTGTGCAGGCGCATGGTGTAGGTGTCGGTCAACGGCTGGAACAGTTGGCCACGGTAGTCGAGCTTGAAGAACGACAGGTCACTGCCAGGGGTGGTGGTTTCGAACACCAGGCTCTGGGAATGGCCACGGGTCGCCAGCACGCCCTTGTTCAGGGTCGACTCGGACCAGCCGGCGGACGCCTTGAAGTTCAGGTAGCTGTCGCCTTCCTTGTTAACGAAGTCGAAGATCTCGTCGACGGTGTAGCGACCGGTATTGATCTTGTCCTGCTGGGCGGTGAGGCCAAAGGTCAGGCGCGAGGTCTCGCTGATCGGGTAGCCGATGTTGGCGCCGACACCGTAGCTGTCCACCGCATAGCTGGAGATGTCAGAGTCCAGCTCGTCGTAGTCGGTGGTGCGGTAGAAGGCGTTGTAGCCCAGGCTCACGCCGTCAGCCGTCCAGTAGGGGTCCACGAAACCGAAGTTATAGCGGGTCTGGTATTCGCTGCGGGTCAAGCCGATGCTGACCTTGTTACCGGTACCCAGGAAGTTGTTCTGGGTGATCGAGCCACCGAGGATCAGGCCGGCGCTCTGGGCGAAACCGACGCTGGCGGTGATCGAGCCGGAAGCCTGCTCTTCGACGCTGTAGTTCACATCGACCTGGTCATCGACGCCCGGCACGGCCGGCGTCTCGACGTTGACTTCCTTGAAGAAGCCCAGGCGCTCCAGGCGGGTCTTGGACTGGTCGATCAGGTAGGTCGACGCCCAGCCACCTTCCATCTGGCGCATTTCACGGCGCAGCACTTCGTCCTCGGACTTGGTGTTGCCACGGAAGTTGATGCGGTTGACGTAGGCACGCTTGCCCGGGTCCACGGCGAACGTGATGTCGACGGTGTGGTCTTCATCGTGCGGCTGCGGCACGCCGTTGACGTTGGCGAAGGTGTAGCCCTCGTTACCCAGGCGGCGGGTGATCAGCTCGGAAGTGGTGGTCATCAGCTTGCGCGAGAACACCTGGCCCTTCTGCACCAGCAGCAGCGACTTGACCTGGTCCTCGGGAACCTTCAGGTCACCGCTGAGCTT
The DNA here is from genome assembly GCF_900101575.1 of Pseudomonas sp. NFACC37-1. Taxonomy (NCBI): domain Bacteria; kingdom Pseudomonadati; phylum Pseudomonadota; class Gammaproteobacteria; order Pseudomonadales; family Pseudomonadaceae; genus Pseudomonas; species Pseudomonas sp. NFACC37-1. The sequence continues at coordinate 159,745 of NZ_FMUZ01000003.1, read as the reverse complement.
GACGTCGCGAACGGTGTACTTCTCGCCTTCGTTGACGTTGACGGTGATGTAGACGTGCTTCTTGTCCGGGGTGATGGACACCTGGGTCGAAGCGATGTCCATGTTGATGTAGCCACGGTCCAGGTAGTAGGAACGCAGGCGCTCCAGGTCACCAGAGAGTTTTTCACGGGCGTACTTGTCGTCGTTCTTGAAGAACGACAGCCAGTTGGTGGTCTTGAGCTCGAACAGGTCGATCAGGTCTTCATCCGGGAACACCGTGTTGCCCACCACGTTGATGTGCTGGATGGCCGCCACGGTGCCTTCGTTGATGTTGACCTTCAGGCCGACGCGGTTGCGCGGCTGCGGCACCACTTCGGTGTCGACGGTGGCCGAGTAGCGACCCTGGGCGACGTACTGGCGCTGCAGCTCGTTACGCACACCTTCGAGGGTGGCGCGCTGGAAGATCTCGCCTTCGGCCAGGCCGGATTGTTTCAGGCCCTTCATCAGGTCTTCAGTGGAGATCGCCTTGTTGCCTTCGATCTCGATACTGGCGACCGACGGGCGCTCGACTACCGTGATGACCAGGACATTGCCGTCACGGCCCAGCTGGATATCTTGAAAGAAGCCGGTCTTGAACAGCGCACGCGTGGATTCCACCAGGCGCCGATCATCCGCCTGCTCGCCGACGTTCAACGGCAAGGCACCAAAGACGCTACCCGCGGAGACCCGCTGGAGGCCATTGACGCGAATATCAGAGATAGTGAAGGACTCGGCGTGAACTTCGGCGATCATCAATACGGTGAGAACCGCAGTTAGCAGCAGACGTTTCATGAAGTCCTTTCTTATTCCAACTGGCAATAAACAAACTGCCGCAAAATGCGGCAGATTCGCAATTCAGCGAAGCGTTACAGACGACCCAGATCGTTGACGAGGGCAAGCAACATGACCCCGACCACCAAGCTGATACCGATCTGTATCCCCCAACCTTGCACCCGATCCGACAAGGGACGACCACGCGCCCACTCGATCAGATAAAACAGCAGATGCCCCCCATCCAGTACCGGAATGGGCAGCAAATTCAGAACCCCCAGGCTAATGCTCAGATAAGCAAGGAAATTCAGGAAATCAGCGACGCCCGACTGGGCAGAAGCGCCCGCCACTTTAGCAATGGTTATCGGTCCACTCAAGTTTTTTACCGAGAGCTCGCCGAACAACATTTTCTTGAGCGAGTCCAGCGTCAGGATGCTCATGGTCCAGGTACGACGCGCACCCTCGCCAATCGCCGCCACTGGACCGAAACTGACCTCGCGGATCATTTCCGGTGGCCAGTCGACCGCCTTGACGCCCGCTCCCAGGTAACCGGTCGGTGCCTTGCTCTCGCCACGGGCGGCCAGGGTTACCGGGACGTCGATTGGAGCACCGTCGCGCTCGATGCGCAGCACAATTTTGGTATCAGGACGTACACGAACCGAATCGACCACCTGCTGCCAGTCGCCGACCGGCTGGCCGTCGAGGGCCAGCAACCGATCGCCGGTCTTCAGGCCAGCCGCCTGGGCCGGGCCTTTCGGGTCGAGTTCGGCGAGGATCGGCGACAAGGCCGGACGCCATGGCCGGATCCCCAGGGAACGGATCGGATCCGGCTCGTCCGCGCCCTTGAGCCAGTTGTCCAAGATGAGCTCGCGAGGCGAATCCACCGTGGAGCCCTGCTCACGCACCATCAATTGCAACGAACCGCTCTCACCCAGGCGACGTACCAACTGCAGATTGACCGCCGCCCAGCCCGATGTCGGCTCGCCATCGATGGCGACGATTTCCTGCCCGGCACCCAGCCCGGCACGGGCGGCAACGCTACCGGCCTCTACCCCACCGATGACCGGGCGCACCTGTTCGCTGCCCAGCATGGCCAGGCCCCAGAAAAACACCATGGCCAGCAGGAAGTTGGCAATCGGCCCCGCCGCGACGATGGCAATACGCTGACGGACGGTCTTGCGATTGAAGGATTGATCGAGCTGGTCGGCCGGAACTTCGCCTTCGCGCTCGTCGAGCATCTTGACGTAGCCACCCAACGGGATGGCCGCCACGACGAACTCGGTGCCTTTCTTGTCGTGCCAGCGCAGCAATGGCATGCCAAAGCCCACGGAAAAACGCAGGACCTTGACGCCACAGCGACGCGCAACCCAGAAATGACCGAATTCGTGAAAAGTGACCAACACCCCCAATGCAACCAGGGTGCCGACAATCATATAGAGCGCGCTCATCTGTTTTCTCCGCAATCCTGTCCAGGGCAACCCTGGCTAACGTATCGCAGCTTCAACGCCCGTGGCGCTGCAGCCATTGGCCCGCCAACTCACGAGCCCTGGCATCCGCCGTAAATACTGTGTCGAGGTCATCGACCGAAACCACGGCCTCGAGATTCAAGACTTCCTCGATGATACTCGCGATCTCGAGGTAACGGACACGTCCATCGAGAAACGCAGCAACAGCCACTTCATTGGCAGCGTTCAACATGGCCGGAGCACTGTTGCCCGCCTCGGCCGCCTGGCGCGCCAGGCGCAGGCAGGGGAAGCGCTGCTCATCGGGCGCCTGGAAATCCAGGCGAGCGATAGCGAACAGGTCCAGCGGCGCAACGCCCGAGTCGATACGCTCCGGCCAGGCCAGGGCGTTGGCGATCGGCGTGCGCATGTCCGGGTTACCCAACTGGGCCAGCACGGACCCGTCGACGTAGTCCACCAGGGAGTGAATCACGCTCTGGGGGTGAATCACCACCTCGACCTGCGATGGCTTGGCATCAAACAGCCAGCAGGCCTCGATCAACTCCAGGCCCTTGTTCATCATGCTGGCCGAATCCACGGAAATCTTGCGCCCCATGGACCAGTTCGGATGGGCACAGGCCTGTTCGGGTGAAACATGCACCAATTCTTCCAGCGGCGTCTGCCGGAACGGACCACCGGAGGCTGTCAGCAAAATCCGCCGAACACCTACTGCGCCGAGACCACGGGAAAAATCCCGCGGCATGCATTGAAAAATCGCATTGTGCTCGCTGTCGATCGGCAGCAGCACCGAGCCACTCTTGCGAACAGCCTGCATGAACAGCGCGCCAGACATCACCAGCGCCTCTTTATTGGCCAGCAGGATCTTCTTGCCGGCCTCCACCGCCGCGAGGGTCGGACGCAGGCCCGCCGCACCGACAATCGCCGCCATCACGGCGTCGACTTCGGGGTCGGCAGCCACTTGGCAGAGGCCCTCCTCTCCCACCAGCACACGGGTTTGCAGGCCGGCTGCGCGCAGATCATCCTGCAACGCCCGCGCCACGCCAACCTCAGGCACCACGGCAAACCGCGGCGTGTGGCGAATGCACAATGCCAGCAACTCGCTCAAACGCGTGAAACCACTGAGGGCGAAGACCTGGTAGCGCTCCGGATGCCGGCCGATGACGTCCAGCGTACTGAGGCCAATCGAACCGGTCGCGCCAAGGACAGTGATCCGCTGGGGGCGACTCACGATGCCGCCATCCACAACAGCACGGCAAAGATCGGGATCGCGGCAGTCAGGCTGTCGATGCGATCCAGCACACCACCGTGACCGGGCAACAGGTTACTGCTGTCCTTGATCCCGGACTGACGCTTGAACATGCTTTCGGTCAGGTCGCCGACCACCGACACGAATACGATCAGGGCGGCGCCAATAAGCCCCATGAACAGTTGCGCGACCGTCCAGTCCCGTACGAAACCGACTACCGTGGTGATCACCAGGCTCAAGGCCAGGCCACCATAGACCCCTTCCCAGCTCTTGCCAGGGCTGACTTGCGGCGCGAGCTTGCGCTTGCCGAAGGCCCGACCGGAGAAGTAGGCGCCAACGTCGGCCCCCCAGACCAGCACCATCACGGCCATGATCTGCCAGTTGCCCAACGGGCCTTGCTTGATCCAGATCAGCCCCTGCCAGGCCGGCAGCAGGATCAACAGGCCGATCACCAGCTTGGTCGCCGTATTGGCCCAATGATGCGTCGTCCGTGGATAGGTCAGGACCAGGAAGGTCGCCGTCGCCCACCACAGCACCGCGGCACCCAGCACCCAAGGCGCGAGGCCGGGCACCACGTACATGATGAACAGCATGGCCGCCACGGCCGTTGCATAGGTCACGCGCGCCGACTGCGCAGGAAAACCCGCCAGCCGCGCCCACTCCCACGCGCCCAAGGTCACGACCAGCCCGATGAACAGCGCAAAGCTGCCACCGTCGAGCAGGAAGAAACCACCCAGGGCGATAGGCAACAGGATCAAGGCAGTGATGATTCGTTGTTTAAGCATTAAACCCGGGCTCCAGCTTCGATCTGCTCGCTCGTTTTACCGAAGCGACGCTGACGGGAAGCGAAATCGGCCAGTGCGGTGCGCATGGCTTCGTGTTTGAAGTCCGGCCAGAACAGGTCGGAGAAGTACAACTCGGCATAAGCCAACTGCCAGAGCAGGAAGTTGCTGATGCGATGCTCGCCACCGGTACGGATGCACAGGTCAGGCAATGGCAGGTCACCGGTCGCCAGGCAGGTCTGCAACAGTTCAGGGGTGATGTCTTCCGGGCGCAAGTGCCCGGCCTGGACTTCCCGCGCCAACCGCTGGGCAGCCTGGGCAATGTCCCACTGGCCACCGTAGTTGGCGGCGATCTGCAGGACGAACCGATTGGTACCCGCCGTCGCAGCCTCGGCTTCGCGCATCGCAGCCTGCAATTCAGGATGGAAGCGAGAGCGATCACCGATGATGCGCAGGCTGATCTTGTTGTCGTTGAGGCGCTTGGCCTCACGACGCAGGGCCTTGAGGAACAAGTCCATCAAGGCGCTGACTTCATCGGCCGGCCGTTGCCAGTTCTCGCTGGAGAAGGCGAACAGGGTCAGCACCTCGACCCCCGCCTCGGCGCACACCTCGATGACCGCACGAACCGCATCGACCCCCGCCTTGTGCCCGGCGACGCCAGGCATAAAGCGCTTCTTGGCCCAGCGGTTGTTGCCGTCCATGATGATCGCCACGTGGCGCGGAACCGCGAACGGCACGGCCTGCTTGGTCTTTTCCATGAAAACGAGACCCTTATACGGCCATCAGGTCTTTTTCTTTCTGCGCCAAATCCGCGTCGATCTTAGCCACGTACTTTTTGGTCAGGTCGTCGATTTCGCCAGTGGCGCGACGCTCTTCGTCTTCGCTGATTTCCTTTTCCTTGACCAGATCCTTGAGCTGGCTGTTAGCATCGCGACGGATGTTGCGCACAGCGACGCGAGCGTCTTCAGCCACATCGCGGGCCTGCTTGGTGAAACCACGACGGGTTTCTTCAGTCAGGGCCGGCATGGAGATCAGCAGCAGCTCACCCAGGTTGGTCGGGTTCAGGTTCAGACCGGCACTGCCGATGGCCTTGTCGACCGCGCCCAGCATGTTGCGCTCGAAAGCCACGACCTGCAGGGTACGCGCGTCCTTGACGGTGATGTTGGCCACCTGCTTGATCGGGGTATCGGAGCCGTAGTACGGCACCATCACGCCCTCGAGGATGCTCGGGTGCGCCTGGCCGGTGCGGATGCGACCGAAGTTGTGCGCCAGGGACTCCAGGGATTTCTGCATGCGCTGTTCAGCGTCTTTCTTGATTTCGTTGATCATTGTTGAACTTCCTCGATCAGTGTTCCTTCGGCGCCGCCATGGACGATATTCAGCAGGGCACCGGGCTTGTTCATGTTAAAGACACGCAGCGGCATCTTGTGGTCGCGGCACAGGCAGATAGCCGTCAGGTCCATGACACCCAGCTTGCGATCCAGCACTTCATCGTAGGTCAGATGATCGAACTTCTCGGCATGCGGGTCTTTGAACGGGTCAGCGGTATAGACGCCATCGACCTTGGTTGCCTTGAGCACGACATCGGCATCGATCTCGATCGCTCGCAGGCAGGCGGCCGAATCCGTGGTGAAGAACGGATTACCGGTACCGGCGGCAAAAATCACCACTTCCTTGGCGTTGAGGTGGCGCATGGCTTTGCGACGATCGTAGTGATCGGTCACGCCAACCATGGAAATGGCCGACATCACGATGGCCGAGATATTGGCACGCTCCAGCGCATCGCGCATAGCCAGGGCGTTCATCACAGTGGCCAGCATGCCCATGTGGTCGCCCGTGACCCGATCCATGCCGGCCGCGCTCAGCGCCGCGCCGCGAAACAGGTTGCCGCCGCCGATGACCAGGCCGACCTGAACGCCGATCCCGACCAACTGGCCAACTTCCAGGGCCATGCGATCCAGCACTTTCGGATCGATCCCGAACTCTTCCGAGCCCATCAGGGCCTCGCCGCTAAGCTTGAGTAGAATGCGTTTATAGCGAGCCTGATAACCACTGCCCTGCTGAGCCATTGCGAATCTCTCCTGCGGCGTATTTTCGAAAATTCTTTGCAGGCTGTTTGCAGCCTGCGTCTACTCTAGTCTGACGCTGACACAGCGCCATCGGAACACGGCTTTGTAAGCCAGTTCCGACAGGAAACCAATAAAAATCGGCATCCCCATCCGAAAAGAGGCTGCGCGCGTTAAGCGGGCAGCCTCTTCTGGGCGACAGTTATGAAAACCGTCTTATTGCTTGCTGGCAGCAGCTACCTGGGCAGCAACTTCAGCAGCGAAGTCATCAACCGGCTTCTCGATGCCTTCGCCTACTTTGAAGTAGGTGAACGAAACGATTTCAGCACCGGCTTTCTTCGCCAGGTCGCCAACCTTGATTTCCGGGTTCTTGACGAAGGCCTGCTCAACCAGGCTGGCTTCAGCCAGGAACTTGGAGATACGGCCGCTGACCATTTTTTCTGCGATTTCAGCAGGCTTGCCTTTCAGCTTCTCTTCGTTCAGCTGCAGGAAAACGCCCTTCTCGCGCTCGATCGCTTCAGCCGAAACGTCCGTAGGCAGCAGGAACTCAGGGTTGGTTGCAGCCACGTGCATGGCGATGTCTTTCGCCAGTTCGGTGTCGCCGCCCTTCAGGACAACCGCAACACCGATCTTGTTGCCGTGCAGGTAGGTACCAACCACGTCACCTTCAACGCGAACCAGGCGACGGATGTTGACGTTTTCGCCAGTCTTGCCAACCAGGACCAGGCGCGCTTCTTCCTGGGACTCGATCAGCGGGGCTGCGTCGGTCAGTTTGTCAGCGAAGGCTTTTTCGACGCTGGCAGCGACGAACGCCTTGAAGTCATCCTGCAGAGCCAGGAAGTCGGTCTGGGAGTTGACTTCCAGCAGAACGGCAGCCTTGCCGTCGTCCTTGATGGCGATGGCGCCTTCAGCGGCGACGTTGCCGGCTTTCTTGGCAGCCTTGATGGCGCCCGAAGCACGCATGTCATCAATGGCTTTCTCGATGTCGCCGCCAGCCTTGGTCAAGGCTTTCTTGCAATCCATCATGCCTTCGCCGGTACGCTCGCGCAGTTCTTTGACCAACGCTGCAGTAATCTCTGCCATTTCAAAATCCTCTTGGATAGGTTTTCAACCATTCCACCCGATCGAACGGGCGATCAATTCTTCCCGGAAAACCACTGCTTATAGGCCGCGGCAGGTTACAAACAAGTCACTGCGCTGGCGGCAAATGGTTTTCGAGGTGGCAAAAAGGGGGCCAAGCCCCCTTTTTGCTTACTGAGTCAACGCCAGGGGCGTCAATTACTCAGCGGCTGCTGCCGGAGCTTCTTCAGCGAAGACTTCGGTGCCGCCATTCACGTTGTTGCGACCACGGATCACAGCGTCAGCCATCGAACCCATGTACAGCTGGATGGCGCGGATGGCGTCATCGTTGCCTGGGATGATGTAGTCAACGCCTTCCGGGCTGCTGTTGGTATCGACAACGCCGATGACCGGGATACCCAGCTTGTTGGCTTCGGTGATCGCGATGCGCTCGTGATCAACGTCGATCACGAACAGTGCGTCAGGCAGACCGCCCATGTCCTTGATACCGCCCAGGGAGCGGTCCAGCTTCTCAAGATCGCGAGTGCGCATCAGCGCTTCTTTCTTGGTCAGCTTGGCGAAAGTACCGTCTTCGGACTGGACTTCAAGGTCACGCAGACGCTTGATGGAAGCGCGAATGGTCTTGAAGTTGGTCAGCATGCCGCCCAACCAGCGGTGATCGACGTACGGCGAACCGCAACGTGCTGCTTCTTCAGCAACGATCTTGCCAGCGGAACGCTTGGTGCCGACGAACAGAATCTTGTTTTTGCCCTGGGCCAGGCGCTCTACGAAGGTCAGTGCTTCGTTGAACATCGGCAGGGTTTTTTCAAGGTTGATGATGTGGATCTTGTTACGCGCGCCGAAAATGTACTTGCCCATTTTCGGGTTCCAGTAACGGGTCTGGTGACCGAAGTGCACACCGGCCTTCAGCATATCGCGCATGTTGACTTGGGACATGATAGTTCCTTGATAAGTCGGGTTTGGCCTCCACGTATCCCAATGACCAACCAGCGGCTATATAAGCCGAGGCACCCAGGTCATCGTGTCGACACGTGTGTGGATTTAAGCTTACGGGGTCATCCCCGGAAAGCGGCGCATTTTATACCACAGCAAGGGCGAAAACGGAACATGGATTCTGAAATCCTCTTGTGGCGAGGGGATTTATCCCCGCTGGGGCGCGCAGCGGCCCCATACCAGGCGATTCAATCGACTTGATACACCATGCTGCCTGATTTGGGCTGCTGCGCAGCCCAACGGGGATAAATCCCCTCGCCACAGAGTTCCAGGCTGGAGAGCTCATTGTACTGATCGTCTGTTAGAATCGCGTTTTCAGGGCCGCCCGGATCCCCATCCGCCGCCCATTTCGTTTTGAACAGCGCCGTCGGGCGCAGAGAGAGCCTGTATGACCGTTACCCTCAAGACACCCGAGGACATCGCCAAAATGCGTGTCGCCGGCAAACTCGCCGCCGAAGTGCTGGAGATGATCGCCGACTACGTCAAGCCGGGCGTGACCACCGAAGAGCTGGACCGCATCTGCCACGACTACATCGTCAACGAGCAGAAGGCCATCCCGGCGCCGCTCAACTATAAAGGCTTCCCAAAGTCGATCTGTACCTCGATCAACCACGTGGTCTGCCACGGCATCCCCAACGAAAAACCGTTGAAGGATGGCGACACCCTGAACATCGACGTCACCGTCATCAAGGACGGCTATCACGGCGACACCAGCCGCATGTTCCATGTCGGCAACGTGCCGGAGTGGGCCCAGCGCCTGTCCAAGGTCACCCAGGAATGCATGTACATGGCCATCGAACTGGTGAAGCCGGGCTGCCGCCTGGGGGACATCGGCGAAGTGATCCAGAAGCATGCGCAGAAGAACGGCTTCTCGGTGGTGCGCGAGTTCTGCGGCCACGGCATCGGCAAGGTGTTCCACGAAGAACCGCAGATCCTGCACTACGGCCGTGCCGGCACCGGCATGGAACTGCAGGCGGGCATGACCTTCACCATCGAGCCGATGATCAACCAGGGCCGCGCCGACACCAAGGTGCTGGGCGACGGCTGGACCGCCATCACCAAGGACCGCAAGCTGTCGGCCCAGTGGGAACACACCCTGCTGGTCACTGAGACGGGCTATGAAATCTTCACCCTGCGCAGCGATGACACCATCGCGCGCGTTTCCGCCTGATCCGAACCCAGCCTATAGATCCGATAGATATAGATAGAAAGGAAAGCCATTCAATGCCGCAGGTGGATCCCGAACTCTTCGACCGCGGCCAGTTCCAGGCTGAACTGGCCCTGAAGGCAAGCCCCATCTCGGCGTTCAAGAAGGCGATCCGCCAGGCCCATGAAGTGCTCGACCAGCGCTTTCGCAATGGCCGGGACATTCGCCGGCTGATCGAGGACCGCGCCTGGTTCGTCGATAACATCCTGCAAAAGGCCTGGGAGCAGTTCGATTGGAGCGAAGACGCCGACATCGCCCTGGTGGCGGTGGGCGGCTATGGGCGCGGGGAGTTGCACCCCTACTCCGACATCGACCTGCTGATCCTGCTGGACAGCGCCGACCATGAGGTTTTCCGCGATTCCATCGAGCGTTTCCTGACGCTGCTGTGGGACATCGGCCTGGAAGTCGGCCAGAGCGTGCGCTCGGTGCAGGAATGCGCCGAGGAGGCCCGCGCCGACCTGACGGTGATCACCAACCTGATGGAAAGCCGTACCATCGCCGGCCCCGAGCGCCTGCGCCAGCGCATGCTCGATGTCACCAGCACAGAGCACATGTGGCCCAGCAAGGATTTTTTCCTGGCCAAGCACGCCGAGCAGAAGGCCCGCCACCACAAGTACAACGACACCGAATACAACCTGGAACCCAACGTCAAGGGCTCGCCCGGCGGGCTGCGGGACATCCAGACGATCCTGTGGGTCGCCCGCCGCCAGTACGGCACGCTGAACCTGCGCGCCCTGGCCGGCGAAGGTTTCCTGGTGGAAAGCGAAAACGCCTTGCTGGCCTCGTCCCAGGAATTCCTGTGGAAGGTCCGCTATGCCCTGCACATGCTCGCCGGGCGCGCCGAGGACCGCCTGCTGTTCGATCACCAACGCTCCATCGCCGGCCTGTTGGGTTTCGAAGGGCAGGATGCCAAGCAGTCCATCGAAAACTTCATGCAGCAGTACTACCGCGTGGTGATGAGCATCGCCCAGCTCAGCGAACTGATCATCCAGCACTTCGAGGAAGTCATTCTCGCCCCCGAAGACGAGGAACCGCCGCAGCCGATCAACTCACGCTTTCAACTGCACGACGGCTACATCGAAGCGCGTCATGACTATGTGTTCCGCCGCACGCCGTTCGCCATGCTCGAAATCTTCGTGCTCATGGCCCAGCAGCCGGAAATCAAGGGCGTGCGGGCCGACACCATCCGCCTGCTGCGGGAAAACCGTCATCTGATCGATGAGGATTTCCGCCACGACATCCGCAACACCAGCCTGTTCATCGAGCTGTTCAAATGCCGGATCGGCGTGCACCGCAACCTGCGGCGCATGAATCGCTACGGGATCCTCGGGCGCTATCTGCCGGAGTTCGGCTTCATCGTCGGACAGATGCAGCACGACCTGTTCCACATCTATACGGTCGATGCCCACACCCTGAACCTGATCAAGCACCTGCGTAAGCTGCAGTACACCCAGGTGTCAGAGAAATTCCCGCTGGCCAGCAAGCTCATGGGCAAGCTGCCCAAGCCCGAGCTGATCTACATGGCCGGGCTGTACCACGACATCGGCAAGGGCCGCCACGGTGACCACTCCGAAATCGGCGCGGTGGATGCCGAGGCGTTCTGCCAGCGCCATCAACTGCCCCTGTGGGACAGCCGGCTGATCGTCTGGCTGGTGCAGAACCACCTGGTAATGTCCACCACCGCCCAGCGCAAGGATTTGTCCGACCCGCAGGTGATCCACGACTTCGCCCAGATCGTCGGCGATGAAACGCGCCTGGATTACCTCTACGTGCTGACCGTGGCCGACATCAACGCCACCAACCCGAGCCTGTGGAATTCCTGGCGCGCCAGCCTGTTGCGCCAGCTGTACACCGAGACCAAGCGGGCCTTGCGCCGTGGCCTGGAAAACCCGGTGGACCGCGAAGAACAGATCCGTCGCACCCAAAGCGCGGCCCTGGACATCCTGGTACGCGGCGGCACCGATCCGGACGATGTCGAGCAGCTCTGGTCGCAATTGGGCGATGACTATTTCCTGCGCCACACCGCCGGCGACGTGGCCTGGCACAGCGACGCGATCCTGCAGCAACCGGCCGATGGCGGGCCGCTGGTGCTGATCAAGGAAACCACCCAGCGCGAGTTCGAGGGTGGCACGCAGATCTTCATCTATGCCCCGGACCAGCACGACTTCTTCGCCGTGACCGTGGCGGCGATGGACCAGCTCAACCTCAACATCCATGACGCCCGGGTTATTACCTCCAGCAGCCAGTTCACCCTCGACACCTACATCGTGCTCGACACCGACGGCGACTCGATCGGCGACAACCCGGCGCGGGTCAAGCAGATTCGCGACGGCCTCACCGAAGCCCTGCGCAACCCGGCGGACTACCCGACCATCATCCAGCGCCGGGTGCCGCGCCAGCTCAAGCATTTTGCGTTTGCGCCCCAGGTGACGATCCACAACGACGCCCAGCGCCAGGTCACCGTGCTGGAACTCAGCGCCCCGGACCGCCCGGGCCTGCTGGCGCGGATCGGCCATATTTTCCTGGAGTTCGACCTGTCGCTGCAAAACGCCAAGATCGCCACCCTCGGCGAACGGGTAGAAGACGTGTTTTTCATCACCGACGCTCACAACCAGCCGCTGTCCGATCCGCAACTGTGCAGCCGCCTGCAGGAGGCCATCGTCCGGCACCTGAGCGTCAACCAGGAACCCGATGCTCACCTGACACGCATCAGCATCTGAACGAACAAATTTCCCGCTGTGGGAGCGGGCTTGCTCGCGAAAGCGGTGGGTCAGTCAGCATAATCATTCACTGACCCACCGCTTTCGCGAGCAAGCCCGCTCCCACATTGAACGAGGCCCCCGATGAACAACGCTTTGAACCAGTTGCAGCCTTATCCGTTCGAAAAGCTCCGCGCCCTGCTCGGCAGCGTTACGCCCAACCCCGACAAACGCCCCATCGCGTTGTCCATCGGCGAACCCAAGCATCGCTCGCCCAGCTTCGTGGCTGAAGCCCTGGCCAGTAATCTGGAAAAAATGGCCGTGTACCCGACCACCCTCGGCATCCCGGAACTGCGTGAAGCCATCACCGGCTGGTGCGAGCGTCGCTTCAACGTGCCGACCGGCTGGCTGGATCCGGCGCGCCACGTGCTGCCGGTCAATGGCACTCGTGAGGCCTTGTTCGCCTTCACCCAGACCGTGGTCAACCGGGGCGACGACGCCCTGGTGGTCAGCCCGAACCCGTTCTACCAGATCTACGAAGGCGCGGCGTTCCTGGCCGGGGCCAAGCCGCACTACCTGCCGTGCCTGGACGAAAACGGCTTCAACCCGGATTTCGACGCCGTCTCGCCGGACATCTGGAAGCGCTGCCAGATTCTGTTCCTGTGCTCCCCGGGTAACCCGACCGGCGCGTTGATCCCGGTGGACGTGCTGAAAAAACTCATCGCCTTGGCCGATGAGCATGACTTCGTGATCGCGGCGGACGAGTGCTACAGCGAACTGTACTTCGACGAACAGACCCCGCCGCCAGGACTGCTCAGCGCCTGCGTCGAACTGGGTCGCAAGGACTTCAAGCGCTGCGTGGTGTTCCACAGCCTGTCCAAACGCTCCAACCTGCCCGGCCTGCGCTCCGGTTTCGTCGCCGGCGACGCGGACATCCTCAAGGGTTTCCTGCTGTACCGCACCTATCACGGCTGCGCGATGCCGGTTCAGACCCAACTGGCGAGCATCGCGGCGTGGAACGACGAAGTGCACGTACGGGCCAACCGCGCGCTGTACCGGGAGAAGTTCGACGCCGTGCTGGAAATCCTCAGCCCGGTGCTGGACGTGCAGCGTCCCGATGGCAGCTTCTACCTCTGGCCGAATGTAGCCGGCGATGATGCAGCGTTCTGCCGGGACCTGTTCGAACAGGAACACGTGACCGTGGTGCCGGGCTCCTACCTGTCCCGCGATGTGGATGGCGTCAACCCGGGCGCCGGGCGCGTGCGCATGGCCCTGGTCGCGCCATTGGCCGAATGCGTGGAAGCGGCGGAACGGATCCGCGCGTTCATCCAGCGTCGGGGTTGATGGCTGTATCGGACTGAAGTGGACCTCTGTTGTGGCGAGGGAGCTTGCTCTAGCGGGACTGATCGTTCCCACGCTCCGCGTGGGAATGCATCCCGTGACGCTCTGCGTCACCTTCCAGAAGCGGAACGCAGAGCGTCCCTGGCGGCGTTCCCACGCGGAGCGTGGGAACGATCAGTGTGGGCCGGGCGGCCGGCATTTACTGCATCAAGTCCGAAGCTCTACCCGATCCAACGCCTTGTTCGCCAACAACGTCCCCAACTCAATCATCTGCGCCACTCCCAAGGCTACATGCCGCCGCGAGCCGTCCAGGCCAAACGCCAGGTCGCTGAGCATCGCATTGGCCGAAGCCAGGGTTTCGCTGAGGTTGGCTAGCAGGGCTTCAGCAAGGACAAGAAATGACCTCAACCGAAGAGAAAGACATACCAGAGGTCGACCTGGGTGAGTTCGTAAAGCACATCGGGCTTGAGAAATCGGTTCCTGGGCGTTACAGCTTGTAGCAGCACAGGATCGCCCACCATTCGTATTTGACTTTACCCATCGCAAGGTATGTTCATAGAGTTTGTGATCGACCCCAGACTCTTCGGGCGATGAGGCCGATATTATTTCCCCAACCCCAAATTCGCCTCCGCCAAATCCAACTCCCCCAGCACCTCACGCAACACATCATCGCCAATCTGGTGATGACGACTAAGGCGATACAACTCCAGCCGCTGCGCCCGAAAAGCCTTCAAGCGCAGCCGGCGCTCCAGCAGGTCCATCTCGAATGCCAGCGCCTGGGCTTCGGCGGAGTCGTTGAACACGTCGAGCTGATGACGATACTCGGACATCAACCGCGCCTTGACCTCGGTCGCCAGCGCCGCTTGGGCCGCATCCGGCGTACTGCCCGCCTCGGTCGGTTCTTCCACCTCCAGCGCATGGATCGCCGCTTCAGCGGTTTTGCGCCAGGCCTCGCGGACTTCATTGCGACGTTTGTCGTCGGGGCTTTTCTCGATGCCCCGCAGCAACAACGGCAAGGCGATACAAGCTGCGATCAACGACAGCAGAATCACCCCGGCGGCGATGAAGATCAGCAGGTCCCGCTCGGGAAACGCCTCGCCCGCGCCCAACAGCAATGGCACCGACAGCACGCCCGCCAGTGTCACCGCGCCGCGCACCCCGCCGAAGGTCAACAGCCAGCAGGAACGTGCGTTCGGCACCAGGATCAGCTCACCCTTGCCACGCCAGCGGCGCAACAGCCCCGACAGACGCCAGATGCTTTGCACCCAGACAAACCGCAGCACCAGCAACACCAGGAAAATCGCCAGCACATCCAGGCAACGGTAGAACAACGTCGGCCAGAGCGTGGTTTCGAGGCGGGTCACCGCCTTGATGATGTCCGGCAGTTGCAAGCCCAGCAGCAGGAAGATCAAGCCGTTGAAGGCGAATTCCAACAGCGACCAGACACTGCGATTGAGCAGCCGCGTGCCGGTCTGGCGCGGCAGCAGGTCGAGCCAGCTCTGCATCATCCCCGCCGCCACCGCCGAGAGAATGCCCGAGGCGCCCAAGCGCTCAGCCAGCACATAGGCGGCAAACGGCAGCAGCAACATGAACACCACATGGGTGGCCGGGTCGTCCCAACCCCGGGCAATCATCCACGCCCGCAGCCGGCCCAGCAGCCAACTCAGGGCCACGCCGACCAGCAGGCCGCCGACCGCCACCAATACGAACGTCAGGCTCGCGTTGGCCAGGGAAAAGACCCCGGTGATGGCCGCCGCCAGGGCGAACTTGAACGTCACCAGGCCCGACGCATCGTTCATCAGCGCCTCACCCTGGAGCATGTGCATCAGGGGGCCGGGCAAGCGGTCGCGGGCAATCGCCGACACCGCCACCGCGTCGGTCGGCGACAGCACCGCCGCCAGGGCGAAGGCCACCGGCAACGGGATACTTGGCAGCAGCCAATGAATGAAATAACCGGCGCCCACCACCGTGAACAACACCAGCCCCACCGCCAGCGTCAGGATCGGCCCGCGCAGGCGCCACAACTCGCGCTTGGGCATGCGCCAACCGTCGGAGAACAGCAGCGGTGGCAGGAACAGAAACAGGAACAACTCAGGATCGAGGGCCACGTGCAGCCCCAGGGACGGCCAGGCCAGCACGGCACCGGCGCCGATCTGTACCAGGGGCAGCGGCAGCGGGATCAACCGTCCGATCAGGCGCGACACGCCTACCAGCATCAACAGGATCAGGACGGTATAAGCGCTTTGCATAACGGTTTCCACTGGCAGCGACACACATCCGGCAACAGCTTGCCGTTGAAGTGCCATATTAACCGCCTAGGATTAACTTGGCCGTTACACCTATGTCGCAGCAGCTCTTTAGTGAGCAAGCTGTGGGAGCAAAGCTTGCTCGCGATGAAAACACCTCGGTCTGCCAGAAGACCGCGTCATCGTTCATCGCGGGCAAGCCTCGCTCCCACAACCGTCCGGTCATGGCATAATCCTTCACCTTTTATTTCCAGCACCTGCAAAGGGGGCAGTTCCTTGACCGATTCAAGCAAAACGTTGCACCTTTTCGGCATCAAAGCCTGTGACACGATGAAAAAGGCGCGCACTTGGCTCGATGATCACGCTGTGCAGTACGACTTTCACGACTACAAGACCGCCGGCATTGACCGTGAACACCTGACCCAATGGTGCAACGAGCATGGCTGGCAAGTGGTGTTGAACCGTGCCGGTACGACCTTTCGCAAACTCGACGACGAACGCAAAGCCGATCTCGACCAGACGAAAGCCATCGAACTGATGCTCGCCCAACCCTCGATGATCAAGCGCCCGGTGCTCGATCTCGGTGACCGAACCCTGATTGGCTTCAAGCCAGATATCTATGCGGCAGAAATCAAGTAAGCCTGCCCAGTCCATTTTGTAGAGGTAATTTCATGTCCACTACCCTGTTCAGCCTGGCCTTCGGTGTCGGCACTCAAAACCGTCAAGGCGCCTGGCTGGAAGTGTTCTACGCACAGCCGCTGCTCAACCCATCGACCGACATCGTCAAAGCCATCGCGCCGATCCTCGGCTACAGCGAAGGCAACCAGGCCATCACCTTCACCACCGCCCAGGCCTCGCAACTGGCTGAAGCCCTCAAGGGCGTCGATGCCGCACAAGCTGCCCTGCTGACCCGCCTGGCTGAAAGCCACAAGCCACTGGTCGCCACCCTGCTGGCCGAAGATGCCCAACTGAGCTCCACCCCTGAGGCCTACCTCAAGCTGCACCTGCTGTCCCATCGCCTGGTCAAGCCCCACGGCCTGAACCTGGCCGGGATTTTCCCTCTGCTGCCGAACGTGGCCTGGACCAGCCAGGGCGCGATCGACCTGGCCGAACTGGCTGAGCACCAGCTCGAAGCCCGCCTGCGTGGCGAACTGCTGGAAGTGTTCTCGGTGGACAAGTTCCCGAAAATGACCGACTACGTGGTCCCGGCCGGCGTGCGCATCGCCGACGCCGCGCGAATCCGCCTGGGCGCCTATGTGGGCGAAGGCACCACGGTCATGCACGAAGGTTTCGTCAACTTCAACGCCGGCACCGAAGGCCCGGGCATGATCGAAGGCCGTGTCTCGGCGGGCGTGTTCGTCGGCAAGGGTTCGGACCTGGGCGGCGGTTGCTCCACCATGGGCACCCTGTCGGGCGGCGGCAACATCGTGATCAAGGTCGGCGAAGGCTGCCTGATCGGCGCCAACGCCGGTATCGGTATCCCGCTGGGCGACCGCAACACCGTGGAGTCGGGCCTGTACGTGACCGCCGGCACCAAAGTCGCGCTGCTGGACGAAAACAACCAACTGGTGAAAGTGGTCAAGGCCCGCGACCTGGCCGGCCAGCCCGACCTGTTGTTCCGCCGCAATTCCGAGACCGGCGCGGTGGAATGCAAGACGCATAAGTCGGCCATCGAGCTGAACGAAGCACTGCACGCCCACAACTAAGCTTCACACCAGCACCTGTGGTGACGAGCCTTTGTGGGAGCCGAGCTTGCTCGCGATGAACGATGATGCGGTCTTGCAGTTAAACCGTGTCGCAGCCATCGCGAGCAAGCTCGGCTCCCACAAAAAAAGCCCGCTCCCACAAGGTCCGGCGTAACTCCAGCAGGGCCCGAAAGCATGTTGATCCAATCCCCCTGGCGTGCCGATTTCCCGGCCATCGCCGCCCTGCAACGGCAAGGCCAGACCTACCTGGACAACGCCGCCACCACGCAAAAACCCCAAGCACTATTGGATGCCCTGACGCATTACTACACCAACGGCGCGGCCAACGTGCACCGTGCGCAACATTTGCCGGGCGCCCATGCCACCCAGGCGTTCGAGGACAGCCGCCTCAAGGCTTCGCAATGGCTCAATGCCGGAAACTGCGGGCAGGTGGTCTTCACCCACGGCGCCACTTCGGCGCTGAATCTGCTGGCCTACGGGCTGGAACATTTATTCAACCCGGGCGATGAGATCGTCATCAGCGCCCTGGAGCACCACGCCAACCTGCTGCCGTGGCAGCAACTGGCCGAGCGCCGTTCGTTGACCCTGGTGGTGTTGCCACTGGATGCCGACGGGGTGATCGACCCTGGCGCCGCCGCCGAACTGATCGGCCCCCGCACGCGCTTGCTGGCGGTGAGCCAGTTATCCAATGTGCTGGGGGCCTGGCAACCCGTGCCGGCGCTGCTGGCGCTGGCCAAGGCCCAAGGCGCGCTGACGGTGATCGACGGCGCCCAAGGCGTGGTCCATGGCCGCCACGACGTGGAAGCGCTGGGCTGCGACTTTTACGTGTTTTCCAGCCACAAACTCTATGGCCCCGACGGGCTGGGCGTGCTGTTCGGCCGTACCGAAGCCCTTGGCAAGCTGCGCCATTGGCAGTTCGGCGGCGAAATGGTGCAACAAGCCGATTACCACAGCGCCACCTTCCGTCCGGCGCCGCTGGGCTTCGAAGCCGGCACGCCGCCGATTGCCAGTGTGATCGGGTTGGGCGCGACCCTGGACTACCTGTCCGCCCTCGATCCGCAAGCGGTCATCGACCATGAAGCGGCGCTGCATGACTACCTGCGCCATGGCCTGCAAGCCCGCAACGGCATTCGCCTGCTGGGCAACCCGCGCCTGGCTCTGGTCAGTTTCGTGGTCGAAGGCATCCACAACGCCGACCTGGCGCACCTGCTGACCGAGCAAGGCATTGCCGTGCGCGCAGGGCATCACTGCGCGATGCCGCTGTTCAAGCATTTGCAGCTGTCCGGGGCGATTCGCGTGTCGTTGGCGCTGTACAACGATTCTGCCGACATCGAACGGTTCTTCGAAGCCCTCGACCAAGCCTTGGAGATGTTGCGATGAACCTGCCGGCCGATGCCGTCACGGCGCTGCAAATCTTCCGGGACGCGTCAGGCTGGGAGCAACGGGCCCGATTGCTGATGCAATGGGGCGAACGTCTGCCGCCCCTGAGCGACGCGGACAAATGCGAGGCCAACCTCGTCCACGGCTGTGAAAGCCAGGTGTGGTTGGTGGGTCGCTTGCACGACGGGCACTGGCAGTTTTCCGCCAGCAGCGATGCGCGGTTGATCCGTGGGTTGGTGGCGTTGCTGCTGGCGCGGGTCAACGGGCTGTCCGCCGAGGCGTTGCAGCAGGTGGATCTGCCGGATTGGTTCAACCAGCTGGGATTGTCGCGGCAGCTGTCGCCGTCGCGTAGCAATGGCTTGAATGCGGTGCTAAAGCGGATGTTTGAGTTGACTAAATGATTGTGGCGAGGGGATTTATCCCCGTTGGGCTGCGAAGCAGCCCCTAAAGCAGTCAACTCAAGCTGTCTGACACAGCGCATTGTTAGGTTTGAGGGCTGCTTCGCAGCCCAGCGGGGATAAATCCCCTCGCCACATAAAGCGCTCACTGCCCGGACTTGACCCTGTCAGCCGGTCGCCGCACACCCGCCACGATCTTATCCACAGCCTTGGTCGCCGCGACCATGCCAAACGTCGCCGTGACCATCATCACCGCACCAAACCCACCGGCACAGTCGAGCTTGACGCCGTCGCCCACAAAACTCTTCTGCAGGCAAATGCTGCCGTCCGGCTTCGGATAGCGCAGTTGTTCGGTGGAGAACACGCAGGGCACGCTGTAGTGGCGGGTCACGGTGCGGGAGAAACCGTAGTCGCGGCGCAAGGTGGAGCGCACCTTGGAAGCCAGTGGATCGTTGAACGTACGGTTGAGGTCGCAGACCTGGATCAGCGTCGGGTCGATCTGCCCGCCCGCGCCGCCGGTGGTGATGATCTGGATCTTGCGGCGCTTGCACCAGGCGATCAGCGCAGCCTTGGCGTTGACGCTGTCGATGCAGTCGATCACGCAGTCGATGTTCGGCGTGATGTACTCGGCCATGGTGTCGCGGGTGACGAAGTCCGCCACCGCGTGCACCGTGCAGTCGGGGTTGATCCCCCGCAGCCGCTCGGCCATCACGTCGACCTTGGGTTTGCCGACGGTGCTGTCCAGGGCGTGCAACTGGCGGTTGGCGTTGCTGACACAGACGTCGTCCAGGTCGAACAACGAGATCTCGCCCACGCCGCAACGGGCGATGGCTTCAGCCGCCCAGGAACCGACGCCTCCGATGCCGACAATCGCCACATGGGCCGCCCGCAGGCGTTCCAGGCCCTCAATGCCATACAAACGGGCGATGCCGGCAAACCGTGGATCTTCTGTACTCATGACCATTACCCCAAAAACCGGCGCGCATTATAGGGCTTTGCCGTGGCAATTTAAGCAAAACCTCTGTGGGAGCGAGCTTGCTCGCGATGGCGGTGTATCAGTCGACATCGATACTGGCTGATCCAGCGTCATCGCGAGCAAGCTCGCTCCCACAGGTTTTGTGTTCCACCTGTCCCGCACCAGGGGCCAATGGTGGTCGTTTTGCTATAAGATAACCGCCATTTTACGAGCCTTGGCCAAATACAATCCACGGCCGAACTCAGGACCTGTGGGAGCGGGCTTGCTCGCGAAGGCGTCATCACTGACGCTAAAAGCTTCGCGAGCAAGCCCGCTCCCACAGAGATCCGTGTCTCCTTTCCATGTTTCCGGAGTTTTCCATGACGGCCCACGCCGACCTCTCGCCGACCCTGCAACTCGCCTGCGACCTGATCCGCCGTCCATCCGTGACACCGCTGGATGCCGATTGCCAGAAACTGATGATGCAGCGCCTGGGCAACGCGGGCTTCACGCTCGAGCCGATGCGCATCGAGGATGTGGATAACTTCTGGGCCAGCCATGGCAAGCATGACGGCCCGGTGCTGTGTTTCGCCGGGCACACCGATGTGGTGCCGACCGGTCCGGTAAAGGCCTGGCAGCTCGACCCGTTCGACGCGGTCATCGACGAACAGGGCATGCTCTGCGGCCGTGGCGCGGCGGACATGAAAGGCAGCCTGGCGGCAATGGTCGTGGCGGCCGAACGGTTCGTCGCCGACTACCCTGACCACAAGGGTTCGCTGACCTTCCTGATCACCAGCGATGAAGAAGGCCCGGCCCACCACGGCACCAAGGCCGTGGTCGAGCGCCTCAAGGCGCGTCAGGAGCGGCTGGACTGGTGCATCGTCGGCGAGCCGTCGAGCACTACCTTGGTGGGCGATGTGGTCAAGAACGGCCGGCGCGGCTCCCTCGGCGCAAAACTGACCGTGCGCGGCAAACAAGGCCACGTGGCTTATCCACACCTGGCGAAGAACCCGATCCACCTGGCGGCGCCCGCCTTGGCCGAATTGGCCGCCGAGCATTGGGACCACGGCAACGACTTTTTCCCGCCGACCAGTTTCCAGATCTCCAACCTCAATTCCGGCACCGGCGCGACCAACGTGATCCCCGGTGACCTGGAAGCGGTCTTCAACTTCCGCTTCTCCACCGAGTCCACCGTCGAAGGCCTGCAACAACGCGTCGCCGAAATCCTCGACAAGCATCAACTGGACTGGCACATCGACTGGGCCTTGTCCGGCCTGCCATTCCTCACCGAACCGGGCGCGCTGCTCGATGCGGTGTCGTCGAGCATCCGGGATGTCACCGGGCGCGAGACCCAGGCGTCCACCAGCGGCGGCACGTCCGACGGTCGCTTCATCGCCACCATGGGCACGCAAGTCGTGGAACTCGGGCCGGTCAACGCGACCATCCACCAGGTCAACGAGCGCGTGCTGGCTGCCGATCTCGACGTGCTGACCGAGATCTACTACAAGACGCTGATCAAGTTGCTCGCCTGATGCTCGCCTGCCCGATCTGCAGTGAACCGCTGAACGCGGTGGATAACGGCGTGGTGTGCCCGGCCGGCCACCGCTTCGACCGTGCGCGGCAGGGTTACCTGAACCTGCTGCCGGTGCAGCACAAGAACAGCCGCGACCCCGGCGACAACCAGGCGATGGTCGAAGCCCGCCGCGACTTTCTCAACGCCGGGCACTACGCCCCGGTCGCCCGGCGCCTGGCGGAACTGGCCGCCGAGCGCGCACCCGGGCGCTGGCTGGACATCGGCTGCGGCGAGGGTTACTACACCGCGCAGATCGCCGAGGCATTGCCCCAGGCCGATGGCTATGCCCTGGACATTTCCCGCGAGGCGGTCAAGCGCGCCTGCAAACGCAACCCGCAACTGACCTGGTTGATCGCCAGCATGGCCCGGGTGCCATTGGCGGACGGATGCTGCCAGTTCCTGGCCAGCGTGTTCAGCCCACTGGACTGGCAAGAGGCCAAGCGCCTGCTCAGCCCCGGCGGCGGCCTGATGAAGGTCGGCCCCACCGCCGGCCACCTGATGGAGTTGCGCGAGCGCCTCTACGACGAAGTGCGCGCCTACACCGACGACAAGCACCTGGCCCTGGTGCCGTCGGGCATGGCGCTGGATCACAGCGAAACCCTCGAATTCAAGCTGACCCTCGAAAACGGCCAGGATCGCGCCAACCTGCTGGCCATGACGCCCCACGGTTGGCGCGCCAGCGCCGAACGCCGCGCCAGCGTGATCGAACAGGCCGAGCCATTCGAGGTCACGGTGTCGATGCGCTACGATTATTTCGTTCTTCAATAACCTTTTTGATTCCAGGCCCCGGGCAACCGTTCGGGGCCAGTTAAATCCGCGAATGGATTTTTCAAGACCGCAGCGAGGACATCCATGCGCCAACCCGATATCGAGATTTACCTCAAGGACGCCGACGTCGACCACAAGGCCATCGCCGCCTGGCTCGGCCAGGCCCTGGGCCCCTGCAGCGACTGGGTACAGAAAGGCCAGACCTACAAGTGCAAGGCCGGCAACATTCCGGTGACCTGGCTGCCCAAGGCCGTGGGCAAATGGAACAGCCTGTACCTGGAAAGCGACCAGACCCCGTGGGAAGACGACATCGCCTGCGCCCGCGCCGCCTTCGCCGCACTGAATGTCGAAGTGCGTTGTGCGCCTGGGTCATGGGTGGAGGAAGAAGGGGAAGAATCGGCGGACCGCTGGATTCGCATCAGTGCCGACGGGGAAGAAGAGATTACCTGGAAGACGGCGTGACAGCTGGGTAGGCCTGTTGCGATTGCCAGGCTCGACGCCACTTGCAATGCTAAAACAGATCCCAATGTGGGAGCGGGCTTGCTCGCGAATACGGTGTGTCAGGCAATATCCTTGTGACTGATACACCGTATTCGCGAGCAAGCCCGCTCCCACAGGGATTACTGTGACGGCAAGCGCGGTTTACAACCCCACCACATCCTCAGCCTGCAAGCCCTTCTGCCCTTCCACGACCGCGTACTCGACCTGCTGGCCTTCGGTCAGGGAACGGTGGCCTTCGCCGCGGATCGCGCGGTAATGCACGAATACATCCACCCCGCCTTCGCGTTGGATGAAGCCGTAACCCTTGGCGTCGTTGAACCACTTCACACTGCCGGTTTCCCGTGCTGCCATGATGCTCACTCCCATTTTTATCTTATAAGTCGACTTTTCGATGGAAAGCCGTACGAACTTTCACCACCGTCTGGCCGTCCATGGGAGGCCGGGGCGGTAACCTGCCGAGTATATGACACACGGAAAAACTCTCAACTGACTTTACTTCGGCGCTTTTTTGCCGATTTTCGATGAATCCGGCACACTAGCGGGCCCGAGCAGCCGCTCGGTTTTATCCACTCATGCAGAAGCCGTATGACCCGCTCCCCGTTCCGCCGTCTTGTGTTTGGCACCCTGCGCCGACTGTTGTACCTCTGGGTTCGCTCCGAGACCATCAACCAGTCGTCCTTTACCCTCAACCTCGACCGCAGTCGTCCGGTGTTCTACGTCCTGCAAGACCCTTCGCTCACCGACCTGGCGGTGCTCGACACCGAATGCACCAAGGCCGGCCTGCCCCGTCCGGTGCTGCCGGTCTCGGTGGGTAACCTGCTGGAGCCGGCGGCATTTTTCTACCTGACGCCGGCGCCGGACTGGATCGGGCGCCAGGACAAGCGCGGTGCGCCGCCCACCCTGACGCGGCTGGTCGACGCCCTGACCCACAATGCCGCCGAAGACGCCCAGATCATCCCGGTCAGCGTGTTCTGGGGCCAGTCGCCCGACAGCGAATCCAGCCCCTGGAAGCTGTTGTTCGCCGACAGCTGGGCCGTCACCGGGCGCTTGCGCCGCCTGTTGAGCATCATGATCCTGGGGCGCAAGACTCGCGTGCAATTCTCCGCACCGATCCACCTGCGCGAACTGATCGAACACGACAAGGGCCACGAACGCACCGTGCGCATGGCCCAGCGGATCCTGCGGGTGCACTTTCGCAACTTGAAAGCGGCGGTCATCGGCCCCGACATTTCCCACCGACGCAACCTGGTCAAGGGTCTGTTGAACCAGCCGCTGGTCAAGCAGGCGATCGCCGAGGAAGCCGAACGGGAAAAGATCTCCCCGGAAAAAGCCAAGGCCCAGGCCCTGCGCTACGGCAACGAGATCGCCTCGGACTACACCTACACCGCGATCCGATTCCTGGAGGTGGTGCTGAGCTGGTTCTGGAACAAGATCTACGATGGCATCAAGGTCAACCACATCGAAGGCGTGCAAAACGTCGCCCAGGGCCACGAGGTCATCTATGTGCCGTGCCACCGTAGCCACATCGACTACCTGCTGCTGTCGTACCTGCTGTTTCGCAACGGCCTGACGCCACCGCACATCGCCGCCGGCATCAACCTCAACATGCCGGTCATCGGTGGCCTGCTGCGCCGTGGCGGGGCGTTCTTCATGCGCCGCACTTTCAAGGGCAACCCGCTCTACACCGCCGTGTTCAACGAATACCTGCACACGCTGTTCACCAAGGGTTTCCCAGTGGAGTACTTCGTCGAAGGCGGTCGCTCGCGCACCGGGCGCATGCTGCAACCCAAGACCGGCATGCTCGCCATCACCCTGCGCAGCTTCCTGCGCTCCTCACGCATGCCCATCGTGTTCGTGCCGGTCTACATCGGTTATGAGCGGGTCCTGGAAGGCCGCACCTACCTGGGCGAACTGCGCGGGGCCAGCAAGAAGAAGGAATCGATCTTCGACATCTTCAAAGTCATCGGCGCCCTCAAGCAGCGCTTCGGCCAGGTGGCGGTGAACTTCGGCGAACCGATCAAGCTGGCGGAATTCCTCGACGGCGAACAACCCGGCTGGCGCCAACAGGAACTGGGCCCGCAATTCAAGCCGGCCTGGCTCAACGCAACCACTCATCGCCTCGGCGAGCGCGTGGCCCGGCACCTGAACGAAGCCGCGGCCATCAACCCGGTCAACCTGGTCGCCCTGGCGCTGCTGTCCACCAGCCGCCTGGCCCTGGACGATCGCGCCATGGCGCGGGTGCTCGACCTGTACCTGGCGTTGCTGCGCAAAGTCCCGTACTCGCCCCACACCACCCTGCCCGAAGGCGATGGCCAGGCGCTGATCGAACACGTGAAAGGCATGGACCTGCTGTCGGAACAGAGCGATGCCCTGGGCAAGATTCTGTACCTGGACGAGCAGAACGCGGTGCTGATGACCTACTACCGCAACAACGTGCTGCACATCTTCGCCCTGCCGGCATTGCTGGCGAGCTTCTTCCAGAGCAGCTCGCGCATGAGCCGCGAACAGATCCTGCGCTACACCCATGCGTTGTACCCGTACCTGCAATCGGAGCTGTTCATTCGCTGGTCGCTGGAAGAACTGGACGGCGTGATCGACCAATGGCTCGACGCGTTTGTCGAACAGGGCCTGCTGCGTTTCGAAAACGACCTGTACCTGCGTCCGGCGCCGAGTTCACGGCACTTCGTGCTGCTGACCCTGCTGTCCAAAAGCATTGCCCAGACCTTGCAGCGCTTCTACATGACCGTCTCGCTGCTGCTCAACAGCGGTCAGAACAGCGTCAGTGCCGAAGAACTGGAGGACCTCTGCACCGTCATGGCCCAGCGCCTGTCGATCCTCCATGGCCTGAACGCACCGGAATTCTTCGACAAGAGCCTGTTCCGCCACTTCATCCAGACGATGCTGGACCTGGATGTACTGCGCCGCGACGAGGCCGGCAAGCTCAGCTACCACGAACTACTGGGCGAACTGGCCGAAGGCGCGGCCAAGCGGGTGCTGCCAGCGGAGATTCGCCTGTCGATTCGCCAGGTGGCGTTGCATCGCAGTGAAGATGCGGCGGAGATCGCCGTCAGCCCCGACCTTTGACATTTGCCGATCACTCACCTTGAGCATGGAACGGTTCTGGTGAGTGCTTCGGTCAATCGCCAGGCGTACTCCGACGCTGCGCAGCGGCCAAGGCGACGTCAAACGAAGAAAAGACCTACAGAGAACTTTGGAGCAGGCCTCTAGGATGAGCCCACGTCAATGTCGACGTATTGAAAAGGAATTCAACATGAACATCATCACCCTCACCCTGCAACTGCCCGCAGGCTACGAACTCCCGGAAGCCGGCCGTGCCGAAATCAGTGTTCGAAATGCCGACGGTGTGCAGATCAGCACCAGCGGCGGCCAGGGCTCCAACATGGCGCCAAGGGAGCCGCTCCAGCAGCCTTGGCAATATCGCTTCCAGATCAATTCCGAGAGGGCGTCCGTCGGCGAGAAGCTCTCGGTAAAGGTGCAAATGTACCAAGGTGGTACCGCTCTTTTCCTTGATACCGAACAGGCCTTCACCTGGGATGGCGGCGATCAACACGTTGACATCCCCCTGAGCCTGGCGCCAGCATCGCTGGCTGAAACTGTTCAAGCGCCTGTGTTCGGTTCCTGAGCCGCGACGCGACGCAGGGATGCTTGGACGCAAATCCGTTAAATGCTCGTTGACGCCCGTGTGTGGCTGGCGTCAACGAGCCAGGTGCTTCCCCATGAAAAAACTCGCTCTGTTCGCATCCATGGCCTTGCTGGCCGCTTGCCAATCGACAACACCGCCCCCTGCGTCCCTCGACGGCGAAGTCTTCTATCTGCAACGCATCGCCCTGCCGCCCAACGCCACCTTGAGCGTTAGCCTGCAGGACGTTTCCCTGGCCGACGCTCCTGCGGTGGTGCTCAATGAACAGAGCGGTCCGATCAAAGGCCAGGTCCCGCTGCCGTTCCACCTCAGTTATGATCCCGCCCAGGTCAAGCCCGGCCATCGTTATGCCGTGAGCGCCCGCATCGAAGTGGATGGCCAGTTGATGTTCATCACCACCGAACAACACGCCGTGCAACTCGATGGCAAGGATCCGCAGCCGTTGAAGATCCGCGTCAACGCCGCACGCTGATTGCTTTTTCCAACTTTTTCCAAGGACGCCATCATGCTCCGCTCTACCCTCCGTTTCACCGGCCTGTGCGCGGGCCTGTTGATCTGCGCCAATGCCATGGCCCTGTCCCTGGGCGACCTGTCGCAACAGGATGCCACGGGCGGCCTCAAGGACGCCTTGACCCAAGGCGCACAGGTGGCGGTCAAGCAACTGGGTACACCCGGCGGCTTCAGCAACAACCCGGATGTGAAAATCGAATTGCCAGGCAAGCTGGGCAAAGTCGCCAGCAAAATGAAGGCCTTCGGCATGGGTGAACAGGTCGATCAACTGGAAACCAGCATGAACCAGGCTGCCGAGGCCGCCGTGGTCCAGGCCCAACCGATCCTGGTCAATGCCGTGAAAAACATGAGCGTGAGCGATGCCAAGGGTATCTTGAGCGGCGGCAACGACTCGGCCACGCAATACCTGAACAAGAGCAGCCGCGAGCAGATCCGCGCCAAGTTCCTGCCCATCGTCAAGCAAGCCACCGACAAGGTCGGCCTGGCCCAGAAATACAATGCCTTCGCCGGTCAGGCCGCGACGCTCGGCGTGCTGGATGCCAAGAGCGCCAACATCGAGAACTACGTGACCGAACAGGCGCTGGATGGGTTGTTCGAGATGATCGGCAAGCAGGAAGCCACCATTCGCCAGAACCCGGCGGCTGCGGCGACCAGTTTGGCGAAGAAAGTCTTCGGCACCCTTTAAAACTCAGCACAAAACACCCTGTGGCGAGGGGATTTATCCCCGCTGGGCTGCGAAGCAGTCCTAAAGCAGCGAACTCAATCTTCCTGACACACCAAGTTGTCTGGTTTGGGGGGCTGCTGCGCAGCCCAGCGGGGATAAATCCCCTCGCCACAGGTTCGGTGTGCAGCTGTTGATCAGGTTTTCTTGACCCTGAACCACGCCGCATACAACGCCGGCAGGAACAACAGCGTCAACGCCGTGGCCACGATCAAGCCGCCCATGATCGCCACCGCCATCGGCCCGAAGAACAGGCTGCGTGACAGTGGGATCATCGCCAGCACCGCGGCCAGTGCGGTGAGCACAATCGGACGGAAGCGGCGCACCGTGGCTTCGATGATCGCCTGCCAGGGCGCCAGGCCAGCCTTGATGTCCTGTTCGATCTGCTCCACCAGGATCACCGAGTTGCGCATGATCATCCCTGACAGCGCGATAGTGCCGAGCATGGCGACGAAGCCGAACGGCTGGCGGAACACCAGCAAAAACAGCGTGACGCCGATCAACCCCAGGGGCGCGGTGAGAAACACCATGGCCGTGCGGGAAAAACTGCGCAGTTGCAGCATCAACAACGTCAGCACCACCACGATGAACAACGGCACACCGGCATTCACCGATTTCTGGCCGCGGGCCGAATCCTCCACCGTACCGCCCACCTCCAACAGGTAACCATCCGGCAGTTCGGCACGAATCGGCTCCAGGGTCGGGAAGATCTGCTGGACCAGGGTCGCCGGTTGTTCCTTGCCGTAGATATCGGCCCGCACGGTCACGCTCGGCAGGCGATTGCGGTGCCAGATCACGCCCTCTTCGAAGCCGTACTCCAGCGTAGCGATCTGCGACAGGGCCACGCTCCTGCCATTTTCGGTCGGCACCGCCAGGCTCGGTAGCAACGACAGCTCGGTGCGTTCATGCACCGTACCGCGCAACAGGATTTCGATCAGCTCGTTGTCTTCCCGGTACTGACTGACGCTGGAGCCGGTGAGGGAGCTGCGCAGGAAACTCGCCAGGTCGGTCGTGCTGACACCCAGGGCCCGGGCGCGGTCCTGGTCGACATTCAGGTACACCACCTTGCTCGGCTCTTCCCAATCCAGGTGCACATTGACCACGTAGGGGTTTTCACGAACTTTCGTCGCCACTTTCCGCGCCAGGGCCCGGACTTCTTCAATGTGCTCGCCCGTGACACGGAACTGCACCGGATAGCCGACCGGCGGGCCGTTTTCCAGGCGCGTGACCCGCGAGCGCAGGGTCGGGAATTGTTCGTTCAGGGTGGTGATCAACCAGCTGCGCAACGGCTCGCGGTCTTCGATGGTCTTGGCCAGCACCACGAACTGGGCAAAGCTGGAAGCCGGCAGTTGTTGATCCAACGGTAGATAGAAACGCGGTGAACCAGTACCGACGTAGGCCACGTAGTTGTCGATGCCGGCATGGTCCTTGAGCAGCGCTTCCAGGCGCTTGACCTGCTCGGCGGTATTGCTCAGGGAGGCGCCTTCCTGCAGCTTCAAGTCGACCATCAGCTCCAGCCGCCCCGATGCCGGGAAGAACTGCTGCGGCACGAATCGGAACAACACCACCGAGCCGACGAACAACAGCACCGTCAGCAGGATGACGGTTTTGCGCCGACGCACGCACCATTCCACCATTCGCCGGACACGCTGATAAAACGGCGTGCCGTAAGGGTCGGTCTGGCCGTCAGTCGTGCCATGTTTGGCCGCATGAATTTTCGCCAGGTCTGGCAGGAGCTTTTCCCCCAGGTACGGCACGAACACCACAGCGGCCACCCAGGACGCCAGCAACGCCAGGGTCACCACCTGGAAAATCGAACGGGTGTACTCACCGGTGCCCGATTGTGCGGTAGCGATCGGCAGGAAGCCCGCCGCCGTGATCAACGTACCGGTGAGCATCGGGAATGCGGTGCTGGTCCAGGCGAAGCTGGCGGCCTTGATCCGGTCGAAGCCCTGCTCCATCTTGATCGCCATCATCTCCACCGCAATGATCGCATCGTCCACCAGCAGCCCCAGGGCCAATACCAGCGCCCCAAGGGAAATCTTGTGCAGGCCGATCCCCAGGTAGTACATGGCGGCGAACGTCATCGCCAGCACCAGTGGAATCGCCAGGGCCACCACCATCCCGGTGCGCAGCCCCAGGGAGAAGAAGCTCACCAACAACACAATCGTAAGCGCTTCCACCAGCACTTGGACGAACTCACCGACCCCGGTCTTCACCGCCGCCGGCTGGTCCGAAACCTTGCGTAACTGCATGCCGGCCGGCAGGGTGTTCTGGATACGGGCAAAGTCGGCTTCAAGGGCCTTGCCCAGAATCAGGATATCCCCGCCTTCCTTCATCGCCACGGCCAGGCCGATGGCGTCCTCGCCCATGAAGCGCATGCGTGGCGCGGGCGGGTCGTTGAAACCACGGCGCACATCCGCCAGGTCGCTGATGCGGAACGTACGATCGCCGACCCGGATCGGGAAGTTGCGGATCTCTTCCACCGTCTGGAAATTCCCCGAAACCCGCAGTTGCAAGCGCTCGCTGCCAGTCTCGAAGAAACCGGCAGTGGAAACCGTGTTCTGCTCTTCAAGGGCCTGCTGGACCGCCGCCAACGGCAGGCCGAGGGTTGCCAGCTTCACGTTCGACAACTCGATCCAGATCTTCTCGTCCTGCAACCCGAGCAGCTCGACCTTGCCCACATCCTTGACCCGCTGCAGCTGGAGCTGGATGCGATCGGCGTAGTCCTTGAGCACGGCGTAGTCGAAACCGTCGCCGGTCAGCGCGTAGATATTGCCGAAGGTGGTCCCGAACTCATCGTTGAAGAACGGCCCCTGGATACCCGGCGGCAAGGTGTGACGGATATCGCCGACCTTCTTGCGCAACTGGTACCACAGCTCGGGAATCTGTGCCGAATGCAGGGAATCGCGGGCCATGAAAGTCACCTGGGATTCTCCGGGTCGGGAGAACGAGACGATTTTCTCGTAGTCACCGGTTTCCATCAGTTTCTTTTCGATGCGCTCAGTGACTTGTCGCGAAACTTCCTCGGCCGTGGCGCCTGGCCAGTTGGTGCGGATCACCATGGCCTTGAAGGTGAACGGCGGGTCTTCGCTCTGGCCGAGCTTGGTGTAGGAAAGCGCGCCGACGATGGCCAGCAACAGCATCAGGAACAGTACGATCTGGCGGTTACGCAGCGCCCATTCGGAAAGATTGAAACCCATCGCGGATTACTCCTTGGCCGTCAGGTTGACCACGCGGTTGGAGCGATCCACCGGCCGCACCTGCTGGCCGTCAAGGAGCACATGCACGCCGGCAGCCACCACCCAGTCATCGGGGCTGAGGCCTTCCAGCACCGGCACCGTCTTTTCGCCGAAGGCGCCGACCCGCACCGGGACTTTTTTCAAGGTGTTGTTGGCGTTGACTACCCAGACATACGTCGCGCCGTTCTCAGCCGTCAGGGCCGACAAGGGCACCGACAGCGGCACCTTGTCGGCGGTCTGGATAAACACCCGCGCACTTTGGCCCAACTCGGCCGGAACGCTGCCGGCGGTGAAGGCCACGCGGGCGGCAAAGGTTCGGGACTTGGGATCGGCGGCGGGTGACAGTTCGCGAATACGCCCGCTGAAACGCTGGTCGGGCTGGCTCCACAGTTCGACCGAGACCGGCTGGCCGACCTTGAACCGGCCAAACCCTTGTTCCGGCAGACTGATCAGCACCTCACGCTCACCGTCGGTGGCCAGGGTGAAGACGGTTTGCCCGGCCGAGACCACCTGCCCGACTTCCACCGAACGCCGGGCCACCACGCCATCCTGGGGCGCACGCAATACCGAATAGCTGGCCTGGTTGTTGGCGACATCGAACTCGGCCTTGATCTGCTTGAGCCGTGCGGTGCCGGAGCGATAAAGGTTTTCGGCGTTGTCGTACTGGGAGCGGCTGACCATCTGCCGCTCCATCAAGGTTTTGTAGCGGTCACGCTCGGCGCGGACCAGGTTCAGGTTGGCCTCGGCGGCGGCGACCTGGGCACGGGTCGCTTCCAGTTGCAGGCGCACATCTTCGGGATCGAGCTCGGCCAACGGTTGATTGGCCTTGACCCGCTGCCCCTCTTCCACCAGTCGCCGGCTCACCTTGCCGCCAATGCGAAAGGCCAGGTCGGGCTCGAAACGGGCCCGCACTTCGCCAGGGTAACTGTCCATCGCCTGGGCCGACGGCTCGGGCTTGACCACCATGGCGGGGCGCACGGCGACGGGCACCGGCTCGTCATGACCACACGCAGACAATAAAAAAACCAGGGTGACTGGCACGGCGAGGGGCAGGGCATAGCGGAACATGACGAGTGACCTTTCGCTAATGGTGCTTGGAATAATTATACTGGCGAGTATGTTATTAATAGCAAACTCACCAGTCCAGTATTAAAGCGAAGAAATGTCGAACAATCCTTCCCCCCCCAGCGGCCCTGGTCGCCCCAAGGACCTGGCCAAGCGCCAGGCCATCCTCGACGCGGCGAAACACCTGTTCCTGAGCCTGGGTTATGCCAATACCAGCATGGACGCCGTCGCCACCGAGGCCGGGGTTTCTAAACTGACGGTCTACAGCCATTTCAACGACAAGGAGACGCTGTTCTCCGCTGCCGTGATGGCCAAATGTGAAGAGCAGGTGCCGCCGCTGTTTTATGAATGGCCCGATGGCGTTCCGATCGAACAGGTATTGTTGAACATCGCCCGCGGGTTCAACCAACTGATCAACAGCGACGAATCCCTGAACCTGCATCGACTGATCATGGCCCTGGGCAGCCAGGACCCGCACTTGTCGACCATTTTCTACGAAGCAGGCCCACAGCGGATGCTCTCAGGCATGGAGCGGCTGCTGACCAAGGTCAACCAGAGCGGTGCCTTGAGCATCGATAAACCGCGCAATGCCGCCGAGCATTTCTTCTGCCTGATCAAGGGCGCGGCGAATTTCCGGTTATTGTCTGGCTGCGGCGAACCCCAGGAACCGGAAGCGGCCGAGGCTCATGTGCAGGAAGTGGTGGGGTTGTTCATGCGGGCTTATCGGCCTTAGCTCGACCGGTAGCCTTTTGCTGGCTGGAAGGGCCTCATCGCGAGCAAGCTCGCTCCCACAGGGCTTGATGAGCCACAGATCCAATGTGGGAGCGAGCTTGCTCGCGATGCAGGCGACCCGGTCTCAGGGCTTGAGCGCTTTCTTCGGGTAGATGTCGTAGCGACTGGATTTGCCATCGAGCCCATGGCTCGGCTTCGGCCCTTCGATGCACGGGGCCTTGCGCGGGCGCTTGACCACCACCCGGTGCGTCGCCAGGGCCAGGGCCGCGGCAAGCAGTGCCGGAGCGTCCGGGTCATCGCCCACGAGGGGGCGGAACAGGCGCATTTCCTTCTTCACCAGGGCGGTTTTCTCACGATGAGGGAACATCGGGTCGAGGTAGATCACCTGGGGCGGTTCGCCTTCCCAGTTGCGCATCACCTCGATGGAGTTGCCCTTGAGCAAACGCATGCGCGCCACGATCGGTGCCACCTCGAAGTCCTCGGCCCCACGGGCCAGGCCATCCTCCAGCAAGGCGCCAATCAGCGGCTGGCGCTCGATCAGGCTCATGTCGCAGCCCAGGCTGGCCAGCACAAACGCATCCTTGCCCAACCCTGCCGTGGCATCGAGCACCCGCGGACGCACACCCTGGGCGATACCGACCGCCTTTGCGATCATCTGGCCGCTGCCGCCGCCGTACAACCGACGGTGAGCCGCACCGCCCTCGACGAAGTCCACGCGCACCGGCCCGGGTGCATCCGGGCCCAACTGCTGCAATTGCAACCCCTGCTCACCGACCTGCAAGGCAAACTCGCCATCGTCCCCTTGCAAAGGCAGGCCAAGCCGCTCGGCCCAGTGTTCGGCCTGCGGTTGGAAGGCCGGGGCCAGGGCCTCGACATGGATGCGGCAGACCGCGGGTTGCTCATTCATGGAAACATGCTCAAAAAATTAAGGATCGGCAAAAACGGCCGATAACAACGGTGAACGGCATTTTGCCAGAGCTGAGCGTCGACCGAGAAAAATGTCAGACATTCAATCCACATCGATAGGCGTTATCTCCCCTTACGGCGATTACAGCCTGCGTAACACCCAAGCGCTGAGCGGCGTCAGTCACCTGTGGCAGGATTTTTTTGCCCGGGCCCTGGCCGATCAACTGGGTGATAACGCACCGGCGCCTGGCAGCTACCAGCCAGAGCCCCTCGATGAGGCCGTTGAACCGACCCTCGGCGCCGAGCTGCTGGCGCACATCGTCAGCCAGCGCACCTGTGAAGTGACCGACACGCCGGTCAAGCCGCCTGAACCGCTGTTCCTGCCCATCGCCGAATTCGAACTCGACCTGCTGGACAAGCCCTTCCCGCCCTTCCCGCCGGAAGAAATCGCCGCCCAGCAAAAACAGCAGACCTTCGAAAGCAACTGGGTTCGCCCACTCGTCCTCGCCGCTGGCCAACCGCTGCCAGAGCCAGGCCCGGCGCCACAACCACGCCCCTTGCACCTGCCGATCGCCGAGTTCGAACTGGACCTGCTGGACAAACCGTTCCCGCCCTTCCCGGAAGAAGAGCTCGTGGCACAGCAGAAACAACTGGACTTCGACACCCGCTGGGCACGTCCGATCGTGCTGCAGAACCTGCGCATCGCCGCCTGAATCAGCGACAGATCCACCATGGCCCCACGTCCAGATGAAAATGGTTGCGGTGCGCCGCGTTGTAATCCGGACTCAAGACCACACTGAACATATCGCAGGCGCCGTCCCGTGCCTGACGCAGAAAACGTGCATCGGCATTGTCCTTGGGCCAGTCCCTGAGCACGCTGATCGTGCGCCCATCGGCCAGGCGAAATCCGGCGATATCCAACGCACTGGCGGTGGCGTGCTGGCTACGCGCACCGCTCTCACGACCGTACATGTTGCGGCAGGCGAAACTGCCGAGATGATCGACCCGTGTCACCCTCTGCCCGTAGGCCGCCACTGCCGCCGGCTGCAACCCATGGCGCTCGAACAGCGCGAACGCCACCGCCAGCGGGCAACTGGCGAGGAAACTGCTGCTCAGCGCCACCTCACCGCCCTGCACCCTCAACACGTTGGTCAACGGGCACGTCGTATTGGCGCCGCTGTCGGCCTGGCGCGCGGTACGCAGCCCCGAGGTGGCGAGGGCCTGGTCACACAGCTGCGGGTCGTTGCGCAGGGCCATGAGCTTGTAGCGGGTCAGCAGGTTGGGCGCGAGATTGACGTCCAAGGGCGCCCAGGGATTCCATTGGGGCGGCAGCGCCACCCAGCCACGCCATACCGCCAGCACGGCAACGCCAACGAGCAGTGCCACGATCGCAAGAGCTTTCAAAAACCGCACGACAATGCCTCGGGCATCAACCCTTGAATAATTGGTTGGCCTGCTTGAACGGCATCGAGCGGCGCGTGAAGGTGAACGTGCCCTGTTGCTGGATTTCCTCGGCGGCGCGGAAGAACTCGCCATACGCGGCCAAGGCCAGCGCCGATCCGACGCTGATGCGCTTGACGCCCAACTCGCTCAACTGCGCGACGGTCAGGTCCAGCGCCCCGGACATCAGCACATTCACCGGTTTCGGCGCCACGGCCTGCACCACCGCGAGCACTTGCCCGGCGCTGCTCAGCCCCGGGGCATACAGCACGTCGGCCCCCGCGTCCGCGAAAGCCTTCAAGCGGCGAAGGGTGTCGTCCAGATCCAGATTACCGTGCAGGAAGTTTTCCGCCCGGGCCGTCAGCAGGAAGGGATACGGCAAGCTGCGCACGGCCTCGGCGGCGGCCTTGACCCGCGCCACGGCGTGGTCGAAGCAATAGATCGGGCTGTCTTCACGTCCCGTGGCATCCTCGATCGAACCACCCACCGCACCGGCCTGCGCCGCACGGAGCAGGTTACGGGCGCAGTCCTCGGGGGCATCGGCAAAACCGTTCTCCAAGTCGACGGCCACCGGCAGGTCAGTGGCCGCCACAATCGCCCGTACGTTAGCCAACGTGTTCTCCAGGCCCAGCGCGCCATCGGGTCGGCCCAAGGAAAAGGCATGACCGGCACTGGTGGTCGCCAAGGCTTCGAAGCCGAGGCTGGCCAGCATCCTGGCCGAACCGGCATCCCACGGGTTGGGAATGACAAAGGCCCCTTCGCGTTCGTGCAAGGCCTTGAACGCCTGGGCTCGACGAATTTGCGCATCCATGTAGTTCGCTCCTGAGCAGAGAAGGAGTGGGCCTCAGAGCAAACCCAGTTGCTCGGCGGCGGGCTCTCTATATAGCGCAGGCAGGGCCGGCAAGCCAGGCAATCGACTCATCAAACGCTCGTGAAAGCGTTGCGCGAGCCGGGCCGCCAGCAGGTTGTCGGCAGTGTGCAGAAAGATATAGGGCGTGCGACCCTCTTCGACCCAACCGGCGATTTTCTCCACCCAGGGCGTCAGGAACGGCTCGTTGGCTTCCAGCACCGGATGGCCGATGAAGCGCACTTGTGGACACTGCGTGAACGCCGCAGGCCGGGGCGGCACGCGGGGCTTTTTCGATTGTGCATGAAGCACCGCGGGATCAAGGGAGGTGCAGCTGAACAAGGCCCGGGGATCGAGGCAGATGCGTTCGACGCCGCGATCGAGCAACAGCCGATTGAGGCGCCGCTCGGCGTCGCCCTTGGCAAAGAACTCATCGTGACGGACTTCCACGGCCAAGGGACGCTGCAAAGCGTCGATGAACCCCGCCAATTCCGCTAACCGATTCGGGGTGAAGGCCTTGGACAGTTGCAGCCAGTACGGCGCGACACGCTCGCCCAAGGGGCTGAGCAGTTGCAGAAAAGTTTCGGTGGCCGTCAGGCGCTCGCGCAAGTCGCCATTGTGGCTGATGTCACCGGGAAACTTGGCGGTGAAACGAAAGTGCTCGGGCATGATGTCGGCCCAGCGCTGGACCGTGGCCGCAGACGGGCTGGCGTAGAAAGTCGTATTGCCTTCCACGGCATTGAACACTTGGGAATAGAGATTGAGGAAGTCGGTGCTTTTGGCGTCCTGGGGATAAAGGTAATCGCGCCAGGCGTTTTCGCTCCAGGACGGACAGCCCAGGTAATAAGGCAAGACCATCAGATGTAGAGATCGAGTCCCAGCACTTCCATATCCCAATCGACGAAACCGGCGGTGCTCAGGTAGCTCGCCAGGGCCGTGGCGACACTGCGGCTCATCGCACGGTGATAAATCATGTCTTGCTGACGGGCAGGAAGATTGCTCAGGCGTTGCGCAGAAGCTTTGGCGGCGCGGGCGGCCAGTTGCTCCTCGGACGGAAACTCCAGGTCGCCTTCGATATCATCGAAGTTTTCCGGCTCAGTGGCTTTACCCGCACGAGGCCGACGCTTGATGGGGTAGGACTGGGATGGAAAGCCGTCTATACGCATAACAGAATGCTCGGTATCAATGATGGCAATTTAGCGGCACTTTCGCAGCCGCGCAAATGCGCAAGTGATAACTAGAACACATAAAGTCAAAAAGGTTTAAAAACGGGCCGAAAAAGTGACGACTGGCAATATTGAGTGTGACTTTTGAAGGAAGAAATGACTTTGGGTGGACGCCGGTTGTGCGCGAAACAATCCACGGTGTTGGAGGATGCTTTTGTGGCGAGGGGATTTATCCCCGCTGGAGTGCGAAGCGCCCCCCGACGGTGCTGGGCCATGCCTTATTTAGCGAGTGCTGCGCACTCGAACGGGGATAAATCCCCTCGCCACAACGCTGCCCACTCGATTGCTCACCGTTTTGAGTTCTACCGCTCGGACTTGGGCGTTGCCACCTTGTCCCTCAGGTACACCGGTTGCGCATCATCGGCGGGAATGGCTTCGCCCCGTGCCCAGGCGAAGCGGGCCAGGGCCAGCAGGTCTTCGGCGTGAGGCAGCAGGGTTGCGTCCTGGCCGGTCAGGCTGACGGCGATGCGCTCGCCGTAACCCCAACCTGTGCCGGCGCCAAACCAGTCACCGTCGGCCCCGCTTGGCAACGCCGCGGCCTCGGGTGGCAATACCGCCTCAGAACCCACCAGGCGCATCTCGCCGTCGGTTTCGCGGTAGCAGCCCCAGTACACCTCGTCCATGCGCGCATCGATGGCCGCTGCGACCTGGCGGGCGCCGTGCTCACGCATCGCCCGCTGGGCCAGCACCGCCAGGTTCGAGACCGGCAACACCGGCCGCTCCAGGGCAAAAGCCAGCCCCTGCACCACACCGATGGCGATGCGCACGCCAGTAAAAGCCCCTGGCCCACGACCGAAGGCAATCGCGTCCACCGCTTGCAAGGTCGTCCCCGCGTCGCTCAACAGTCGCTGGATCATCGGCAACAGTTTCTGCGCATGCAGACGCGGGATCACCTCGTAATGGCTCGTCACCTTGCCGTTGTGCAGCAAGGCAACGGAGCAAGCTTCAGTCGCGGTGTCCAGGGCCAGCAAGGTGCTCATCGATGTGTCCGTAAATCAGGTGGGAAAAAAGTGCGCCAGTATAAACAACTACGGCCCGCAAGCGGGCCGTAGTTGATGCAGCTGATCAGGCTTTTCAGCTCAAGGCTGCAAGCACCTTGGCCGTGATCGCTTCGACCGAACCGACACCTTCGATGTGGCTGTACTTCGGCTTGCCATTGGCAGCCGACAGTTTCTGGTAGAAATTCACCAGCGGCTTGGTCTGGGAATGGTAGACCGACAGGCGATGACGCACGGTTTCTTCGGTGTCGTCCTTGCGTTGCACCAGGTCTTCACCTGTCACGTCGTCCTTGCCTTCGGTTTTCGGCGGATTGTAGACGGTGTGGTAAACGCGACCGGAAGGCTCATGAACGCGTCGACCGGCAATGCGCTGGACGATTTCCTCGTCTTCGACGGCAATTTCGACCACCGCATCCAATTCGACACCAGCCGTCACCAGGGCTTCAGCCTGGGGAATGGTGCGCGGGAAACCATCGAACAGGAAGCCATTGGCGCAGTCGGGTTGAGCGATGCGATCCTTGACCAGGGCGATGATCAGGTCATCCGACACCAGGCCGCCGGCATCCATGATGCTCTTGGCTTGAACGCCCAGTGGAGTGCCCGCCTTGACCGCGGCGCGCAGCATGTCGCCAGTGGAGATTTGCGGGATACCGAATTTTTCGGTGATGAACTTTGCCTGAGTACCTTTACCGGCCCCGGGAGCTCCCAGCAGAATGACGCGCATCGATGTGCTCCTCAATTTTTTTATGTAAAACGCTCGGATTCGCCTCGTGGGGCCAATCTTCGAAAAACAGGATCGTGACCGCCCAAACGGCCAAAGGCTGATCAAGATACACAGCAGGCCCGACCCACACAAGCCGCCGAAAGTCGGAGTAACCCGCGCCCGATACGACCTTCGGAGGGGGTGGCAAGCGTCGCAACCGAACAACAAACTGTCGCCTGCTCGACCTGCTCCCTCCCCCAGCGGACAGCGCCCGGGAACGTCGGACGAGCCGTTTCGGTGCGCTGCCTGATGTTAGCCGGTATTGCGCAAACCGGCGGCAATTCCCGCCACAGACACCAGCAACGCCTGTTCCACGGGGCTGCCCTGGGCCACATCCTGCTGCCGCGAGCGCGCCAACAGCTCGGCCTGCAACAGGTGCAACGGGTCGAGGTAGGTGTTGCGCAGGCGAATGAATTCCAGCGTGGCTGGGCTATGTGCCAGTAGCTGCGACTGACCGGTCAAGCCAAGGACCACCGAGCAGGCCTGCGACAATAGGTCGCGTAAATGCGCACCCAAAGGCAGTAACTCAGGTTCCACCAAACGCTCGTCGTAAGAGCGCGCGATATCGGCGTCGGCCTTGGCCAGCACCATCTCCAGCATATCGATGCGGGTCCGGAAGAATGGCCATTGCTCGCGCATCTGCCCCAGCAACTCACCTTCGCCGCGCTCCAGGGCCTTGCTCAGCGCGGTTTCCCAGCCGAGCCAGGCCGGCAGCATCAGGCGCGTCTGGGTCCAGCCGAAGATCCACGGGATCGCCCGCAGGCTTTCGATACCGCCGGCCCGACGCTTGGCCGGACGGCTGCCCAGGGGCAGGCGCCCGAGTTCCTGCTCGGGGGTGGACTGGCGGAAGTACTCGACGAATTGTGGGTTCTCCCGCACCACGGCGCGGTAGGCACTGACGCCGTCGGCCGCCAGCTCGTCCATCAAGTCCCGCCACTGCGGCGTGGGGGGTGGCGGTGGCAGCAACGTCGCTTCAAGCACCGCGGCGAGGTAAAGATTGAGGTTCTGTTCGGCGATGTCCGGTAGGCCGAATTTGAAACGAATCATTTCGCCTTGTTCGGTGGTGCGAAAACGCCCGGCCACCGAACCGGGTGGCTGGGACAGGATCGCCGCGTGCGCCGGACCGCCGCCACGGCCCACGGTGCCGCCACGCCCGTGGAACAACAGCAGTTCGACTTGCTGCTCGCGGCAGATGTCCACCAGCCGCTCCTGGGCCCGATACTGTGCCCAGGCCGCCGCCGTGGTCCCGGCATCCTTGGCCGAGTCGGAATAGCCGATCATCACTTCCTGGGGGCCTTGCAGCCGTGAGCGATAGCCGGGCAGCAGCAACAGCCGCTCGATCACCGGCCCGGCGTTGTCCAGGTCGGCCAGGGTTTCGAACAGCGGCACCACCCGCATCGGCCGCAACACGCCGGCGTCCTTCAACAACAACTGCACGGCGAGGACATCGGAAGCCGCGCCAGCCATGGAGATCACATAGGAACCCAGGGACGCCGCCGGCGCCGCCGCCACTTCCCGGCACGTCGCCAATACTTCCGCGGTGTCGGCCGAGGGCTTGAAATGGGCCGGCAGCAGCGGGCGCCGGTTGTTCAGTTCCTCGAGCAGGAAGCTGATGCGTTGCTCCTCGTTCCAATCCTCATAGCGGCCCAGGCCCAGGTAGTCGGTTATTTCCGTCATGGCGGCGCTATGACGCGTCGAGTCCTGGCGCACATCGAGGCGCACCAGGAACAAGCCGAAGGTCACCGCCCGGCGCAGGCAATCGAGCAACGGCCCGTCGGCAATCACGCCCATGCCGCACTCGTGCAGGGAGTGGTAGCACAGCGCCAAGGGGTCCAACAGTTCGCGGTTGTGCTGCAGCACCTCGGCGCTGGCTGGCGTGGTGGCACTCAAGGAGGCGTGGGCCCAGTTGCGAGTGGCGCGCAGGCGGTCACGCAGTTGCTTGAGCACGGCGCGATACGGTTCGGCGCTGTCGCCGGCCTGGGCACGCAAGGCCTCACTGGCGTTTTGCATGGACAGCTCGGCTGCCAGTTGGTCGACGTCACGCAGGTACAGGTCCGCCGCCATCCACCGCGCCAGCAATAGCACCTCGCGGGTCACGGCGGCAGTGACATTCGGGTTACCGTCACGGTCGCCACCCATCCACGAGGCAAAGCGGATGGGTGCGGCCTCCAGCGGCAGACGCAAGCCGGTGGCGGCATGCAGGGCCTGATCGGCCTTGCGCAGGTAATTGGGGATGGCCTGCCACAGCGAATGCTCGATCACCGCGAACCCCCACTTGGCTTCATCCACCGGGGTCGGCCGGGTGCGGCGGATCTCTTCGGTGTGCCAGGCTTCGGCGATCAAGCGTTGCAGCCGTTCGTGAATCTGCGCGCGCTCGGCGCTGGTCAGGTCGCGGTGATCCTGGGCGGCCAGTTGCGCGGCAATGGCATCGTACTTCTGGATCAGCGTGCGGCGGGCCACTTCAGTGGGGTGGGCCGTGAGAACCAGTTCGATCTCCAGGCGTCCCAACTGCCGGGCCAGGGCCTCGGCGCCATGGCCTTCAGCCCGCAACCGGGCGAGCAGCTCGGGCAGGACGCGTGCCTCGAAGGGCGCCGGTTGCGACTCGTCGCGACGGTGGATCAGTTGGTACTGTTCGGCAATGTTGGCGAGGTTCAGAAACTGGTTGAACGCACGCGCCACCGGCAGCAACTCATCCTCGCTCAGTTGGTTGAGGCTGGCGCTGAGTTCGGCGTCCACGGAGCCGCGTCGGTCAGCCTTGGCCCCCTTGCGGATCTGCTCGATCTTGTCGAGAAACGTATCCCCGTAC
This sequence comes from Pseudomonas sp. NFACC37-1, assembly GCF_900101575.1. Classification (NCBI taxonomy): domain Bacteria; kingdom Pseudomonadati; phylum Pseudomonadota; class Gammaproteobacteria; order Pseudomonadales; family Pseudomonadaceae; genus Pseudomonas; species Pseudomonas sp. NFACC37-1. The sequence goes on along the minus strand of NZ_FMUZ01000003.1, from coordinate 117,635 downwards.
TGTTCGCGGATGGTATTGCCCAGCAGTTCGCCGAGCAGGTGGACATCCTCGCGCAAGCGGGCATCGATATCGGTCATCAGCATTTCTCCAGCAAAAAAGTCCGGACAGCTCTTGGCTTAGAGAGTGCCGATGCCCGTCGCTTATGACAAGCGACGAAGGGACTTTAAACCTTGTCCAACAAAGCTAGTCTCATGAGTAAGCCACACAACGGCTTGTCACTCACCGCGCCTGCCACGAGCAGGCTGATTGAGGTCATCATGAAAATTCGTGAGCTTGCCCAGCATTGGGAAGAAAACGCCAAGGGTCGCCTGACCCAGACTGGCTACACGATCCATCTGGACGTGGAAGCCGCCGCGCGCCTGGCAGCGATTTGCGACATGTACCCCAAGCGCCAGCCAGAGGAGCTGCTGGGCGAGTTGATCGGCGCGGCGCTGGAAGAGCTGGAGGCGAGTTTCCCCTACATCAAGGGTTCGCAAGTCGTGGCGACCGATGAAGAGGGTGACCCGCTGTACGAAGATGTGGGGCCGACTCCGCGATTCCTCGCGTTGTCCCGTCGGCATCTGCACGAACTTTCCTCGCAGAACGACAAATCCAAACACTGATTTCTCTACGGCGAAAATCTTTGTAGGAGCTGCCGAAGGCTGCGATCTTTTGATCTTTCGCTTGAGGCTCAAGCGGCAGGGGAAAGATCGCAGCCTCGCTTCGCTCGGCAGCTCCTACACACGCGCCCTCCAAAAAAATCGCACGTCTCCCTACGCCGTGAATACCGCGGCGCGCCTTGAAAGTTCAGCTTTTCTGTCACTGACCGATCAGTCAGTAATTCTTTTGGCGAATGGCCATCCTCGCTGAACTTTTGAAAAACGCCTCGGGTCACACCGAGTAACCATACTGGAACGGTTGTTTAAATAAACGCGCCTTGGCGCCAACACCAAACCAGACGTCACGGTTTCGGTCCCAGCATGGATTTGTCTTTTTTTCAGGAGTTTTCCAATGGAGTTGAAGCCTATGAATACCTGCACTGCCAAACCCTCATCCACTGGCTTGCGCGGCTTGAAGTTGGCTGCCCTGGCGATCGGTAGCAGCTTCATTCTCGCCGGTTGCGCCGGCAATCCACCGTCTGAGCAGTACGCGGTGACCCAATCGGCGGTCAACAGCGCGGTCAGCGCTGGCGGCACCGAATTCGCCGCTGTGGAAATGAAATCGGCCCAGGACAAACTGAAGCAAGCCGAAATCGCCATGCATGACAAGAAATACGATGAAGCCAAGCGACTGGCCGAACAGGCCGAGTGGGATGCCCGCGTCGCCGAGCGCAAGGCCCAGGCCGCCAAGGCCGAACAAGCACTCAAGGATTCTCAGAAAGGGGTTCAGGAACTGCGTCAGGAAGGCATGAACAAGGTTCAGTAAACCGTTCACGCCACGACGTACTTCTCATTGATAAAAGGACGACAGACTATGATGCACAAACACTTGATGATGCCCGCCCTGCTCGCCGCCTGCGTAGCCCTGGCCGCTTGCTCCCACGACCCGAACGCCAACCTGGAACAGGCCCGTACCAACTACAACGGCCTGCAGGCTGACCCGGCCGCGACGAAGGTGGCTGCGCTGGAAACCAAAGACGCCGCCGACTTCCTGGCCAAGGCCGACAAAGCCTATATGGACAAGGAAGACGAAGCCAAGGTCGACCAGTTGGCCTACCTGACCAACCAGCGCGTTGAAGTGGCCAAGCAGACCATCGCCCTGCGCAACGCCGAAGCCGAGCTGAAAAACGCTGGCGACGAACGTGCCCGTGCGCTGCTCGACGCTCGCAATGCGCAGATCAAGCAACTGCAGGACAGCCTGAACGCCAAGCAGACCGAACGCGGTACGCTGGTGACCTTCGGCGACGTGCTGTTCGCCACCAACAAGTCCGACCTGCGCGCCAGCGGCATGACGAACGTGAACAAACTGGCGCAATTCCTCCAGGAAAACCCGGACCGCAAGGTGATCATCGAAGGCTATACCGACAGCACCGGTTCGGATTCCTACAACCAGTCGCTGTCGGAACGCCGCGCGGGCTCCGTGCGCACCGAGCTGGTGAAGATGGGCGTCGACCCAGCCCGTATCGTGACCCAGGGCTACGGCAAGGAATTCCCGGTGGCTGACAATACCAGCGTCTCGGGCCGCGCCATGAACCGTCGTGTGGAAGTGACCATCTCCAACGACAACCAGCCAGTGGCCCCGCGCTCGTCCATGAGCGCCAACTGATCGGCTGAGTGCAACAAAAAAGCCCCGCCTGACTTCAATCAGGCGGGGCTTTTTCATGGCTTATTCACCCTGTGGCGTCCTTGGGGTTACGGCTGAAGCTTCTGCGGCGTCTCCTGGCCCATGCAGCGCACCGCGCGCTTCTTCTCGTTGATCAGCACACCGGTCAGGCCTTTCTGCTCGGTGTCGAACAACACCAGTACACCGTCGATGCATTGGGCGACCTGGGGGGCCGGTTCCAGGGCCACTTTGTAGTCCTCTCCCGGCACGGTCTTGAGCATGGTGAATTGGTTGAGCAGCAACGCGTCCTCGGGCTTGGCGAAGTGCAGGTAGCCGTAATACCACAGCACCGCGACGGTGCCGATGATGCTGCAGATACCGGTGATGATCAGGGGGATGGCGTTACGTTCTTCGCTCATTGCGGCTTCTCTGGTGATTCAACGGGTGATTTCGGGTAGTTCGGGACTTCGCCCAGGCGGCGCAGGCCGTCAAAGTGCTGGGGGTCGTCGAGGTAGCGCAGCATCACGGTGCGCCAGGTCGGGTCGGCGAATGTCTGCACGTGGCCGCCGCGGGTCAATTGCAGAACCCGCGGTGGCGGCGCAGCTTGATACAGGCGGATGCCGTTGGAAAGAGGCACGATGGGATCGTCCAGGCTGTGGTAGATCAATTTCGGCACGCCATTCAATTGCGCCACGGAACTGATCGCGCTGTCACCGTCCGGCACCAGCCAGGACAACGGCACCTGGAACGGCCAGGTCAGCCACGATGTGCTCAGGGCAAAACGCCCGACGTCGCGGTAACTGGCGGGCACGCCATCGAGCACCAGGGCCTTGAGCTGCCGTTGCCGCTGGGGATGCTCCACCAGGTAATGCACCGCCAGCGCGCCGCCCAGGCTCTGGCCGAGCAGCACCAGCGGCTTGCCCTGGACATCCGGGGACTGATCGAGCCATTGGAACGCGGCGTCGATGTCCTGGTAAATAGCCGGCAGGCTCGGCTCGCCTTCGGACACGCCGTACCCCCGGTAATCAACCATCAATACCTGGTAACCCTGCTCCGGCAACCACCAGCTCCCGCCCAGGTGCCAGGCCAGGTTGCCGCCGTTGCCGTGCAAATGCAGCACCGTGCCCTTGACCTCCACGCCTGGTTTGACGGGCAGCCACCAGCCTCGGAGCTTGAGGCCGTCAGCGGTGGTCAGGGTGACGTCGCGGTACTCGAGCTTGGCCCGCTCCGGGGTAAACGGCAGGCCGTGCTCGGGGTAGAACAGCAGTGAGCTGCAGCCGCTCAGGGCCAGCAACAGGCAAAAGATGCCGAGGATTCGCATCCGGTGAAACCTCGCAGACTTGAAGTTGAAATGCAGTGCTTCTGTGGGAGCGGGCTTGCTCGCGAAAGCGTCGGGCCAGCTACCTCTCAGGTGACTGACACACCGTCTTCGCGAGCAAGCCCGCTCCCACATGATCCTGTGTTGTTCAAAGGATATTGGAATAATCCGCCTCGATCCGGTCCAGGCTCAGGTGGTTCAGGAAGTTGGAGAAACACATCCAGGCCGACAGGGCGTTCATGTCGCGGAACTGCTCGGGCAGGTATTTGGGCGGCACCACCAGGCCTTCGTCCACCAACTGGCGCAACGTGCGCATGTCCTCCAGGGTGGTCTTGCCGCAGAACAGCAGCGGCACCTGCTCCAGCTTGCCTTTGCGCACGGCCAGCTGAATGTAGTTGTAAACCATGATGAAGCCCTTGAGGTAGGACAAGTCTTTGGTGAATGGCAGCCCGGTCGGCACCGAGCCACGGAACACCCGGCTGGCGTTGCCGTAGCTTTCGGCCATTTCAAAACCCTGCTCGCGGAAGAACTCGAAGACCTGCAGGAAATCGGCGCCCTCCTCCACCATGTGAATGGCCCGGGTGCGGTTGGTCAGCTTGCGCAGGCGGCTGGGGTAGGAGGCGAAGGTGATGATTTCCATCAGGATCGCCAGGCCTTCCTGGGTCACCGTGGACGAGGGCGGGCCCTTGGACAGGAAGGTGCAGATCGGCTGGTTCAGGCCGTTGAGGGTGGTGCCGACGTGCACCAGCCCTTCATGGACCTCCAGCGCCCGCACATCGCGTTCGTTGAACATCGCATCGGTGCGGATCTTGATGTAGTCCGCGCCCGCCGCCGCGTCGGCCACGATGCCATCGGACTCGAACACCCGGATGGTTTCCTCGGCTTCGCCGAACACCCGGTTGAGACGGTGTTGCAGCAGGTTGACGGCTTCCTTGGCGCTGAGGACTTTCGGCTCGTCCTTGAGGTCGCCACGGCCATCGATGTTATTCAGGTAATCGGAGAGCATCAGGCCCAGGTCGGCCAGAGTCGGGTCGCCGGCGTGGAAGGCATCGGAGGCGGCGCCGTAGAGTTCCTGGGAGATCAGCCCGAAATCCTCGGTGCCACGGGCTTCGAGCATGCGCACCACCATGCGGTACTCCTTGCACATGCGGCGCATGATCTGGCCAACCGGGTTGAACTGCCCCAACTGACGGGTGATGTCACGCTCGATGTTCTGGAACTCCAGCTTCACTTTGCTGGAATCGAAGGACAGTGGCCGGTTGAGGTAATAGTCGCGATCCACCGCGGGCATTTCCTTGCCCTTGGCCTTGAGAAACCCCTTGCGGATATTCTCGTCCCACTTCACCGCATCGAGGATGCGAATCGGCGTTTGCGCCAGCACAATGCGATCGGACAAGGTGCGTATCGTCTGCTGGTAATCGTCCACCCGGAACTCCTGTGAAAAAACGTCCGCTTGTAGCAATTATTGGGATTTGGCCAGTCGCTGGTAACGCACGGCTTCCGAAAACACGTCGGAATTGGCCGGGTCGTCGAGGTAGCTGAAAACCTTGTTCATGTCGCTGTCCACCAACACGCCTTCGCCCTCCTCGCTCTGGTTCGGCTGGCCGCTGAGGAGCTTCTGGCCGATGGCCTGGTTGATCTGCTCCAGGTCCAGGTTGTAGACCACCAGCTCCTGTTTATCGGTCAATTCGAAACCGGCGATCAGGAAATGGCCGCCATAGCGTGCCGGCACCTTGGCCGACAGGTACCAGCGGCTGCCGTGACGGGAGACGGTCAGGGGAATGGCTTCGCGCTCCTGGGGCCTGGCCCTGAAATAGCTGATAGCCTGGTAGCGGTGCTTGCCGACCTGCGTCAGCTCCAGGTTCAACGGTTCGCCCCAGGCATTGGTGCTGGTCCAGTGGCCGAGCAGGCCCGCGGGCGCGGCTTCGCTGTCAGGCAACGGCGCCTTGAACGACACCAGGCAGCCACTGAGCAGCAGCAACGACACGGCCAGGACAACGGCACGCCAGGCTTTCATTTGAACTCCCTATGGCATCTGTGGCGAGGGGATTTATCCCCGTTGGGCTGCGGAGCAGCCCCCTTGCAGTCAGCTCAGTTAGCCAGACGTACCGAGTTGGCTGGTTTTGGGGCCGCTACGCGCCCCAGCGGGGATAAATCCCCTCGCCACAGGGATCTGTGTAATTCACACCGACGCCAGTACCAGGTGCATGTAGCGGGTCAGGATGCCGAGCATATCTTCATCGGCGACCGGCTCGGCGCCATTGAGCAAGCCCTGATATTCCATCCGTCCGATAATCGCCGTCAACACTTTGGCATCCTGTTGCGGCTCGCGGGAGCCTAATACTTGGAAAAACTGACACGTGCCGTGCAGCAAAATCTGCTGGTGGGAGCGCACCAACTCCGCCAGGCGCGGGTTGAGCAGGGCTTCCTGGCGAAAGGCCTGCTCGGCCATCAGGTATTCACGACGACTGTCCAGCTGATGCCGCACGTAGTCGGCGGTCATCCGGGCAATGTCGTCCGCCAACTGCGAACGCGATTGGGCGCTGCCGTCACCATAGGCGACCATTTCCCGCAGCAGGCCTTCGTTGTTGGCCCACAGCTTGCCCATGAACGCCGCGCTACGCTCCACGTACTGGGCGAAGGTGTCGGTGAGCAGGTCATCGATGTCCTTGAAATAATACGTGGTGGCCGACAGCGGCACACCCGCTTCAGCGGCCACCGCGCGGTGACGCACCGCACGCACGCCATCGCGCACGACAATGCGCATGGCCGCATCGAGAATCTCCTGGCGACGCTGCTCACTGCCCTGTCGGCTGGCCTTGCGGCCCTGGTACTGAACACTTTCAGCGACAGCCGTGGCGACGCCCGCTGCACCTTCTGAAGCCATTGCACGATTCACGACAGGTCTTCCTCGCTCTTTGAAAAACTAACCAATTGATACGTTTGTACCAGACAGGCAATAAAAAGCCGCCCTTCCAGGCGGCTTTTTAGTTGAAGCACTTACGCTTGAGGCCGCATGTGCGGGAAGAGAATCACATCCCGGATCGACGGTGAGTTGGTCAACAACATCACCAGGCGATCGATGCCGATGCCTTCGCCGGCGGTCGGCGGCATGCCGTACTCCAGGGCGCGCACGAAGTCGGCATCGTAGTGCATGGCTTCGTCGTCGCCGGCGTCCTTGTCAGCCACCTGGGCCATGAAACGCTCGGCCTGGTCTTCGGCATCGTTGAGCTCGGAATAGGCGTTGGCGATTTCACGCCCACCGATGAACAGCTCGAAACGGTCGGTCACGCTTGGGTTCTCGTCGTTGCGACGGGCCAGCGGCGACACTTCGAACGGGTACTGGGTGATGAAGTGCGGCTGTTCCAGCTTGTGCTCGACCAGTTCTTCGAAAATCATCACTTGCAGCTTGCCCAGGCCTTCGAAGCCGAGCACCTTGGCGCCGGCCTTCTTGGCGATGGCACGGGCCTTTTCGATGTCGTTCAGGTCATCGGCAGTCAGTTCAGGGTTGTACTTGAGGATCGAGTCGAACACCGACAGGCGCACGAACGGCTCGCCGAAGTGGAACACCTTGTCGCCGTACGGCACGTCGGTAGTCCCGAGAACAAGCTGCGCCAGCTCGCGGAACAGTTCTTCGGTCAGGTCCATGTTGTCTTCGTAGTCGGCGTAGGCCTGGTAGAACTCGAGCATGGTGAACTCGGGGTTGTGCCGGGTCGAAACGCCTTCGTTACGGAAGTTGCGGTTGATCTCGAAGACTTTCTCGAAGCCACCGACCACCAGCCGCTTGAGGTACAGCTCCGGCGCGATGCGCAGGAACATTTCCATGTCCAGGGCATTGTGGTGGGTTTCGAACGGCTTGGCCGCCGCACCGCCAGGAATGGTCTGCAGCATCGGCGTCTCGACTTCCAGGAAGTCACGCTTCATCAGGAAGCTGCGGATGTGGGCGATGACTTGCGAACGCACGCGGAACGTCTGGCGCACGTCTTCGTTGACGATCAGGTCGACGTAGCGCTGGCGATAGCGCTGCTCGGTGTCGGTCAGGCCATGGTGCTTGTCCGGAAGCGGGCGCAGGGACTTGGTCAGCAGGCGCACGCTGGTCATCTCGACGTACAGGTCGCCCTTGCCGGAACGGGCCAGGGTGCCTTCGGCGGCAATGATGTCGCCCAGGTCCCAGGTCTTGACGGCGGCCAGGGTTTCTTCCGACAGAGTCTTGCGGTTGACGTAGACCTGGATGCGCCCGGTCATGTCCTGGATCACCATGAACGAACCACGATTGAGCATGATACGACCGGCCACCTTGACTGGAATCGCCGCCTCGGCCAGCTCTTCCTTGGTCTTGTCCGCATACTGCTTCTGCAAGACGTCGCAGTAGGCGTCGCGGCGGAAGTCGTTGGGGAAGGCCTGGCCCTTGGCGCGCTCGGCAGCAAGCTTTTCCTTGCGCAGGGCGATCAGGGAGTTTTCTTCCTGTTGCAGGGCTTGCGGGTCGAGTTCTAGGTCGCTCATGTCTTTAAGGATTCCATCACAGGTTCGTTGCCCCCGGCCCGGGCCGGAGTTTGCGGGCGAGCCGCGCTTCTTGATGGAAGCGTGCCCGCCCGCCGCATGGGTGTCGCGTTACAGCCCTTGTTTGAGGCTGGCGATCAGGTATTCATCGATATCGCCGTCGAGCACCTTGTCGCAATCGCTGCGTTCGATGCTGGTACGCAGGTCCTTGATCCGCGAGGCGTCGAGCACGTACGAACGGATCTGGTGACCCCAGCCGATGTCCGACTTGGTGTCTTCCAGCGCCTGGGACGCCGCGTTGCGCTTCTGCACTTCCTGCTCGTACAGGCGGGCCCGCAGCATCTTCATCGCGGTGTCTTTGTTGGCGTGCTGGGAACGCTCGTTCTGGCAGCTGACCACAGTGTTGGTCGGTACGTGGGTAATCCGTACCGCCGAGTCGGTGGTGTTGACGTGCTGGCCACCGGCCCCGGAGGAACGGTAGGTGTCGATGCGCAGGTCCGCCGGGTTGATCTCGATCTCGATGTTGTCGTCGATTTCCGGCGAAACGAACACGGCCGAGAACGAGGTGTGGCGACGGTTGCCGGAGTCGAACGGGCTCTTGCGCACCAGGCGGTGCACGCCGATCTCGGTCCGCAGCCAGCCAAAGGCGTATTCGCCCTTGATGTGCACGGTGGCGCCCTTGATCCCGGCGACTTCACCGGCCGACAGCTCCATGATGGTGGCGTCGAAACCGCGCTTGTCAGCCCAGCGCAGGTACATGCGCAGCAGGATGTTGGCCCAGTCCTGGGCCTCGGTGCCGCCGGAACCGGCCTGGATGTCCAGGTAGGCGTTGTTCATGTCCATCTCGCCGCTGAACATGCGACGGAATTCCAGCTTGGCGAGGTTCTCGTCAAGGCGTGTCAGCTCGGCGACGACATCGCCGACCGCGCCTTCATCGTTCTCTTCGACAGCCATGTCCAGCAGGTCGCGGCAATCGGCCAGGCCGCTGGACAACTCGTCCAGGGTCTCGACGATCTGCGCCAGCGCAGAACGCTCGCGGCCCAGTTCCTGGGCGTACGACGGGTTGTTCCAGACGTTCGGATCTTCAAGCTCGCGATTGACTTCGGTCAGGCGCTCATGCTTTTGATCGTAGTCAAAGATACCCCCGAATAGTTTCGGAGCGCTCGGACAGGTCCTTGATGGTGTTAAGGATCGGGTTGATTTCCATGGCGGGCAGCACTCGTTGGCGAACTTTTGAAAGCCGGCGAGTATAACGTAATCAAGCGCCAGCGGCAGCCCGCCTGGCGGCTTTAGGGACAATGAGATCAAGACCGAGCCTGGTACACACCCCTGTGGCGAGGGGATTTATCCCCGTTGGGCTGCGAAGCAGCCCCAAATGCAGCCGACGCGATTTGCCTGAAGCACCGCAGGGTCCGATTCTGGGGCCGCTTCGCAGCCCAGCGGGGCGGTGCGACGTTTCGCTAAATCCCCTCGCCACAAAAGCGTCCATCACCGACCGAAGGCTACTCGACCCCCACCCGATTACGCCCATTGTGCTTGGCCAGGTACAGCCCCTTGTCCGCCGCCGAGATCAGTTGCCGGCAATCGCCACCTTGCTGCGGCGTGACGGTCGAGACGCCGATGCTGACGGTCAGGTTCTCGCCGCCGTCGGGCGTGGTATGGGGAATTTTCAGGGCGCCGACGCTCTGGCGCAGTTTCTCGGCCATCAACCGGGCGCCGCCCGGCGAGGTGCCAGGCAGCACCAGGGCGAACTCTTCGCCGCCGTAGCGGGCCGGCAAGTCGGACGGACGGCTGCACGCCTCACGGATCGCCGTGGCGACCTTGCGCAGGGCTTCGTCGCCTTCCAGGTGACCGAAGTTATCGTTGTAGGCCTTGAAGTAGTCCACGTCGATCATCAGCAGCGACAATTGGCTCTGGTCGCGCATCGCCCTGCGCCATTCCAGCTCCAGGTACTCATCGAAATGCCGGCGATTGGACAGCCCGGTCAGGCCGTCGGAGTTCATCAACCGTTGCAGCACCAGGTTGGTGTCGAGCAGTTGCTGCTGGCTGACCCGCAGTGCGCGATAGGCCGCGTCACGCTGCAACAGCATCATGTAGGAACGCGAGTGATAGCGGATGCGCGCCACCAGTTCGATGTTGTCCGGCAACTTGACCAGGTAGTCGTTGGCCCCGGCGGCGAACGCCGCGCTCTTGACCAGCGGGTCCTCCTTGGTGGACAGGACAATGATCGGAATATCGCGGGTGGCGGGATGGTTACGGTACTCGCGCACCAGGCTCAGGCCGTCGAGGCCGGGCATCACCAGGTCCTGGAGAATCACCGTCGGCTTGATGCGAATCGCCTGGGCGATGGCCTGATGGGGGTCGGAGCAGAAATGGAAGTCGATGTTTTCTTCATTCGACAGCCCACGCCGCACCGCTTCGCCGATCATCGCCTGGTCGTCGACGAGCAAGACCATGGCGGCGTTCTCATCGCGCTTGAAATCGTCGAGCTGCAGGTCATTCATGATGGCTTACCTGGGTACGGCCCGGGGCAAGGCGCGCGGGGTTCTTCATGGGGTCACAATCTCCAACAGCCGTGGCGCAATGGCGTCCAGGGCAAGAATATGGACGGCGGCATCGATGGCGGCCGCTGCTTTGGGCATGCCGTACACCGCGCTGCTGCGCTGGTCCTGAGCGATGGTCACATAGCCCTGCTGGCGCATGAGTTTAAGCCCTTGCGCACCGTCGCGGCCCATGCCGGTGAGCAATACGCCCACCGCGTCACCGCTCCAGTACTGGGCGACACTTTCAAAAAACACGTCGATGGAGGGCCGGTAGATCTCGTTCACCGGCTCGGCGGTGTAGGCCAGGGTGCCGTCCTTCAACAAACGCAGATGATGGTTGGTCCCGGCCAGCAACACCGTGCCACTTTGCGGCGTCTCGCCGTGCCGGGCCAGGCGCACCGTGTGGCCCGACACGCTGCCCAGCCACTCGGCCATGCCCGCGGCGAACACCTCGTCCACATGCTGGACCAGCACGATCGCTGGGGCAAAGTCCCGCGGCAACGCCTTGAGCAGCACTTCCAGCGCCGCCGGCCCGCCCGCCGATGACCCGATGGCCACCAGGCTCTTGCGCGACACCGCCGTACGCTGCGCCGCTGGCGCGGGGCGCTCATGCTTGTTGCGCTCACCGATCAGCCAGCCGATGTTGGCGATCTTGCGCAGTAGCGGTGCCGCCGCGTCCGCCGGGTTACCGACGCCCAGGGCCGGGGTATCGACCACATCCAGCGCGCCATGGCCCATGGCCTCGAACACCCGGTGGACGTTCTGCTGGCTGTCCCCGGTGACAATCACGATAGCGCAGGGGCTGTCGGCCATGATCCGCCGGGTGGCCTCGACACCATCCATGATCGGCATGAACAGGTCCATCAGGATCAGGTCCGGGGTGTACTCGGCGCAACGCTGCACCGCCTCGGCCCCGTTGGCGGCCACCCAGACCAGTTGATGCGCCGGCTCGAACGCCAGGGCGCGGCGCAGGGCCTCGACCGCCAAGGGCATGTCATTGACGATGGCGATCTTCAAGCGCGCGCCCCTCCGATCAATTCAACCACGGCGTCGAGCAAGGCGTCGTCGTGGAAACTCGCCTTGGCCAAATAATAGTCGGCGCCGGCGTCGAGACCACGGCGACGATCCTCTTCGCGATCCTTGTAGGACACCACCATCACCGGCAACGACTGCAAGCGGTTGTCGCGCCGCAACAGCGACACCAACTCGATACCGTCCATGCGCGGCATGTCGATGTCGGTGATCAGCAAGTCGAAATCCTCTGAGCGCAATGCATTCCAGCCATCCATGCCATCCACCGCCACCGCCACGTCATAGCCACGATTGAGCAGCAACTTGCGTTGCAGCTCGCGCACGGTCAGGGAATCGTCCACCACCAGGATCCGCTTGCGCGGGGCCTGGGCCTGGTTCTGCCGGGCGATGCGCTCCAGGCGCCCGGTATCGAGCAACTTTTCCACCGAGCGCAGCAGGTCTTCGACATCGATAATCAACACCACCGAGCCATCGTCGAGCAGGGCCCCGGCGGAAATGTCCTGGACCTTGCCCAGGCGTTCGTCCAGGGGCAGGACCACCAGGGTTCGCTCGCCGATGAACCGCTCCACCGCCACCCCGTAGATCGTCTCGCGCTCGCGGATCACCACGACCTTGAGGGTCTGGCCGCTGTTCTGCGTCGACGGGCGATTGAGCAACTGGCTGGCGGCGACCAAGCCGATATGCCGGCCTTCGTGCCAGAAATGCTGACGCCCTTCGACCTGGACGATGTCTTCCGGCGCCAGGTCGCACATGCGTTCGATGTGGGCCAGGGGAAAGGCGTACGCCTCATTGCCGACCTCCACCACCAGGCTGCGCACCACCGACAGCGTCAGCGGCACCTCGAGATGGAAACGACTGCCCTCGCCCGCCGCCTGCTCCAGCACCACCGCCCCGCGCAACTGCCGGACCATGTGCTGGACGGCGTCCAGGCCGACGCCACGCCCGGACACTTCAGTGACTTTGTCGCGCAGGCTGAAACCGGGCAGGAACAGGAAGGTCAGCAGTTCGTCTTCGCTCAGGCTGGCGGCTGTTTGCTCAGGGGAAAGCGCGCGCTCGACAATGCTGCGGCGCACCCGCTCCAGGTCCACCCCTGCGCCGTCGTCCGCCAACTCCAAGACCAGCAGACCAGCCTGATGAGAAGCACGCAGGCGGATCAGGCCTTCGGCGGGCTTGCCGGCCAGTATCCGTTGCTCCGGGGCTTCGATGCCGTGGTCCACGGCGTTGCGCAGCAAGTGGGTCAGTGGCGCTTCGAGCTTTTCCAGCACATCGCGGTCGACCTGGGTTTTCTCGCCTTCGATCTCCAGGCGCACCTGCTTGCCCAAGCTGCGGCCCAGGTCACGGACCATCCGTACCTGCCCCGACAGCACATCGGCGAACGGCCGCATGCGACAGGCCAGCGCCGTGTCGTACAGCACCTGCGCCCGCTGACTGGCCTGCCAGGCGAACTCATCCAGCTCGGCGGTTTTCTGCGCCAGCAACTGCTGGGTCTCGGCGAGCAAGCGGCGGGCATCGCCAAGGGCTTCCTGGGCCTGCAGGCTCAAGGCATGGTCCTTGAGGTGCACGTTCAGCTCTTCAAGGGCGCGCAAGCCAGTGCCTTGCTGGCGCTTGAGCCGTTGCAGCGTCGCCAGCCAGGGCTTGAGGCGCTGGGTCTCGACCAAGGACTTGCTCGACAGATCGAGCAAGCTGTTGAGGCGTTCGGCCGTGACCCGCAAGACCCGCTCGCCGCCTTCGGTGACCCGTTTATTCTTCGAAGCCGGCTCCGGTGCCGCGAACGGTTCCGGAACGAGCCGCTCGACACTGACGGGATCGAAAGGCACCTCGAGGCTTGTCGGTACCGGCGCCTGCAGTTGCGCAGCGCTGGGGTCGAGCAAACGCCCCATAAACGCCACATAGGCGTCGACGTCCGGGGCTCCGACGTTGTTGCCCGGCGTAGCGATGCGCGTCAGCAGGTCGGTACCTTGCAGCAAGGCGTCGATGTGCTCGGGCCCCAGCATCAGGCGCCGCTCCTGGGCACCGACCAGGCAATCTTCCATGACGTGGGCCACGCTGACGCCGGCATCCACCCCGACAATCCGTGCCGCGCCCTTGAGGGAATGCGCCGCGCGCATGCACGACTCGAGGTAATCGGCCTGGTTCGGATCGCGCTCCAAGGCCAGCAAGCCAGTGCTCAGCACCTGGACCTGGGCTTCGGCCTCCAGGCTGAACAGTTCCAACAACGAAGCGTCGCGCATCTGGTCAGGGGTCATGACAGGCTCCGGGCCACGGCGGACAGCAGCTGTTCTTCATCCAGCCAGCGCAGGCTGCGGCCTTTGTAGGGCAACACGCCACGGGTGTACTTGCCCGCCGATGGCGAAGCGCTCGCCAGGATGCGCTCATCGATGGCGTGGATGCCGTCCACCTCATCCACCGGCACCACCACCGGCCCGCCCTTGGCCGCGACAATCAACATGCGCGGCATGACCCGTGTACCGGCAACCGCCGCCCCGGGCTCCAGGTCCAACAGCTCCGCCAGCGACAGGCAGGCCACCAGCGCCCCGCGCACATTCGCCACGCCCAGCAAGGCCCGCGAGCGTTGGTGGGGCAACGAGTGGATCGGCTGCAACGGTGCCACTTCCACCAGGCTGCGTGTCGTCAGGCCCAGCCACTCCTCGCCGAGACGGAACATCAGCAGCGAGCGTGTGACCACATCATTGTCCACTGGGGCCGGCGACAAGTCCCGTTGATCCTGCGGCAAGGTATAACGGTCGAGCAGCCGGGTGGCCGCCGCCGAATACACCGAGCAATTGCGGCAGTGGATATGCTCGACCAACAGTGGACAGGATTTATCGCCATGCACTCCGATGCGGTTCCAGCAATCATCGATTGCCTGGGCATCGTCATGGGTGACGTTGTAAGAAGCCGAACCGCTCATCGTTTGTGCTCACTGTCTACCGTGCGCCCGCTACGGGCGGCGCGTTCCTGCAATCGACGGGCTCCGGCCGCGTCTCCCTGGGAAGCCAGCAGCGCCGCCAGATGCACCAGGGCCTCGGCGTGTTGCGGTTCAAGATAAAGCGCCTTGCGATAAAAACCCTGGGCTTCAAGTGCACTGCCGGCCATGTCGCTGAGCAGGCCCAGCCAATAGAACACCTGGGCGTTCGGCGCATGGCTGCGCAAATACTCTTCGCACGCCCCGCGGGCCTCGGCGCTTTCGCCACCGTTGGCCAGGGCGGCGATATTGGCCAGCAAGGTCGCGGCGTCGCTGCTCTTGGGCGGGGCAATCGGCGTGACGTTCGCGGCAAACGGCCGCGGCCGAATCACCGGCGCAACGACCCGGGGCGGCGGCTGACGAACCGGCAACGGCGGCGGCATCAACGCTGGCAACGGTTGAGGCTCCGCAGCCCCGTGGCGGCTGAAGGCGAACGATTGGGCTATCCCGATCGAGCGCATGCCCAGGCGTCCCAGCAAGCTGCCCTCGGCGGGGCCGATAAACAGCACACCGTCCTGATGGGTCAGGCGCTTGAGCACCTCGAACACCTGCTGCTGGGTCGGCTGGTCGAAATAGATCAGCAAGTTGCGACAGAACACAAAATCGTAAGGCGCCTCGTTCACCAGCAAGGCCGGATCCAACAGGTTGCCCACCTGCAAGCGCACCTGTTCACGCACCCGTTCGCTGAGGCGGTAACCCTCGTCCGCGAAATCGAAATGCCGTTCGCGAAAACCCAGGTCGGCGCCACGGAAGGAGTTTTTGCCGTAGCGCGCGTCCTTGGCCCGCGCCACCGACAGCGGGCTGACGTCCAGGCCGTCGACCTTGAACTGATGTGGCCCCAGGCCCGCGTCGAGCAAGGCCATGGCGATGGAATACGGCTCTTCGCCCGTGGAGCACGGCAAGCTGAGGATGCGCAGCGCACGCAGGTGCTTGATCTCGGCCAGGCGCTTGACGGCCAGCCTGGCGAGGGTCGCGAAGGATTCGGGATAGCGGAAGAACCAGGTCTCCGGGACGATCACCGCTTCGATCAGCGCCTGCTGCTCCGGGGCCGAATGCTGCAGGGCCTGCCAGTATTCATCGGCGGTTCGCCCGGGCACGGCACTGATGCGTTGGCGCACGGCCCGCTCAATGATCGCGGTGCCGACGGAGGTCACATCGAGGCCGATGCGCTCCTTGAGAAAATCGAAAAAACGCTGATCGTTGTTCATGGCGTTGCCCCGAGGTCGTCGAGGTCCAGCGGCGGCGCAGGAAACAGCAGCGCCCGAACGGACTCGTCGAGCAGATCATTGACCCGCACCCATTGCAGCAATCCGTGGGCATCCTCGCGTACGGGGCCGAGGTACCGCGCCTGCCGGTTATCCAGGCCATAGGGTTTGAAATCGGCCGGATCACAACGCACGGTGTCGGTCGCCTGTTCCAGGATCAATCCCAGCACGTGCCCGGCCTGTTGCCCGTCGCTTTGATAACGCACCAGCACCAATCGCGTACTGGTCCGGGCCTCGGCATTCTGGCCGAATGTCAGGGCGCACAGGTCGATCACCGGCACCATCGTGCCGCGCCAGGCAAACACCCCCGCCACCCAGGACGGCGCCCGGGCAATCGGTTTGAGGGGCAAGCGCGGCAGCACCTCCACCACATCGATGGCCTGCAGGGCGTACCGTTCATTGCCGATGCAGAACACCAGGAACAACGACTGGCGGGCCGTCGGTGCGGCACCACGCCGGGTATCGATTTCGCCCATCAGACTTTGAAACGCGAGACGCCGCTGCGCAGCCCCACGGCGACCTGGCTCAGCTCGTCGATGGCGGAACTGGCCTGGCGCAGGGAATCCACGGTCTGGCTGCTGGCATCGCCCAGTTGCACCAAGGCGTGATTGATCTGCTCCGCGCCGGTGGCCTGGGCCTGCATGCCTTCGTTGACCATCAATACACGCGGGGCCAGGGCCTGGACCTGATGGATGATCTGCGACAGTTGCTCGCCGATCTGCTGCACTTCGGCCATGCCTCGGCGCACTTCTTCGGAGAACTTGTCCATGCCCATCACACCCGCCGATACGGCGGACTGGATCTCACGCACCATCTGCTCGATGTCATAGGTCGCCACGGCAGTCTGGTCCGCCAGGCGCCGCACTTCCGTGGCCACCACGGCGAAACCGCGCCCGTACTCACCGGCCTTCTCGGCCTCGATGGCCGCGTTGAGGGACAGCAGGTTGGTCTGGTCGGCCACTTTGACGATGGTCACCACCACCTGGTTGATGTTGCCGGCCTTCTCGTTGAGGATCGCCAGCTTGGCGTTCACCAGGTCGGCGGCGCCCATCACCGAATGCATGGTTTCCTCCATGCGCGCCAGGCCCTGCTGGCCGGAGCCGGCGGCCACCGAAGCCTGGTCGGCGGCGGTGGAGACTTCGGTCATGGTGCGCACCAGGTCCCGGGAGGTGGCGGCGATCTCCCGGGACGTCGCGCCGATCTCGGTGGTGGTGGCAGCGGTTTCGGTGGCCGTGGCCTGTTGCTGGCGCGAGGTGGCGGCGATCTCGGTGACCGAGGTGGTGACCTGCACGGAAGAGCGCTGGGCCTGGGACACCAGCGAGGTCAGTTCAGCCATCATGTCGTTGAAGCCGGTTTCCACGGCGCCGAATTCGTCTTTGCGCGCCAGGTTCAGGCGCCCGCTCAGGTCTCCGCTGCGCATGATCGCGAGGATCTCGACGATGCGATTCATCGGCGCCATGATCGCCCGCATCAACAACAGCCCGCACAGTACGGCGACGATCAGTGCGACCAGGAACGACAGGCCCATGGCGACCTTGGCCGCCGTCACCGCATCGCCAATGGTCTGGGTGGCGCTTTGCGCCAGCTCGCGATTGCGCTCGATGATCTGATTCAAATGCCCGCGGCCACCGATCCATGCGGGCGTCAGGTCTTTCTCCAGCGCCAGCCGTGCGCCCTCGTAGTCCTTGCGCTGGTACAAGTCCAGGACCTTTGCCACCGCCTGATTGAACGCCAGGTGGAAGGCCTCGAACTCGTCGAACGAGGCTTGGTCGGCGGGGTTCTGGATCAACTTCTGGTAGTTCTGTATCTCTTCGCGCAGGTGCTGCTCGAAACCCTGATAGCGAGCCTTGTCCTCGGCGGTGATTTCCCGGTTCCCCGAGAGGCCGACAATCTGTTGGGTCAGGACATAGCTGTCGACCCAGCCACCGCGGATCATCGAACTGAAATACACCCCTGGCACCGCGTCGGTCCGGACCTTTTCGCCACTGTCCTGGATCTTCAACAACCGTGAATACGAGACAACCACCATCAGCAGCATAATGGCGATGATCACCGCAAAACTCGCCAGGATGCGTTGGCGCAATGTCCAATTCTTCACAGTAAAACCTCGGGCACTTGAAATGCTGGGGAGTATAGCCGAGGGCGGCGTGGCGTCTGTATGGCGGCGTGGGAGGATTTTGACCAGGTCGAGGTTCGCCCCCACAGGAAATGCGTTGGACACAGAACTGCCAGACACTACAAAACCACTGTGGGAGCGAGCTTGCTCGCGATAGCGGTGTACCAGTCAAAAACGCTGTGACTGACCGGGCGCCATCGCGAGCAAGCTCGCTCCCACAGGAAATAGCGTTGGGGCTGTTTAGGCAGTCGCCTGGCGCACCTGCTTTTCCAGTTCTACCTTCAACCCCGGCTCCAGCTTGAGTTGGCGGGCCAGTTCGTCGAGGTAGGACTTCTCCATGAAGTTTTCCTCGTCCACCAGCATCACACTGGCGATGTACATTTCCGCGGCTATTTCCGGGGTGCTGGCGGCGCGGGCGACGTCGGTGGGGTCCAGGGGTTTGTTGAGCTCGGCGTGCAGCCAGTGTTGCAGCTCCTGGTCGTTGTCGAGCTTGGTGAATTCACCCTCGATCAACTGCCGCTCCCGCTCGTCCACATGACCGTCGGCCTTGGCCGCCGCCACCAGGGCCTTGAGGATCGCCTGGCTATGCTGTTCCACCTGCGCCGGGGGCACGCGGTCGAGGGTCTGCGGTTCGGTTTTCGGCGCGGTGCCCTGTTGGGCCTGCCAGTTGCCATAGGCTTTGTAGGCGATCACGCCCAAGGCAGCCAGGCCACCGTAGGCCAGGGCCTTGCCACCGAAGCTGCGCGCTTTCTTGTTACCCAGCAACAAGCCCATGGCCCCAGCGGCCAGGGCCCCACCGCCCGCGCCGGAAAGCATCCCGCCCAGGTTGCCGGAGCCGCCGAGCAACCCGCCCAGGCCGCCGGACGACTTGCCCTGTGAACCGCCAGCCTTGTTCTGCAACATTTCCTGGCCGGACTTGAGAAGCTGATCGAGCAATCCACGGGTGTTCATTTGTTGCCTCCACATTGTCGGGTCAACGTAAGGCCCCCAGCCTAGATCGAAAGTGCCCTGACGCCGCAGGCGAGATTGCTTCCAGATGTTGCCTGGCTCATTCAAAGAAGCACTCACCTACCCTTCTAAAAAAACGATATACACTCCAGCACATCGATAAAAATCACCCACCGGGTATACGCCCATGATGACCCTGCGTCAGATCCGCCACTTCATCGCCGTGGCCGAAACCGGCTCCATCTCCGCGGCTGCGCAAACGGCGTTCATTTCCCAGTCCACCCTGACCCTGGCAATCCAGCAACTGGAGCAGGACATCGGCGTCAGCCTGTTCAGCCGCCACGCCAAGGGCATGACCCTGACCCACCAGGGCCATCAATTCCTGCGCCAGGCCCATTTGATCCTGGCCACTGTCGACAACGCCAAGCGCAGCCTGCAACAAAGCACCGATCAGGTGGCCGGCCAAGTCACCATTGGCGTCACCAGCCTGGTCGCCGGCTATTACCTGGCGGACCTGCTCACCCGTTTCCAGCGTGCCTACCCCAACGTGGAGATCCGCGTGATGGAGGACGAACGGCCGTACATCGAGCATTTGCTGGTCAGCGGCGAAATCGATGTCGGGGTGCTGATCCTGTCCAACCTGGAAGACCGCCACGCGTTGCAGACCGAAGTCCTGACCCATTCGCCATACCGCTTGTGGTTGCCGGCACAGCACCCACTGCTGGAACACGACAGCATCAACCTGGCCGACGTGGCCCGCGAACCGCTGATCCAGCTGAACGTCGATGAAATGGACCGCAACGCCCAACGCCTGTGGCGCGGCGCCGGCCTGCAACCGAGGATCACCCTGCGCACCGCCTCGACCGAAGCGGTGCGCAGCCTGGTGGCGGCTGGATTGGGCGTGTCGATCCAGCCGGACATGACCTACCGCCCCTGGTCGCTGGAAGGCGACATCATCGAAGCCCGGCCGATCGCCGACCTCAACCAGACCCTCGACGTAGGCCTGGCCTGGCGCCGGGGCACGGCGCGACCGGCGTCGGTCGACCCGTTCCTGGCCGTCGCCCGGGAACAACCTCATGGCGGGCGCAAGCCATCTATTTAATCGAACGCAGCCTTGAGAATTTCGAATTTGTCGGCCTCGGGGCTGAGCACTAGTCTTGCTGCATCAGCACAATCCCTTGTGGGAGCGAGCTTGCTCGCGATGGCGGAGTGTCATTAAAGCAATTGTCGATGGAT
The DNA here is from genome assembly GCF_900101575.1 of Pseudomonas sp. NFACC37-1. Lineage (NCBI taxonomy): Bacteria > Pseudomonadati > Pseudomonadota > Gammaproteobacteria > Pseudomonadales > Pseudomonadaceae > Pseudomonas > Pseudomonas sp. NFACC37-1. The sequence continues at coordinate 97,471 of NZ_FMUZ01000003.1, read as the reverse complement.
AGACGGCCATCGCGAGCAAGCTCGCTCCCACAGGTTCTGTGTTTCAACCGATATAAAAAGAGAAATCGGACATGGCTGGCACGCAACCCCCCTTGTGCACCGCGTTGCTGATCGACGGAGAGCTCGTTGCCGGTGAAGGTCTTGTCGAGCCGATCCTCAACCCGGCCACTGGTGAGGTGGTGGCTCACATCGCCGAGGCCAGCACCGAACAGGTGGAAGCCGCGATCCTCGCCGCCCATCGCGCCTTCGACGGCTGGTCGCGCACCACGCCGCAACAACGCTCGAACCTGTTGCTGGACATCGCCAGCGCCATCGAAAAGAACGCCGATGAGCTGGCCCGCCTCGAATCCCTGAACTGCGGCAAGCCGCTGCACCTGGCGCGCCAGGATGATCTGAGCGCCACGGTGGATGTGTTCCGTTTCTTCGCCGGCGCCGTGCGCTGTCAGACCGGCCAGCTCAGTGGCGAATACCTGCCCGGCTACACCAGCATGGTGCGCCGCGACCCGATTGGCGTAGTGGCGTCCATTGCACCGTGGAATTACCCGATCATGATGGCCGCCTGGAAAATCGCCCCAGCCCTGGCCGCGGGCAATACGCTGGTGTTCAAGCCATCGGAACATACGCCGCTGTCGATCCTGGCGCTGGCGCCGGCACTGGCCAGGATCCTGCCGCGAGGCGTCATCAATATCATTTGCGGGGGTGGCGAAGGTGTGGGCAGCCATCTGGTCAGCCACCCGAAAGTGCGCATGGTCTCGCTGACCGGCGACATCGTCACCGGGCAGAAGATCCTCCAGGCGGCGGCGAAAACCCTCAAGCGCACCCACCTGGAACTGGGCGGCAAGGCGCCGGTGATCGTGTGCGACGACGCCGACATCCAGGCCGTGGTCGAAGGCGTGCGCACCTACGGCTATTACAACGCCGGGCAGGATTGCACCGCGGCGTGCCGGATCTACGCCCAGGACGGGATTCACGACCGCCTGGTGGCCGAACTCGGCGCAGCGGTCAGCAGCCTGCGCTTTGCCGGCAAGCGCGATGCCGACAACGAGATCGGCCCGCTGATCAGCACCCGCCAGCGCGACCGCGTGGCCAGTTTTGTCGAGCGCGCCCTCGGCCAGCCGCACATCGAACGCATCACCGGCGCGGCGGTGCATTCCGGCGCCGGTTTCTATTACCAACCGACGCTGCTGGCCGGCTGCAAGCAAAGCGATGAAATCGTCCAGCGCGAGGTGTTCGGCCCGGTCGTCACCGTGACCCGTTTCGACGAACTCAGCCAGGCGGTGGACTGGGCCAACGATTCCGAATACGGCCTGGCCTCCTCGGTGTGGACGCAGAACCTGGACAAGGCCATGCAGGTGGCGGCGCGGCTTCAATACGGCTGCACCTGGATCAACAGCCATTTCATGCTGGTCAGCGAAATGCCCCACGGCGGCCTGAAACGTTCGGGTTACGGGAAAGACCTGTCCAGCGATTCACTCCAGGACTACAGCGTGGTGCGCCACATCATGGCCCGACATAGTTGGGAGCTTTGAGCTGCAAGCTGCAAGCTGCAAGCAACAGCAATGCATGGCTTGAAGCTTGAAGCTTGAAGCTTGCGGCTAAGCTAAAACAACAATCAGCGACACGCCTCTCAACTGCCCCTACCACAATTAAAGCAAGAGGGATTTCCATGTACGCGCACAAGACCGTATTGCTCAGTGCACTCACAACGGCGCTGCTGACCAGCGTCAGCCTCCAGGCCGCCGAACCGCTCAAGGCCGTCGGTGCCGGCGAAGGTCAACTGGATATCGTTGCCTGGCCGGGTTACATCGAACGCGGCGAAAGCGACAAGGCCTACGACTGGGTCAGCGGTTTCGAGAAAGAAACCGGCTGCAAGGTCAATGTGAAAACCGCCGCCACGTCCGACGAAATGGTCAGCCTGATGACCAAGGGCGGCTATGACCTGGTCACCGCCTCCGGCGACGCCTCGTTGCGGCTGATTGCCGGCAAGCGCGTGCAGCCGATCAACACCGCGCTGATCGCCAACTGGAAGAATCTCGACCCGCGCCTGAAGGATGCGCCGTGGTACGTGGTCAACCAGCAGACCTACGGCACCCCGTATCAATGGGGCCCGAATGTGCTGATGTACAACACCGACGTGTTCAAGCAGGCGCCCACCAGTTGGAGCGTGCTGTTCAATGCCCAGGACCTGCCGGACGGCAAGCCGAACAAAGGCCGCGTGCAAGCCTACGACGGCCCGATCTACATCGCAGACGCGGCGCTGTACCTCAAGACCGCCAAGCCTGAGCTGGGCATCAAGGACCCGTACCAGCTCGACGAAGCGCAATACAAGGCCGTGCTGGAATTGCTGAGGGCTCAGCAGCCGCTGATTCACCGCTACTGGCACGACACCACCGTGCAAATGAGCGATTTCAAGAACGAAGGCGTGGTGGCGTCCGGTGCCTGGCCGTATCAGGTCAACGGCCTGATGAACGAGAAGCAACCGATCGCCTCGACCATTCCGAAAGAAGGCGCCACCGGCTGGGCCGATACAACGATGCTCCACGCCGAGGCCAAGCATCCCAACTGCGCGTACAAGTGGATGGACTGGTCGCTGCAACCGAAAGTCCAGGGTGACGTGGCCGCGTGGTTTGGCTCCTTGCCTGCGGTGCCGGCAGCGTGCAAGGGCAGCGAACTGCTGGGCGCCGAAGGCTGCAAGACCAACGGCTTCGATCAGTTCGACAAGATCGCCTTCTGGAAAACCCCACAGGCCGAGGGCGGCAAGTTCGTGCCGTACAGCCGCTGGACCCAGGACTACATTGCGATCATGGGTGGGCGGTAAGTCCCTTCAGTCGCATGAAAATAGCAGATGAACATCTGCTCTTGTGGCGAGGGGATTTATCCCCGTTGGGGCGCGAAGCGCCCCCAAAACTGACGCCTCTGACTATCAGGCAGACTGAGTCGACTGCTTTGGGGCTGCTTCGCAGCCCAGCGGGGATAAATCCCCTCGCCACAGGTCCGTGCCCGATAACTCAGAACATAAGCCCCGCTTTTTGGAGCCCCGCACCATGACGCTTGCAGTCCAGTTCACCCAGGTATCCCGTCAGTTCGGCGATGTGAAAGCCGTTGACCGGGTCTCCATTGATATCCAGGACGGCGAGTTCTTTTCCATGCTGGGTCCGTCCGGCTCGGGCAAGACCACCTGCCTGCGGCTGATCGCCGGGTTCGAGCAACCCAGTGCCGGCTCGATTCGCATCCACGGTGAAGAAGCCACCGGGCTCGCGCCGTACCAGCGGGACGTCAACACCGTTTTCCAGGATTACGCCCTCTTCCCCCACATGAACGTACGCGACAACGTGGCCTACGGCTTGAAAGTCAAAGGCGTCGCCAAGGCCGAACGCATCCAGCGCGCCAACGAAGCCTTGGAGATGGTGGCCTTGGGTGGCTATGGCGAACGCAAGCCGGTCCAGCTGTCCGGCGGCCAACGCCAACGCGTGGCCCTGGCCCGGGCGCTAGTCAACCGTCCGCGGGTGTTGTTGCTGGACGAACCCTTGGGCGCTCTGGACCTGAAGCTGCGCGAACAGATGCAGGGCGAATTGAAGAAGCTGCAACGCCAGCTGGGCATCACCTTCATTTTCGTCACCCACGACCAGACCGAAGCGCTGTCGATGTCCGATCGCGTGGCGGTGTTCAACAAGGGCCGCATCGAACAGGTCGATACCCCACGCAACCTGTACATGAAACCGGCGACCACCTTCGTCGCCGAATTCGTCGGCACCTCCAACGTGATTCGTGGGGAGCTGGCCCGGGAACTGAGTGGTTATCCACAGCCGTTCTCGATCCGCCCGGAACACGTGCGTTTCGCCGAGGGCCCGTTGGCCAGCGATGAGATCGAGGTCCACGGCCTGCTGCACGACATCCAGTACCAGGGCAGCGCCACACGCTACGAGTTGAAACTTGCCAACGGCCAGACCCTGAACCTCAGCCAGGCCAACACCCAGTGGCTCGACAACACAGTCCGGCACCAGACCGGCCAGCCCCTCAGCGTTCGCTGGGCCCGTGAGGCGATGGTCGCGCTGCACGACACCGTCAGCGGCGAGGTGTGAGATGAACACCCTCACCATCACCCAAGCGCCTGCGCCCGGTTCGCCGCTGCGGCGCTTTGCCAACCTGCTGTACCGACGGCCCAACCTGTACTTGTCGATGTTGCTGGTGCCGCCGCTGCTCTGGTTCGGCGCGATCTACCTCGGCTCGCTGCTGACCTTGCTGTGGCAGGGGTTCTACACCTTCGACGACTTCACCATGGCGGTCACGCCGGACCTGACTCTGGCGAATTTCGCGGCGCTGTTCCAACCGTCGAACTTCGACATCATTTTGCGCACCCTGAGCATGGCGATAGCGGTGTCCATCGCCAGCGCCATCGTCGCATTCCCGATTGCGTACTACATGGCGCGCTACACCCGCGGCAAGACCAAGGCGTTTTTCTACATCGCGGTGATGCTGCCGATGTGGGCCAGCTATATCGTCAAGGCCTATGCCTGGACGCTGCTGCTGGCCAAGGGCGGCGTTGCACAGTGGTTCGTCCAGCACCTGGGCCTGGGGCCGGTGTTGCAGTTCGTACTGGGGATCCCCGGCGTGGGGGGCAGCACCTTGTCCACCTCACACCTGGGGCGTTTCCTGGTGTTCGTCTACATCTGGCTGCCGTTCATGATCCTGCCGATCCAGGCGTCCCTGGAGCGCCTGCCGCCCTCGCTGCTGCAAGCCTCGGCGGACCTGGGCGCCAGGCCACGCCAGACGTTCACGCAGGTGATCCTGCCGCTGTCGATCCCGGGCATTGCCGCCGGCTCGATCTTCACCTTCTCGCTGACCCTGGGGGATTTCATCGTGCCCCAGTTGGTGGGCCCGCCGGGTTACTTCGTCGGCAGCATGGTCTACGCCCAGCAAGGCGCCATCGGCAACATGCCCATGGCCGCGGCGTTCACGCTGGTGCCTATCGTGCTGATCGCGGTCTATCTATCCATCGTCAAGCGACTGGGAGCTTTCGATGCGCTCTGACTCTCAAGACCGAGCCTCGTGGGGCTTGCGGATCGCGGCGTGGGGCGGGCTGGTGTTCCTGCATTTCCCGATCCTGATCATCTTCCTCTATGCCTTCAACACCGAGGACGCGGCCTTCAGTTTCCCCCCCAAGGGCCTGACCCTGAAGTGGTTCAGCGTCGCCTTCTCGCGCCCGGATGTGCTGGAGGCGATCAAGCTGTCGTTGCAGGTCGCGGCCATCGCCACGCTGATCGCCATGGTGCTCGGCGCCCTGGCTTCGGCGGCGCTGTACCGTCGCGAGTTCTTCGGCAAACAGGGCATTTCGCTGATGCTGATCCTGCCGATTGCCTTGCCGGGGATCATCACCGGCATTGCCCTGCTGGCGACCTTCAAGACCCTGGGCATCGAACCGGGGATGTTCACCATCGTCGTCGGCCACGCCACCTTCTGCGTGGTGATCGTCTACAACAACGTGATCGCCCGCCTGCGCCGCACCTCCCACAGCCTGATCGAGGCCTCGATGGACCTGGGCGCCGACGGCTGGCAGACCTTTCGCTACATCATCCTGCCTAACCTGGGGTCGGCACTGCTGGCCGGTGGGATGCTGGCCTTCGCGCTGTCGTTCGACGAAATCATCGTCACCACCTTCACCGCGGGCCACGAACGCACCCTGCCGCTGTGGCTGCTCAACCAGCTCAGCCGCCCGCGCGACGTGCCGGTGACTAACGTGGTGGCGATGCTGGTGATGATGGTCACGATGTTGCCGATATTGGGCGCGTATTACCTGACCCGCGGGGGTGAGAGCGTGGCCGGTAGCGGCGGGAAATAAATGTCACTGTGGAACCGGATCCCTTGTGGGAGCGGGCTTGCTCGCGAAAGCGGCGTGTCAGGCGGTGCAAATATTGGATGACATACCGCATTCGCGAGCAAGCCCGCTCCCACCCAGACAACAAACAAAACTCAAGAGGACTTGGACATGCAAACCAAACTGCTGATCAACGGCCACCTGGTGAACGGCGAAGGCCCCGGCCAGGCCGTGTTTAACCCCTCGCTGGGGCGAGTGCTGGTGGAAATCAACGAGGCCAGCGAAGCCCAGGTCGATGCCGCCGTCCGTGCGGCCGACAGCGCCTTCGACAGCTGGTCGCAGGTTGCGCCCAAGGACCGTTCCCTGTTGCTGCTCAAGCTGGCCGACGCCATCGAAGCCCACGGCGAAGAACTGGCGAAGCTGGAGTCGGACAACTGCGGCAAACCCCTTGGCGCCGCGCTGAACGACGAAATTCCGGCGATTGCCGACGTGTTCCGCTTCTTTGCCGGTGCCAGCCGCTGCATGAGCGGTTCGGCGGGCGGCGAGTACCTGCCGGGGCACACTTCGATGATCCGTCGCGACCCGGTGGGCGTCATCGCCTCCATCGCGCCGTGGAACTACCCGCTGATGATGGTCGCCTGGAAAATCGCCCCAGCCCTGGCCGCAGGCAATACCGTGGTGCTCAAGCCGTCGGAGCAGACCCCGCTCACGGCCCTGCGCCTGGCGGAACTGGCGTCGGAGATTTTCCCGGCCGGCGTACTCAACGTGATCTTCGGTCGTGGGCAGACCGTCGGCAACCCGCTGGTCACCCACCCGAAAGTGCGCATGGTGTCGCTGACCGGATCCATCGCCACCGGCTCGAACATCATTTCCAGCACGTCCGACAGCGTCAAGCGCATGCACATGGAGCTGGGCGGCAAAGCCCCGGTGATCATCTTCGACGATGCCGACATCGACGCGGCCGTGGAAGGCATCCGCACCTTCGGTTTCTACAACGCCGGCCAGGACTGCACCGCCGCCTGCCGCATCTATGCCCAGCAAGGCATCTACGAACAATTCGTCGAGAAACTCGGCGCCGCGGTGGGCAGCATCAAGTACGGCCTGCAAACCGCATCCGACACCGAGATGGGCCCGCTGATCACCGCCCAGCACCGCGACCGCGTGGCCGCTTTCGTCGAGCGGGCCATCGCCCAGCCGCATATCCGCCTGGTCACCGGTGGCAAGGCGGTGGACGGCAACGGGTTCTTCTTCGAACCGACGGTGCTGGCCGACGCCCAGCAGGATGACGAAATCGTCCGCCGGGAAGTCTTCGGGCCGGTGGTGTCCGTCACCCCGTTCCTAGACGAAGCGCAAGTGCTGGCCTGGGCCAACGACTCGGACTACGGCCTGGCTTCATCGGTCTGGACCAGCGATGTCGGCCGTGCCCATCGCCTGTCGGCACGCCTGCAATATGGCTGCACCTGGGTGAACACCCACTTCATGCTCGTCAGCGAAATGCCCCATGGCGGTCAGAAACGTTCCGGCTATGGCAAGGACATGTCCATGTATGGGCTGGAGGATTACACGGTGGTGCGGCATGTGATGTTCAAGCATTGACGACAAGACAACGTTGGCAACACATGCTCGCGCCTGCCCGGCGTTCGTCCTGCTAAGGTTTTCGTCGATCGGTGCACGCCCGCCGGTTGACGGAAATCCTGGCAGCACCTAGGGTGTCTACAACGTATACACCTTGGAGATCAGCCATGGCCTCGCCCGTTTTGTCCTTTCGTGTGGAAGAAGGTCTGGCCCAACAGCTGGACTTGCTGGCTGCCGCCACCGACCGCGACCGCCAATATCACCTCAAGCGTGCACTGGTTCGATATGTGGAAGCCGAATCCTGGCATCTGCAAGCCATCAGCGAAGGCATGGCCGATGCCGACGCTGGAAACCTGACCGATCTGGACGCCGTGAAGGCTAAGTGGGCAAAGCGTGCCGAGCATCGTACTGACCGACAAAGCACAGAGTGACCTCGACTCGATCCACGAACATTACCAAAGCGCTATCGGCGCAGAAGGCGCCGATGAGGTCATCCTCGCCATCCTGGAGACATTGCGCCAACTGCAACGCTTTCCCGGCTCGGGCCGTCCTTCGGTCGTTCCCGATATTCGAGAGCTGGTGCTGACACGCTACCCGTTCGTTGCCCCGTACCGGCTCGAGCAGGGACAACTGCAAGTCCTGCGGATACTGCACCAGCGCACCGAACGTCCCCAGGACTGGTCGGTGGAGTGATGTCGGCCGGCGCGCCTGCCCCGACCGCTCACCTGCGCCACGCTTCAAAACCGCGAAACACTCCTCATCGCATCCACCAGGTAGCGCATGGCGATGCGGTCGTTTTCCGACAACTCCCGATAACGCTCCACCAGCCTCAATTCTTCAAGGCTGAGCCGGCGTGTCCTGCGCGGGTTGGTCAGGCCTGGAAAGATCCCCAGCATTTCGGTAATGCCCTGTATTTTTGTCATGAGTTGTCCTTCTTACGTCGAGGTTGACCTGATAGCGCCGTCTGAACCCGGGTTAGATCGTCTATCACGCTAAAGAATAGGGAGGATTCAAAGCGTGAAAAGGGAGTTTTAGAGTAATTAGTCAAAAAAAGTTGGAATCGACATAAAAAAAGAAATAACTGTAAGAAAATTTGACCAAGCCACGCTTTCCCTGCTCTCAAAGCCCGTATTTCCCCTATGATTTTGCGCCTCGGTGAACCGATCCAGCTCTCAGGCATCTGTTCTAACGTTCGTAGCGTTTGGCCAAAGGCATGTCCGAACTCCTTTATCAGTCTTTGTTGCCAGGATCGGCGCGGGATTGTTTCGAGAAAGGTTGTATTTATGCACCGCAGGAATCTGCTCAAGGCCTCCATGGCCTTCGCCGCCTACACCGGGCTGTCGGCCTCCGGGCTCATGGCCGCACGCGCCTGGGCCGCCGATCAGACTGCCGACGGCGAAGCCCGTCCCTTCGATTTCAACGGTTTGAAGGATCAGGCCCGGCGGCTGGCCGAAAGCCGCTACGTCGACACCAAGCAAGTCCTGCCACCCACCCTGGCGCAAATGTCGCCACTGCAGTTCAACGCCATCCAATACGACGTCAATCACTCGTTATGGAATGACCTGGAAGGGCGGCAACTGGACGCACAGTTCTTCCACGTCGGCATGGGTTTCAAGCAGCCGGTGCGCATGTACAGCGTCGACCCGAAGACGCGTATGGCTCGTGAAGTGCACTTCCGTCCGGAACTGTTCAACTATGAGAAAACCACGGTCAACACCTCGCAACTGACGGGTGACCTGGGCTTCGCCGGCTTTCGTGTCTTCAAGGCGCCGGAGCTGGATCGACATGACATCGTTTCGTTCCTGGGGGCCAGCTATTTCCGCGCCGTGGATGCCAGCGGCCAGTACGGGCTGTCGGCCCGCGGCCTGGCCATCGACACCTACGCCAAGAAGCGTGAGGAATTCCCGGACTTCACCAAGTTCTGGTTCGAAACCCCGGACAAGAACAGCACCCGTTTCGTGGTCTACGCCCTGCTCGACTCCCCCAGCGCCACCGGTGCCTATCGGTTCGACATCGATTGCCAGCCGACCCGGGTGGTGATGGAAATCGATGCGCACATCAATGCCCGTACCGCCATCGAGCAACTGGGTATCGCCCCCATGACCAGCATGTTCAGCTGCGGCACCGTGGAACGGCGCATGTGCGACACCATTCACCCGCAAATCCATGACTCCGACCGGCTGGCCATGTGGCGCGGCAACGGCGAGTGGGTCTGCCGTCCGTTGAACAACCCTGCCACCCTGCAATTCAATGCCTTCGCCGACAACAATCCGAAAGGTTTCGGCCTGGTGCAGACCGACCACGACTTTGCCAGTTACCAGGACACCGTGGACTGGTACAGCAAGCGTCCAAGCCTGTGGGTCGAACCGACGACGGCGTGGGGCGAAGGCTCGGTGGACCTGCTGGAAATTCCTACCACCGGAGAGACCCTGGATAACATCGTCGCGTTCTGGACGCCGAAAAAACCGGTGGCCGCCGGTGATTCGCTGAACTATGGCTATAAGCTCTACTGGAGCGCGTTGCCGCCGGTCAGCACCGACCTGGCCCACGTCGACGCCACCCGTTCTGGCATGGGCGGTTTCATCGAAGGCTGGGCACCGGGCGAGCATTACCCGACCGTCTGGGCACGTCGTTTCGCCGTGGACTTCAGCGGCGGCGGCCTCGATCAACTGCCGCCGGGCACCGGCATCGAACCGGTGGTGACCTGCTCCCACGGCGAAGTGAAGGACTTCAATGTGTTGGTGCTGGATGCGATCAAGGGTTACCGCATTACCTTCGACTGGTACCCGACCGATGACCGGGTGGACCCGGTGCAGATGCGCCTGTTCATTCGCACCAAGGACCGCACCTTGAGCGAGACCTGGTTGTACCAGTACTTCCCGCCGGCACCGGATAAGCGCAAGTATCCCTGACAGTGATCGGGTGCCTGGGCTTGCTCGCGAAGGCGGCAGTACAGGCACCAACGATTTCAAATAAGAAAAAGCCCCGGCCAATGACGACCGGGGCTTTTTGTTTTACTGGGCACTCAATCGCGCAAATCCGACTCATGAATCGGCTGGTCCCGATGCGTGGCCCGCTGGTACTGCGCCGGCCACGTGGCCTTGCGGCCGCCCAGGTCATCATCGGCATGCAGGGCCCAGTACGGATCGCGCAACAGTTCGCGGGCCAGGAAAATGATGTCGGCCTGGCAGGTGCGCAGAATGTGTTCGGCCTGGGCCGGCTCGGTAATCATGCCGACGGTGCCGGTGGCGATTTCCGACTCCTTGCGCACCCGCTCGGCGAAGCGTGTCTGGTAACCCGGGCCGGTGGGGATTTCCGCATTGGCGGCCGTGCCGCCCGATGACACATCGATCAGGTCCACCCCCAGCGCCCTGAAGCGCCGCGCCAACTCCACGGTTTCATCCGGGTTCCAACCGTCCTCGACCCAATCGGTGGCGGAGACGCGAACGAACACCGGCAGCTCTTGCGGCCATACGGCCCGGATCGCTTCGGTGACTTGCAGCACCAGGCGGATGCGGTTCTCGAACGAGCCGCCGTATTGATCGCGCCGCTGATTGCTCAAGGGCGACAGGAACTGATGCAGCAGATAACCATGGGCCGCGTGGACCTCGACCACCTTGAAACCGGCCGTGAGGGCGCGCCTGGCCGAATCCACGAAGGCCTGGATCACCCCGGCGATCTGCCCTTCGTCCAACTGCACCGGCTGGGTGTGTTGCGGATCGAAGGCAATCGGCGACGGACCGACCGGCACCCAGCCGCCATCCGCCGGTTTGACGCTGCCATGCTTGCCCAGCCAAGGTCGCCAGGTGCTGGCCTTGCGCCCTGCATGGGCCAGTTGTATGCCCGGCACGGCGCCTTGGGCGGTGATGAACCGGGTGATGCGTTGCAAGGGTTCGATCTGTTCATCGCTCCACAGCCCCAGATCCTGGGCGGTGATACGACCGTCGGCGGTCACGGCGGTGGCTTCGGTGAACACCAGGCCGGCACCGCCCACGGCGCGGCTGCCCAAGTGCACCAGGTGCCAATCGTTGGCCAGGCCATCGGTGCTCGAATACTGGCACATCGGCGATACCGCGATGCGATTGGGCAGGGTCAATTGGCGAAGGGTATAGGGTTCCAGCAGCAGACTCATGGGGCACCTCTCGAATCAGTGGGCAGGCTCCAGGGTTCTGTTTGAAAAGTCGACGAGTGACAAGAAGGTGCAACACCCGCCCCCGCGGGCAAAAAATCGACAAGACGTCACAAGGGCTATCAAGCAGTGCTTAGAGCCTAGTCGACAACCCGGGAGGCAGGAGGGTTCAGAACTTAAAAACCGACGGTGTGACCAGATTACTCTCGATCAGGCCTGTGACTTTGTGGCGAGGGGATTTATCCCCGTTCGGCTGCGAAGCAGCCGTGAACCCGGCCAATGCCGTTTGGCTGAAGAAATTCGGGGCTGGGATATTTTGGGGCTGCTGCGCAGCCCAGCGGGGATAAATCCCCTCGCCACAGAAAGTATTCCCACAGGAACTCACAGCTAGAGGCTAGCGCGGTTCGATATGGGCAATCATCAACTGCACCGTTTCCTGGCCGCGGAACTCGTTGAGGTCGAGCTTGTAGGCCAGTTCCACCCAGCGCACGGTAGGGTTTGGCCAGATCTCGCGGTCGATGCCGAAGGCGATGCCGTCGAGCTTCACCGAGCCGCACTCGCTCTTGAGAATGACCTTCAGGTGCCGTTCGCCCACCACCCGTTGTTCGACCAACTGGAACACGCCATGGAACATCGGCTCCGGGAAATGCTGGCCCCAGGGACCGGCATGGCGCAGCGCCCGGGCCAGTTCGAGGTGGAATTCCTCCACCGCCAGGGTGCCATCCGACAACAACCGGCCGGTCAGGTCTTCTTCGCGCAATTGCCGGCGCACTTCCGCGTCGAACGCTTCGGCGAACAACGGAAAATTCGCTTCCGGCAACGTCAGCCCCGCCGCCATGGCGTGACCGCCGTACTTGCTGATCAGGGTCGGATGCTGCGCCGCCACCACGCTCAGCGCATCGCGAATGTGAAAGCCCGGTACCGAGCGCCCCGAGCCCTTGAGCAAACCGTCCCCGGCATCGGCAAAGGCGATGGTCGGGCGGAAATAGCGCTCTTTCATCCGCGAGGCGAGAATGCCGATGACCCCTTGGTGCCACTGTGGATCGAAGAGGCACAAACCGAATGGCATCGACTCCACCGGCAGGTCCTTGAGTTGAGCCAGGGCTTCACGCTGCATGCCCTGCTCGATGGACTTGCGGTCCTGGTTCATGCCGTCCAGTTGCGCCGCCATCTCCCGCGCCAGGGCCGGGTCGTCGGTGAGCAGGCATTCGATGCCCAGGCTCATGTCGTCCAGGCGCCCTGCCGCATTCAGACGCGGCCCGAGGATAAATCCGAGGTCGGTGGAGGTAATCCGTGAAGCGTCGCGCTTGGCCACTTCCAGGATCGCCTTGATGCCGGGCCGGGCGCGTCCGGCGCGAATCCGTTCCAGGCCCTGGTGCACCAGGATCCGGTTATTCGCGTCCAGGGGCACCACGTCGGCCACGCTGCCCAGGGCCACCAGGTCGAGCAATTCGCCGATGTTCGGCTGGGGGGTGCTGGCATACCACCCCAGGCCGCGCAGACGCGCCCGCAGGGCCATCAGCACATAAAAAATCACCCCGACACCCGCCAGGGCTTTACTCGGGAATTCGCAGCCCGGCTGGTTCGGATTGACGATGGCATCGGCCGCCGGCAATTCGAGACCAGGCAAGTGGTGGTCGGTGACCAGCACCTGGAGCCCCGCCGCTTTCGCCGCCGCCACGCCTTCCACGCTGGAGATGCCGTTATCCACGGTGATCAGCAACTGCGGTGCGCGGGCCAGGGCGACTTCGACGATTTCCGGGGTCAGCCCGTAGCCATATTCGAAGCGATTGGGCACCAGGTAATCGACATGGGCTGCACCGAGCAGGCGCAACCCGAGCATCCCCACGGTGCTGGCGGTCGCGCCATCGGCATCGAAGTCCCCCACGATCAGGATGCGCTGGCGCTGCTCCAATGCCGTCACCAACAGATCCACCGCGGCGTCGATCCCCTTGAGTTGCTGAAAGGGAATCAGGCGCGCCAGGCTCTTGTCCAGTTCAGCCTCGGATTGTACGCCGCGTGCCGCGTACAGGCGCGTCAACAGGGGCGGCAGGTCACCGAGAAATGGCAGGGTGTCGGGCAGTTGGCGGGGTTCTATGCGCATGGGGTGACGACATTTCTCTGGATAATCGTGAAAGTTCTGGCAGGGAGCTTGTGTGGGAGCGGGCTTGCTCGCGAAAGCGGCGGCACATTCAACATAAATGCAAACTGATCTACCGTATTCGCGAGCAAGCTCGCTCCCACAATGAGTTCACTTGATGCCGGGGCGGTTCAACCGCGCTCGCCCAGCAACCATTGCAGCTGGACTTCATGCTGGCCCCGGTCGTCGGTCACGAAAATCGTGCCCTCGCTGATCATCACATCCCACTTGATCACCCGGGGCATGTCCTGGGCCAGGGTTTCGAGCACTTCCTGGGGTACGGCGGCGATGTTGACGTTCTTCAGGTTCTTGACCGCCGGGATCACCTTGCCTTCCCACACCCGCAGGCTGCCATAGGCCAGCAGGCTGGTGCGCTCGGTCCGGCGCGAACACCAGGTCAGGCGATCGGCATCCGGCTGGCCGACTTCGATCCAGTGCAGCACACGGTCATCCAGGCTCTTTTCCCACAGCGCAGGTTCATCGACGTCTGACAGACCACGACCAAATGCCAGCAGCTCGTTGTACCAGAACGCGTAGGCCAGCAGGCGCACGGTCATGCGCTCTTCGGTTTCCGAAGGGTGGCGGGCGATGGTCTGCTTCACATTCTCGTACACATTGCGGTCGAGGTCGGTGAGGTTCAGTTCAAACTTGTAGGTCGTGGACGGCTGGGCCATGAACGGACTTCTTGATACGAGGAAAGGCGGCAAGTCTAACCGATGACGCAGGCAATCCACGAATTGCCGACCATCAACCTGCGGCGACCGGCCCTGGCCTATGATAAAACGCTCTATTCGTTCTGCCTTTGTCCTACAGGATCCGCCATGTCGCTTACTGCCAAACCCCTTGCCGGCGTCAAAGTCATCGAATTGGGCACCTTGATCGCCGGGCCCTTCGCCTCGCGCATCTGCGGCGAATTCGGTGCCGAAGTCATCAAGGTCGAATCGCCCGACGGCGGTGATCCGCTGCGCAAGTGGCGCAAGCTGTACGAAGGCACCTCGTTGTGGTGGTTCGTCCAGGCGCGCAACAAGAAGTCCCTGACCTTGAACCTCAAGCACCCCGAAGGCCTGGCGATCCTGAAAAAACTGCTCGGCGAAGCCGACATCCTGATCGAAAACTTTCGCCCCGGCGTGCTGGAAAAGCTCGGCCTGGGCTGGGAGGTGCTGCATGCCTTGAACCCGAAACTGGTGATGGTGCGGCTTTCGGGCTTCGGCCAGACCGGGCCGATGAAAGACCAGCCGGGGTTTGGCGCGGTGGGCGAATCCATGGGCGGCCTGCGCTACATCACGGGGTTCGAAGACCGCCCACCGGTGCGCACCGGGATTTCCATCGGCGACTCCATCGCCGCCCTCTGGGGCGTGATTGGCGCATTGATGGCCCTGCGTCACCGGGAGATCAACGGCGGCACCGGACAAGTGGTGGACGTGGCCTTGTACGAGGCGATTTTCGCCATGATGGAAAGCATGGTGCCGGAGTTCGACGTGTTCGGCTTCATCCGCGAGCGCACCGGCAATATCATGCCCGGCATCACCCCCTCGTCCATCCACACCAGCGCCGATGGCAAGCACGTGCAGATTGGCGCCAACGGCGATGCGATCTTCAAGCGTTTCATGCAGATCATCGGCCGTGACGACCTGGCCAATGACCCGCAACTGGCCAGCAATGATGGCCGTGACAGTCGGCGTGACGAGCTGTACGGGGTCATCGATCGCTGGGTCAACGCGCTGCCGCTCGACAGCGTTATCGACCAACTGAACCAGGCCGGGGTGCCGGCCAGTCGGATCTTCAGCGCCGAGGATATGTTCAGCGACCCGCAGTTCCTGGCCCGTGAGATGTTTCTGCAGGCCAAGCTGCCGGACGGCAAGGCGTTCAAGATGCCGGGGATCGTACCGAAGCTCTCCGACACCCCGGGCACCTGCGAATGGGTCGGGCCGGCACTGGGTGAACACAACGCACAAGTGCTCGGTGAGCTGGGCTACGACCCACAGCAGATCGCCAAACTGCGCAGTGACGGCGCCATTTGAGGCACTGCAGGGGCAGTCACGGGAGATCAAACTGTGGGAGCGAGCTTGCTCGCGATGGCGTCAGATCAGCCGCATCGATCTCGACTGACACTCCGCTATCGCGAGCAAGCTCGCTCCCACAAAAGCTTCCTGCGCCCGACAGAACACACCAAAAAACATAAACGCCGGGCAAAAAGAAACCCCGAGAAGTGGGGAGACGACTCGGGGTTAAACGTGACCATTCAAGGTCCGCACAACAAGCGACAAGCACCGGAGCACAATGCTCGCTCTTGCTGGTAAAGGGTCTGACTCATCAAGACGTAGGAAGGTTCCCACAAAAGCCCAGTCAATTCGCCGCGACCATGACCTTGTCGCGCGCCAGATTGCGCAGCGCCGCAATCACACAGGGCTCCAGGCGACCCTCGGCAATCAGCACATCGCGATGCAGGCCATCGACCACGTCCGTCAACTGACGCTTGTCGGTCAATTGGGCCTGATTGAACACTCGCTCGACCATGATGACCCCGCTGGCATTCTTCAGCGTCACCCGGCATTCGCCCTTGGCGCCGGAGGGAGTCAGCGACACCTGATACGGGCTCAAGGCTTCATTCAGCAATAGGCTGATACTTTCCATTCGCTCACCCTTCAATAGTCCGAAACAACTGCATGTGCACAGTAAATGACCGTGGGCCGCAGCAGAAAGTTCGTCAGCGCACCGAACCGGCATGCCTTCAACCTGTTCAACCGAGCATGCGCGTCCAATATGACAGGCAGACAACAGCGTTCTCCGAGAGCCGTTACGGGGTGACGGCCGGCTCAGTCAGGCCCCTGTCGCAACGGCGCCACCGCCGTCCGACATCGGTCCAGCCGCCCAGAATGCCGCGCAACTGTCCATCAGCCCCATAGAACGGCACCGACCAATGATAGATTTCCCGCAGTCCGCCGCTGAACATCAATTGCCGGTCGACGAATCGAGACTGGCCGGTGCGCAATTGCTCCATCACTTCCCCATGCAGCAGCTCGGCGGTAGCCGGCGGGAATGATGCCGAGTCGGTAAGCCGCGTGCCCCGGAGTTTTTCGAAGCGGGTCGCAAACTGGTCTTCATAGCTTTTGTTGCACATGATCAGGCGCCCTTCCAGATCACAGATGAAAATCGGGTCGGGAATGGCATCCATCAAGGCCCGCTGGAGCATCAACTGGTCGTTGAGGACCGCTTCGGCCTTGAGGCGTTGGTCGATCTGTATCTGCAGGCGACGGTTCCACAGCAGGGACAAGAGACCAAACACCACGACCACGGTCACACACCAGTAACCCCAGCGGGACATCCGCTCCCAGATCGATGGCGCCTGGACGGGCGTCGCACCGGCCATCCATTTCGAACGCAGTGCACGCATGTCCTCGGCGGGGAAGGCTTCCAGCGCTTTATTCAAGATACTCAACAGCACGGTCAGGTCCTGGCGCACCGCCAGGTAGTCCGGTTCCCACTTGCCCTCAAGGCCGCTGCCGACCTGCAACTGTCCGGCGGGATAGAGATGCACCCCGGTTTCATTTTCGATGGTGGCGTAGGCTTCCCGGCTCTCCACCAGCGCCCGCGCCTCGCCAAAAGTCTTGGTCGTGCGCAATTTGATCGCCGGGTAATCGCGCCTGATTTCCGCCTCCAATGCATGGCGTGCCGGCAATGCCAGGACCTTCCCTTCGAGCTGCTCCAGCGAATGGAGGGACGACTCCCCGTCACGGCCGACGAATACCCAACCGGAACCACCGAATGCATGGCTGAAACTCAGGAAGTCCCGACGCTCTTCGTTCATCGCCAGCAGGGTCGTCATGTCGGCTTCGCCATTCTCCAGCATTGTCAGCAACTCGCCGGGGGAGAATGACTCCCGATGCACGAACTCAAGGCCGGTCATGTGGGCGATGCGCTGGAGAACGTCGTGGTTCAGCCCATTCCACTGCCCCTGTTCATTCTTGAACAGGTACAGCGGAAACTGCATCGTGGCCACGATGACCCGGGGGTTCTCCTTGATCCATTTCAATTCCTGCGCGTCCAGCACCAGCCGTTCGCCTGGGTTGGGCGGTGGCGTTTCGAAAGCCGCCAGCGGCGCCGCGTTGCCTCCCTGCGTCCAGTACATCAGGGCCAGGCCCATTACCCAGCCCAGGGCTGGTTTGCCTTTGATAAAAAACGACATCTGCATTTCCTTCGAGATGACTCGCCCATCCCTCCAAGGGCGAAAACCCGGCCAGTTTGGCATGCAGAAACAAGAAAGCCCGTCAGGAGACGGGCTTCAAAATGTGACAGGTTTATCCGGTCAGAGTGGCTTGCCGCGATTGCCATGCTGGCTGACAAAGGCCTGCACGGCTTTCAAGTCGTTGGGCAACACGGTGCAACGCTCATCTCGCTCAAACAAATCAGAAAGATGCGCAGGCAGTTCGAGCGCTTTTCCTACACCGGCTTTCTCCACCGCTTCCGGGAACTTGACCGGGTGAGCCGTGCCCAGGATCACCATCGGGATGTCCAGGCTGCGACGGCATTCACGGGCCGCCCTGACGCCGATGGCCGTGTGCGGGTCGAGCAGTTCGCCGCTCTGGGCGAACACCTCGGCGATGGTTTCGCAGGTTTGCTCATCGTCCACGGCCAGGGAGTCGAACAACTTGCGGGCTTCGGTCCAGCGCTCAGGCTCGACGCTGAAACCGCCGCCCTGGCGGAAGCTGTCCATCAGCCCGGCAATCGCCGCACCGTTGCGACCGTGCAGGTCGAACAGCAGGCGCTCGAAGTTCGACGACACCATGATGTCCATCGAAGGCGACAGCGTGGCGTGCAGGGTTTCCTTGACGTACTGGTTGCCGCTCATGAAGCGGTGCAGGATGTCGTTGCGGTTGGTGGCGACGATCAATTGGTTGATCGGCAGCCCCATGTTGCGCGCCAGGTAACCGGCGAAGATATCGCCGAAGTTGCCGGTCGGCACCGAGAACGACACGGAACGGGCCGGACCGCCCAATTGCAGGGCCGCGTGGAAGTAATAGACGATCTGGGCCATGATCCGCGCCCAGTTGATCGAGTTCACCGCCACCAGGCGCGTGCCCTTGAGGAAGCTCTGGTCGGCGAAGCTGGCCTTGACCATTTCCTGGCAGTCATCGAAGTTGCCTTCGATGGCGATGTTATGGATGTTGTCGCCGAAAATCGTCGTCATCTGGCGACGCTGCACTTCCGAGACGCGGTTGTGCGGGTGCAGGATGAAAATGTCGACGTTTTCGCAATGCTTGCAGCCTTCGATGGCCGCCGAACCGGTGTCGCCAGAGGTGGCACCGACGATCACCACGCGCTCGCCACGCTTTTGCAGCACGTAGTCCAGCAGGCGACCGAGCAGTTGCAGGGCGAAGTCCTTGAACGCCAGGGTCGGGCCGTGGAACAGCTCCATGACCCATTCGTTACCGTTGAGCTGGCGCAGCGGTGCGATGGCATTGTGGGAAAAGACCCCATAGGTCTCTTCCAGGATCTTTTTGAAATCGGCGTCCGGGATGCTGCCGGTGACGAACGGGCGCATGACCCGGAACGCCAGCTCGTGATACGGCAGGCCGGCCCAGGAAGCGATTTCCTCCTGGGTGAAGCGCGGCAGGTTTTCCGGCACGTAGAGACCGCCATCCGTGGCCAGGCCGGCCAGGAGGACATCTTCGAAATTCAGGGCCGGTGCCTGGCCGCGGGTGCTGATATAGCGCATTTTTTGGCAAACCTTCGGTTTGAGCTTCAAGGTCAAGCGGCAAGCGACAAGTCAAAGCGGCTCGGCTTCTACTTGCGGCTTGCAGCTTATAACTTGCCGCTAAATTAATTCAAATGTTCGACGCGGATACGGACCACCGGCCCAACGACACCCTGGAGCGCTTCCAGCGCCGCAATCGCGTCGTTGATGTTCTGCTCGACCACCCGGTGGGTCAGCAGGATCATCGGCACCAGGCCGTCGTGTTCCTCGACTTCCTTCTGCATGATCGACTCGATGTTGATGCCGCGTTCCGAGAGGATGCTCGCCACTTGGGCCAGCACGCCCGGATGGTCCTTGGCCTGGATGCGCAGGTAGTAGGAGCTTTCGCACGCCTCGATCGGAAGAATCGGGTGCGCCGACAGCGAATCCGGCTGGAAGGCCAGGTGCGGCACGCGGTTTTCCGGGTCCGAGGTCATGGCGCGAACCACGTCCACCAGGTCGGCAATGACCGAAGAGGCCGTCGGTTCCATGCCCGCGCCCGCGCCGTAGAACAACGTCGAGCCAGAGGCATCGCCGTTGACCATCACCGCGTTCATCACGCCGTTGACGTTGGCGATCAGGCGGTCGGCCGGGATCAAGGTCGGGTGCACGCGCAGCTCGATGCCGCTGGCGGTGCTGCGCGCCACGCCCAGGTGCTTGATGCGGTAGCCCAAGGCTTCGGCGTAGTTCACGTCAGCGGTGGTCAGCTTGGTGATGCCTTCGGTGTAGGCCTTGTCGAACTGCAACGGAATGCCGAACGCAATGGACGCCAGGATCGTCAGCTTGTGCGCTGCGTCGATGCCTTCCACGTCGAACGTCGGATCGGCCTCGGCGTAGCCCAGGGCCTGGGCTTCGGCGAGCACGTCTTCGAAGGTACGACCTTTCTCGCGCATCTCGGTGAGGATGAAGTTACCGGTGCCGTTGATGATCCCCGCGACCCAGTTGATGCGGTTGGCCGACAGGCCTTCGCGGATCGCCTTGATCACCGGGATACCACCGGCCACGGCGGCTTCGAATGCCACGATCACGCCCTTCTCGCGGGCCTTGGCGAAAATCTCATTACCGTGAACGGCGATAAGCGCCTTGTTCGCGGTGACCACATGCTTGCCATTCTCGATGGCCTTGAGTACCAGCTCGCGGGCAACGGTATAGCCGCCCAACAGCTCTATGACGATGTCGATCTCAGGGTTCGTGGCCACTTCGAAGACATCGTTGGTAATCGCAATACCGGTCGTCTGGAACTGAGGCTTTGGCGTGCGCATGGCAATTTGTGCCACTTCGATCCCACGCCCGGCACGACGAGAAATTTCCTCGGCGTTGCGCTGAAGTACGTTGAAGGTGCCGCCACCGACGGTACCTAACCCACAGATGCCTACTTTGACCGGATTCACTCTTGACTCCCCATGAAACGGCCGACGCAAGGTCGGCCGTGAAATACAGCCGCGCAGCAACGCGACTCTGTGTTTAACGGCCCGACGAATGTGTTCGCCGAGCCGTGATCTTCAAAAGCGGACCGCCCATGATCATTTCGCGCCCAGGGCCAGTTTGGCCACTTGTGGCGCCGGCTGGTAGCCCGGAATTACCTGACCATCGGCCAAAACAATCGCCGGCGTACCGTTCACGCCTATTGACTGTCCGAGCGCAAACTGCTTGGAAACCGGGTTTTCGCACTTGGCGGCCTTGATTTCCTTGCCGTCGACCATCTTGTCCATGGCCGCTTTCTTGTCCTTGGAGCACCAGACCGCCTGCAACTGCTCATCGCCCGGCGAGCCCAGGCCCTGGCGCGGGAACGCCACATAACGCACTTCGATGCCGCGCTTGTTCAGCTCCGGCACTTCGGCATGCAGCTTGTGGCAATACGGACAGGTGGTGTCGGTGAACACGGTGATGTGGGACTTGGTTTCGCCGATCGCCGGATAAACCACGGTTTCAGCGACCGGAATGCCGTTGATCAACTTGGAAATGCCCTGGCGCTCGGTCATCTCGGTGAGGTTGACCGGCTTGCCGTCCTTGAGCTCGAACAGGTTGCCCTGGACGATGTACTGGCCGTCGGCGCTGGCGTACAGCACGCGGCTGCCCTTGAGCTTGACTTCATACAGGCCGGCCATGGGGCTGGCCGAGATGGCTTCGATCGGCACTTCGAGCTGGAGGTTTTCCAGGCTTTTGCGGATAGCCTTGTCGGCCGCGTCGTCGGCGATGGCAAAGGTACTGGCCAACGCAATGGCGGCGGCGGTGAACATCTGGATCAAACGCATGGGGACTCCTGAGGCGAACAAATGAGACGGGAAACGCCGACCCGCAGATTCGGGTTCCAACCGCCCACTGTGCAAACCGGCAAAGCCTACCACATAAGGCTGGCGTGGCCGAATGCCGCTGACGCACGACGTTTTGTAAGCACACTCAGGATTGATGTCGGCTGACACGCCGTCATCGCGGCAGATGTCAGCCCCGTGGATGATGCTTGGCATGCAAGTCCTGCAACCGCGCCCGGGCCACATGGGTGTAGATCTGGGTGGTGGACAAGTCGCTATGGCCGAGCAGCATCTGCACCACCCGCAAGTCGGCACCGTGATTGAGCAGGTGTGTGGCGAAGGCATGGCGCAAGGTGTGGGGCGAGAGGGATTTATTGATCCCGGCCACCTTGGCCTGGTGCTTGATGCGGTGCCAGAACGTCTGGCGAGTCATCTGCTCGCCGCGCAAGCTGGGGAACAGCACATCGCTGGGGCGCCCGCCCAGCAATTCATGACGGGCATCGCGCATGTAACGCTCGACCCAGACAATCGCTTCCTCGCTCATCGGCACCAGGCGCTCCTTGCTGCCCTTGCCCATCACCCGCAGCACGCCCTGGCGCAGGTTGACCTGTTCCAACGTCAAGCTGATCAACTCGGTGACGCGCAAGCCACAGGCATACAGGACTTCCAACATGGCCCGGTCGCGCTGACCGATGGCCTCGCTGAGATCGGGTGCCGCCAGCAGCGCCTCCACATCGGCTTCCGACAGGGACTTGGGCAGCGGACGCCCCAGTTGCGGCATTTCCACACGCAAGGTCGGGTCTACCGCGATCAGCTTTTCCCGCAGCAAATAGCGATAAAACCCACGCAGACCGGAGAGAAACCGCGCCGTCGAGCGGGGTTTGTAGTTCTGCTCCAGGCGCCACGCCAAGTGATCGAGGATCAACTCACGGCCGGCATTGAGCAGTTCCAGGTGATTGTCCTGCAACCAGCCGTTGAACAACGCCAGGTCGCTGCGGTAGGCATCACGGGTGTTGTCGGACAGGCCCTTCTCCAGCCACAGGGCGTCGAGAAACTGGTCTATCAGCGGATGATCGATGGCTGGCATAAGAACTCTTGAAGGATGCGGGCACACACGGCATCGAAATGGAAAATGAAGCTATGCAGGGTGCTCAAAGCGCAAATCGCAGGCAACAAAAAAGCAGCCCGCAGGCTGCTTTTTTTGCATCGGAAGCTGGACTTAAGCCAGTTTTTCCTTGATGCGAGCTGCTTTACCCGACAGGTCACGCAGGTAGTACAGCTTGGCTTTACGTACGTCACCGCGACGCTTGACAGCCATGCTGTCGATTTGCGGGCTGTAGGTCTGGAAAGTACGCTCTACGCCAACACCGTTGGAGATTTTACGAACGGTGAATGCACTGTTCACGCCACGGTTACGCTTGGCGATAACGACGCCTTCGAACGCTTGCAGACGGGAACGGTCGCCTTCCTTCACTTTCACCTGGACGACAATGGTGTCGCCTGGGGCAAAGGTAGGGATTTCTTTGGTCATCTGCTCTGCTTCGAGTGCAAGGATGATTTTGTTAGTCATGCTGTGCTCCTAAGGCGAGTCGTCGGACTCACCATCGATACGTTGTTAACTATCGTCCCGCTCGCGGATGTATTCCTCGAGCAGCTTCTTCTCTTCTCCAGAAAGCGAGCGGCTTTCCAGAAGATCGGCGCGTCGTTCGTAGGTCCGACCAAGGGACTGCTGCAAACGCCAACGCCGGATGTGCGCGTGGTTGCCACTTAGCAACACGTCGGGAACACGCTGATCCGCATACACCTCCGGTCGGGTGTAGTGCGGGCAATCCAGCAGACCATCCGTAAAGGAATCTTCCTCAGCGGAATCTGCATGCCCTAAAGCTCCAGGCAGCAGTCGTGTAACCGCATCGATCAGGACCATCGCCGGCAGCTCGCCGCCAGACAGTACATAGTCGCCAATCGACCACTCTTCATCGACATGAGCTTCAATGAAACGCTCGTCAATGCCTTCATAACGGCCGGCAATCAGGATCAATGCATCCGATTTCGCCAGCTCGCGTACCGCCGACTGGGTCAGCTGGCGGCCTTGGGGCGACAGGTAGATCACCTTCGCACCCTCCCCGGCTGCCGTCCTGGCCTGAACCAGCGCATCTTCCAGGGGCTTGATCTTCATCACCATGCCCGGACCACCGCCAAACGGGCGATCGTCCACAGTGTGATGCCGATCCGTGGTGTAGTCCCGCGGATTCCAACAGGTGAGCTGCAACAGCTCCTGTTTCACCGCGCGGCTGGTTATGCCGTACTCGCTGATGGCGGAAAACATCTCGGGAAACAATGTGATGACTTCAACGCGCAAATTAGCCACGTTCAGAAATCCGCATCCCATTCCACCTTCATCTCGCCTGCGGCAAGGTCGACGGCCAACACGCATTGCTCGGTATAGGGCAACAGGCGTTCGCGATCATCCAGGCTGCCGACGCAAGGCTTGACCACCATGACATCGTTCGAACCGGTCTCGAGCAGGTGATCGATTTTCCCGAGCAATTGCCCGAGGTGGTCGATGACCTTCAGACCCACCAGCTGGTACCAGTAGTACTCGCCGTCGGTCAGTTCAGGGAACAGGTTGCGCGGCACGCAGATCTCATAACCGGCCAGAAGACGCGCTTCTTCACGATCATCGAGACCCTTGAGCTTTGCGACCAGGAACTTGTCGTTCCCGCGTCCGCTGACCAGCTCCACCTGTTTCACGCTACCTTCGCGCTTGAGCGTCCAGGTTTTGTAGTCCAACAGGTTCTTGATCGGATCAGTAAAGGAATACACCTTCACTTCGCCGCGAACGCCATGTACAGAATAGATCTTGCCGACAACGATCAAATCATCAGCATCTTTTGGCGTCGCGTTCATATTGCTCAGGCCGCAGCCTTAGCCGATTCCTTCAACAACTGAGCAACGCGCTCAGAAGGTTGTGCACCAACGCTCAGCCAGTAGGCTACGCGCTCTTGGTTCACGGACAGACGAACTTCCTGACCACGGGCAACAGGGTTGAAGAAACCAACCTGCTCCTTGTGGGAACCGTCACGCGGGTTGCGGCTGTCGGTTACGGTCAGGTGGTAAAACGGGCGCTTTTTGGAGCCGCCAAGGGCAAGACGGATTGTTAGCATGTGAACATCGTTCCTGTAGTCGGTGCTGCAAATCTAAATGCACAGCGGGCATAGGTGCCCGAAAGGCCGCATATTCTAAGGAATATCCGGACTTTTGCAAATGTCTTTTTCCGGCGCCTGGCGCCATGCGATCAAGATTTGCCATAGAGCCGTCATGGAAAACGGCAGGTCAGCTCCCGCATAGCACGGGTTTGCTGGAGATCCCCGCATCCGTGCGGGGCAACGTCGGCACGACAGCCGGCGCAGATTCTTTACATTTTCGGCATGCCGCCGCCGGGCAACATACCGCCCATGCCGCGCATCATCTTGGCCATCCCGCCCTTGGCGGAGAATTTCTTCATCATCTTCTGCATCTGCTTGTGCTGCTTGATCAAGCGACCGATGTCCTGCACCTGGGTGCCGGAACCCATGGCGATGCGGCGCTTGCGCGAACCGCTGATCAGCTCAGGGTCGCGGCGCTCGGCCGGGGTCATGGAGTTGATGATGGCCTCCATCTGCTTGAACTGCTTTTCAGCCGCGCCCTGGGCATTGCCCATCTGCGCCAGGTTCACGCCACCGATGTTCGGCAGTTTGTCCATGAGGCCGCCAAGGCCGCCCATGTTCTTCATTTGTTGCAGCTGGTCGCGAAAGTCTTCGAGGTCGAAGCCCTTGCCCTTCTTCAGCTTCTTGGCCAGTTTGTCGGCCTTGTCCTTGTCGAGGGTCTGCTCGGCCTGCTCGATCAGGCTGAGCACGTCGCCCATGCCGAGGATGCGCGAGGCGATACGCTCGGGGTGGAACGGCTCGAGCGCTTCGCTCTTCTCGCCCATACCGATGAACTTGATCGGCTTGCCAGTGATGGCCCGTACCGACAGCGCGGCACCGCCACGGGCGTCACCGTCGACCTTGGTCAGGATCACGCCGGTCAGCGGCAGTGCATCACCGAACGCCTTGGCGGTGTTGGCCGCGTCCTGGCCGGTCATGGCGTCGACCACGAACAGGGTTTCCACCGGGTTGATCGCGGCATGCAGCGCCTTGATCTCGCCCATCATCTCTTCATCGATGTGCAGGCGACCGGCGGTATCGACGATGACCACGTC
Source organism: Pseudomonas sp. NFACC37-1 (assembly GCF_900101575.1). Taxonomy (NCBI): domain Bacteria; kingdom Pseudomonadati; phylum Pseudomonadota; class Gammaproteobacteria; order Pseudomonadales; family Pseudomonadaceae; genus Pseudomonas; species Pseudomonas sp. NFACC37-1. Next base: position 71,586 of record NZ_FMUZ01000003.1, on the reverse strand, counting down.
GATGAACTTGAGCTTCGCTTCCTTGATAGCCGCCTGGGCGATGTCCACCGGCTTCTGGCTCAGGTCGGACGGAAAAAACGTCACGCCGATGTCGTTGGCCAGGGTTTCCAGCTGCTTGATCGCCGCCGGACGGTAGATGTCCGCCGACACCACCATTACCGATTTCTTCTTGCGCTCTTTAAGGAAGCGCGCCAGCTTGCCGGCGGTCGTGGTCTTGCCCGCGCCCTGCAGACCGGCCATCAGCACCACCGCTGGCGGTACGGCGGCGAGGTTCAGGTCCTCGTTGGCGGCGCCCATCAGGCTTTCGAGCTCGGCCTGGACGATTTTCACGAACGCCTGGCCCGGCGTCAGGCTGCGCGACACTTCGGTGCCGACGGCGCGTTCCTTGACCGAATTGACGAAGTCCTTGACCACCGGCAGGGCGACGTCGGCTTCGAGCAACGCCATGCGCACTTCGCGCAGGGTGTCTTTGATGTTGTCCTCGGTCAGTTTCGCCTTGCCGGTGACATGGCGCAGCGTCTGCGAGAGACGGTCGGTTAGGTTTTCAAACATGCGCGATCCTTTCAGGCCCAGATGAGACCGGGATAATGGCGGCCCAGACCGTGAAAATGTGCTCGGCGAGCCTGCGGCGTGGGCAGGTCGCGGATTATAGCGAAGAAGCGTGCGGCGTACACCTTGCTGTGGTCTTTCGTGTGGAGGGGGTTCTATGCCAAACTCAGCGCCTTTCGGGCTTGCCTAACAGGATTTATGCTCCCCTTGTCACCCAGCTTGCTTGCCACCCTCGCCGCCGCTTGCCTTTATGCCGCTGCGACCCTCTATCAAGGCACCCGCCTGGCCACCGGTGCCAAGGCGAACAAACGCCTGCTGGTCACGCTTGGCGTGCTGGCGGTGCTCGGCCACGCGGCCAGCCTTTATACCCATCTGATGACGCCCATCGGCCTGGGCCTGGACTTTTTCAACGCCGCCAGCCTGATCGCCGTCGCCGTGATCGCCCTGACGTTGCTGGCCTGCTCGCGCATCCCGGTGGAAAACCTGCTGGTGCTGCTGTTCCCACTGGGGCTGGCCACGGTGTTGCTGGCGCAGTTCGCGCCGTCGGGCACCGTGCAGATCATCGACGAAGAGCCGGGCATCCTCGCCCACATCCTGCTGTCGATCCTCGCCTACGGCCTGTTCACCATCGCCGTGTTCCAGGCCCTGTTGCTGCTGGTGCAGGACCACCAGCTCAAGAACAAGCACCCCTCCGGGCTGATCCGCAACTTCCCGCCGCTGCAAACCATGGAAAGCCTGTTGTTCGGTTTCCTCTGGGCCGGCTGGAGCCTGCTGTCGCTGTCATTGATCTCCGGCTGGTTGTTCGTCGAGAACCTGTTCGCCCAGCACCTGGTGCACAAGACCCTGCTGGCCTGCCTGGCGTGGGTGGTCTTCAGCGTGCTGCTGTGGGGCCGCAACCGCCTCGGCTGGCGTGGACACAAAGCGATTCGCTGGACCCTGGCCGGTTTCTGCCTGCTGATGCTGGCGTACTTCGGCAGCAAGCTGGTCCGTGAATACATCCTGCATATCTGACGGACGGCCCTGATGGATACGTTGCCCGTAGCGCCGTTGTTCGCCGTGCTGGTGGTGCTGATCCTCTGGTCAGCCCTGTTCACGGCGATCGAAACCGCCCAGCAACACCTGCTGGCCCAGCGCACCGCTTCGCGCGCCAGTGACAAACCACTGGCGACACTGACCTTCCCGCTGCCCAGCCTGATCCTGTGCAATACCCTCTGTCGCGCCCTGGCCGTGGTCATCGGCACCTTGCTGGCGATTTTTACCTGGCTGGAAAACGGCCCCTGGGTCGCCTGGCTCGGCACCAGCGCCGCCCTGCTGGTGTTCGCCGACTACTTGCCGCGCACCCTGGCCAGCCGCCAGCCCGACGCGGTGCTGGCACTGGGTAACGCCTTGCTGGGCATACCGTTGAAGATCCTCTATCCATTTGCCTGGCTGTTGAATGGCGCCAGCCAGTTGTTGCTGCGTCCATTTGCCCGCAAGCCCGGCATGGTGCAGCAGAGCGACGACGAAATGCCCGCGCCACCGCGCAGCGAGCAGGAGTCAGAGCAGGGCAGCGGCCGGCTGCATCCGATTTCCGGCATCCACGCCCTGGACAACATCACCGTCAACGATATCCTCGTGCCCCGCAGCGAGGTCGATGGGATCAACCTCGACGACCCCATCGGCGAGATCATCGAACAGTTGCGCCTGAACCGACGGACGCGCCTGCCGGTGTTCCACAGCGATATCAACCAGGTCGAAGCGGTGCTCAACACCCGCCAGATCCGTCACTTGCTGGCGGACGCGAGCCTGACCAAGGAAGCGCTGCTGGCCGCCTCCCATGAACCCTACTTCGTGCCCGAAAGCACACCCTTGCAGCTGCAACTGCTGAATTTCCACAAGCAGCAGCGGCGCTTGGGCATGGTGGTGGACGAATACGGCGAAGTGCTGGGCATCGTCACCCTGGAAGACATCCTCGAAGAAATCGTCGGCGAATTCGAGAGTCAGCACAGCCTCGACAACCCCCACGTCCATCCCCAGCCCGATGGCCGCCTGATGATCGATGGCGCGGCGTCGATCCGCGAATTGAACAGGACCCTGGGCTGGCACCTGCCTTGCGACGGCCCCAAGACCCTCAACGGGCTGGTGACCGAAGCCCTGGAAACCATCCCCGAAAGCCCGGTCTGCCTGAAGATCGGGCGTTATCGCCTGGAAATCATCGAGACCGTGGACAACCGCGTCAGCCAGGTGCTGGCGTGGCATAACAGTTCGGTGCCTGCAGTTTCCTGATTCCCCGCAAGCTCAAGGTGAAACACTGTTGTGGCGAGGGGATTTATCCCCGCTGGGTCGCGCAGCGGCCCCCAAACTATTAGCTCAGTTGCATCAGATTCAGCGCAACTTCGTTTTTGGGACTGCTTCGCAGTCCAACGGGGATAAATCCCCTCGCCACAAAAGCTCGTTTCGGCGTCAACAGGTATTGTTGATTCGTTAGCCCCCTTCCTATACTCAACCCGCTTACCCAGCCCCGCCCGAACCCCGTGCCTACCCCGCACCCGGCCGGTTCCGGCCAGACCATCGGCAAAATCCGCATCAGCCCTGGGACTGTTCCTACCCGAAACAGCGACGGGATACCCGCCCACATCCCTGGGTGTTCGACCATAATAATTCGCTCCAACGGAGCACATGACTGTCAGGGATAACCGCATGACGACCGCTACCTGCAATGAGGCTGTGCCTGCCCAGCCGACCAACTCGGCCACTCGCGTGGCCACCGCGAGTTTCATCGGCACTGCCATCGAGTTCTACGACTTCTACGTCTATGCCACGGCGGCGGCCCTGGTGATCGGGCCGGTGTTCTTCCCACAAACCTCAGGCACGGCACAGATGCTGTCGTCCTTCCTGACGTTCGGCATCGCCTTCCTCGCCCGTCCGCTGGGTTCTGCGTTGTTCGGCCATTTCGGCGACCGGATCGGCCGCAAGTCGACGCTGGTAGCCTCCCTGCTGCTGATGGGCGTGTGCACCACGCTCATTGGCGTGCTGCCCGGTTACGCCAGTATTGGCGCCTGGGCGCCGATCCTGTTGTGCCTGCTGCGTTTCGGCCAGGGCCTGGGATTGGGGGGTGAATGGGGCGGCGCGGCGTTGCTCGCCACCGAGAACGCCCCCAAAGGCAAGCGCGCCTGGTTCGGCATGTTCCCGCAACTGGGGCCCTCCATCGGCTTCCTGGCGGCCAACGGACTGTTCCTGACCCTGGCCATGAGCCTGGACGACGAGCAATTTCGTGACTGGGGCTGGCGGATTCCGTTCCTGCTCAGTGCCGTGCTGGTGATCGTCGGCCTCTACGTGCGGCTCAAGCTCCATGAAACCCCGGTGTTCGCCAATGCCATGGCCCGCCAGGAGCGGGTCAAGGTGCCGTTGGTCGAGCTGTTCAGCCAATACTGGGCGCCGACCTTGCTGGGCGCCGCGGCGATGGTGGTGTGTTACGCGCTGTTCTACATCTCGACGGTATTTTCCCTGAGCTACGGCGTGTCCACCCTCGGCTACAGCCGCGAGACATTCCTGGGCCTGCTGTGCTTTGCCGTACTGTTCATGGCCGCCGCTACGCCGCTGTCCGCCTGGGCCAGCGACCGCTACGGCCGCAAACCGATATTGATCCTCGGTGGCCTGCTGGCGATTGCCTCGGGTTTCCTCATGGAACCGTTGCTGACCCACGGTACGACCGGCGGCGTGGCGCTGTTCCTGTGCATCGAGCTGTTCCTGATGGGGGTGACCTTCGCCCCCATGGGCGCCTTGCTACCGGAACTGTTTCCGACCCACGTACGCTACACCGGCGCCTCGGCGGCCTACAACCTGGGCGGTATCGTCGGCGCCTCGGCCGCACCGTTCTTCGCCCAGAAACTGGTGGCGATGGGCGGCTTGAGCTATGTCGGAGGCTATGTTTCGGCGGCCGCGCTGCTCAGCGTCATCGCCGTGCTGTGCCTGAAGGAAACGCGCCACAACGACTTGAACCGGGTCGCCTGACGCGCCTCCCCGTAGGAGCTGCCGCAGGCTGCGATCTTTTGATCTTTCACTTGAGACTCAAGCGTCAGAGGAAAGATCGCAGCCTCGCTTCGCTCGGCAGCTCCTACGGGGTAAAACCGGCCAATGAAATAACCGTTAACAATCGCCCACCATTGAAACCACCCCCCACCTGCCCCATCTAAGACCCATACCCCATTGCGCAGGTGCCCCATGAGCGACCAGCACTCTACTGAAGCCACTAACGACTACGCTGATTCCGAACACATCGAACACACTTCCTCCGGCACCGGCCTGGCGCTGCCCGGCCAGAACCTGCCGGACAAGGTCTACATCATCCCCATCCACAATCGCCCCTTCTTCCCGGCCCAGGTGTTGCCGGTCATCGTCAACGAAGAACCGTGGGCCGAGACCCTGGAACTGGTGGCCAAGTCCGATCATCACTCCCTGGCGCTGTTCTTCATGGACACGCCCCAGGAAGACCCGCGCCATTTCGACACCTCGAAACTGCCGCTGTACGGCACGCTGGTGAAGGTCCATCACGCCAGCCGGGAAGGCGGCAAGCTGCAATTCGTCGCCCAGGGCCTGACCCGCGTGCGCATCCGCACCTGGCTCAAGCACCATCGCCCACCGTACCTGGTGGAAGTCGAATACCCGCATCAGCCAAGCGAGCCAACCGACGAGGTCAAGGCCTACGGCATGGCGCTGATCAACGCGATCAAGGAACTGCTGCCGCTCAATCCGCTGTACAGCGAAGAGCTGAAGAACTACCTCAACCGCTTCAGCCCCAACGACCCTTCGCCGCTGACCGACTTCGCCGCCGCGCTCACCTCCGCCACCGGCAATGAGCTGCAGGAAGTGCTCGACTGCGTGCCCATGCTCAAACGCATGGAAAAAGTGCTGCCGATGCTGCGCAAGGAAGTCGAAGTGGCGCGGTTGCAGAAAGAGATTTCCGCCGAGGTCAACAACAAGATCGGCGAACACCAGCGCCAGTTCTTCCTCAAGGAACAGCTCAAGGTCATCCAGCAGGAGCTGGGGCTGACCAAGGACGACCGCAGCGCCGACATCGAACAATTCGAACAGCGGCTGGAAGGCAAAGTGCTGTCAGCCCAGGCGCAGAAGCGTATCGAAGAGGAGATGAACAAACTCTCCATCCTGGAAACCGGCTCGCCGGAATACGCCGTCACCCGCAATTACCTGGATTGGGCGACCTCGGTGCCGTGGGGCGTGTATGGCCAGGACAAACTCGACCTCAAGCATGCGCGCAAGGTGCTCGACCAACACCACGCCGGCCTGGACGACATCAAGGACCGCATCCTCGAGTTCCTCGCCGTCGGCGCCTACAAAGGTGAGATCAGCGGCTCCATCGTGCTACTGGTGGGCCCGCCGGGCGTGGGCAAGACCAGCGTCGGCAAGTCCATCGCCGAATCCCTGGGCCGGCCGTTCTACCGCTTCAGCGTCGGCGGCATGCGCGATGAAGCCGAGATCAAGGGCCATCGACGCACCTACATCGGTGCCCAGCCGGGCAAGCTGGTGCAGGCGCTCAAGGATGTCGAAGTGATGAACCCGGTGATCATGCTCGACGAAATCGACAAGATGGGCCAGAGCTACCAGGGCGACCCGGCCTCGGCCTTGCTGGAGACCCTCGATCCGGAACAGAACGTCGAATTCCTCGACCACTACCTGGATCTGCGCCTGGACCTGTCGAAAGTGCTCTTCGTGTGCACCGCCAACACCCTGGACTCGATCCCCGGCCCGTTGCTGGACCGGATGGAAGTGATCCGCCTGTCGGGCTACATCACTGAAGAAAAAGTCGCCATCGCCAAACGGCACCTGTGGCCCAAGCAACTGGCCAAGGCGGGTGTGTCCAAGGGCAGCCTGAGCATCAACGACAGCGCCCTCAAGGCCCTGATCGACGGTTACGCCCGTGAGGCCGGGGTGCGACAGTTGGAGAAACAACTAGGCAAACTGGTGCGCAAGGCGGTGATGAAGCTGATCGACGACCCGAAAGCGGTGATCAAGCTTGGGCCGAAGGACCTCGAGGCCTCCTTGGGCAAGCCCGTGTTCCGCAACGAGCAGGTGTTGTCCGGCATCGGCGTGATTACCGGCCTGGCCTGGACCAGCATGGGCGGCGCGACCTTGCCGATCGAAGCCACGCGCATCCACACCCTCAATCGCGGCTTCAAGCTGACCGGGCAACTGGGAGAGGTGATGAAGGAGTCGGCGGAGATCGCCCACAGCTACGTCAGCTCGCACCTGAAGCAATTCGGCGGCGATCCGAAGTTCTTTGACGAGGCCTTCGTTCACCTGCACGTACCGGAAGGTGCCACACCCAAGGACGGCCCGAGCGCCGGCGTGACCATGGCCAGTGCCTTGCTATCCCTGGCCCGCAACCAGCCGCCGAAAAAAGGCGTGGCCATGACCGGCGAACTGACCCTCACCGGGCACGTCCTGCCGATTGGCGGCGTACGCGAGAAGGTCATCGCGGCGCGCCGGCAGAAAATCAACGAACTGATCCTGCCGGAAGCCAACCGGGGCAACTTCGAAGAATTGCCGGACTACCTCAAGGAAGGGGTGACGGTGCACTTTGCCAAGCGGTTTGCGGATGTGGCGAAGGTGTTGTTCTGAGCATCTTGTAGCGCCTGCACGGGCCTCATCGCGAGCAAGCTCGCTCCCACAAGGTTTGGTGTGGATCACAAATGCTGTGAACACCACAAATCCCCCTGTGGGAGCGAGCTTGCTCGCGATGGCGCCATCAGCAACAACACATACCCGTCTGACACACCCAGTAGCATCTTCGGTTATGCTCGCCGTTCGTCGTGAATGCCGGAGCCTTTGCCCATATGTCCCTCACTCGCCTGCTCGTCCCCCTCAGCCTCGCCCTGCTGAGCGCCTGCGCCACGCAAACCAGCAACAACGTGACCGTGGAAAAACTGAGCCAGTGCCCGGTAAGGCTCAATAACGGACAAAACCTGATCCTGAGCCTGCCCAGCAACCCCAGCACCGGTTATCGCTGGGCGATCCAGGATTCGGCCGGTGGCGTGTTGAAGGGCTTGGGGCCGGAGGTTTATCGCAATCCGGAAGACGCCGGCATCGTTGGCGCCGCGGGGGTCTCGACCTGGCGCTTCCAGGCGTTCAGCGCCGGCACCGGGCGCTTGCGCCTGACTTATCAACAGCCTTGGGCGCCGGAAGTGCCGCCCGTGGAAACCTTTGACTGCGCCATCGCGGTGAACTGACCGTGGGTTGGCTGATCCTCGCACTGATGGGTGCGGCCACCTACCTGTACGGCGTGGCCATGCATGCCACGCTGCTGTGCCTGCTGGTCAAGCCCATGCCGGTGCTGGCCTTGCTCGGCTGGCTGCACGATGCGCCGCCCAGCGAATATCGGCGCTGGATCAGCCTCGGGCTGATTTTCTCGCTGGTGGGCGATGTGTTGCTGGCCTGGCCGGGGGACCTGTTCGTGTTCGGCCTTGGCGCGTTTCTGCTGGCGCACCTGGCCTACCTGAAAGCCTACCTCAGCGACTGCCGCCGACCGGCGCTGCTGCCCTTGGCCCTGGCCTTGGGCATCGGCGCGGTGCTCCTGGCAATCCTGGTGTCGAGCGGTCTCGGGCCGTTGCTGGTGCCGGTGGTGATCTACGGCCTGGTCATCAGCGCCATGCTCTGGCGGGCGTTGGCACGGCTGGGCACCCACGTGCCCAAGCGTTCGGCGTGGCTGGCCGCCGCCGGGGCGCTGGCGTTTGTGTTTTCCGACAGCCTCATCGGCATCAACCGGTTCGTGCACCCCTTCCATGCCGCGCCTTACCTGATCATCGTCAGCTATTGGCTGGGCCAATGGGGCATTACAGCGTCGGCGTTCGCCCGAAAGCCATACTGAGCCAAATAATGTGGGAACGAGCTTGCTTGCGATAGCGGTCTGTCAGTCAACATTATGGCCGGCTGAACCATGGCCATCGCGAGCAAGCTCGCTCCCACTGGTTTTTTGGTTAAAATGCCGGCCTTTTCACCACCCATGCCGCTGGAACCGCCGTGAGCAAAGACCCTGATCGCCTATTCGCCCAACCCCTGGCCCAAGTGCCGGACTTCGCCTTCAACGAGGACGTGGTGCGGGTGTTTCCGGACATGATCAAGCGTTCGGTGCCAGGTTATCCGACCATCGTCGAAAACCTCGGCGTGCTCGCCGCGCAATTCGCCCAGCCGGGCAGCGTGCTCTACGATCTCGGCTCGTCCCTGGGCGCGGTGACCCAGGCCCTGCGCCGTCATGTGCGCACTGATGGTTGCCGGGTGATCGCGGTGGATAACTCAGCGGCCATGGTTGAGCGCTGCCGTGAATACCTCAACGGCCAGGACTCGATGTTCCAGGAGCTGCTGCCGGTGGAAGTGATCGAAGGCGACATCCTCGCCCTGACGTTCCAGCCAGCCTCGGTGGTGGCACTGAATTTCACCCTGCAATTCATCGCGCCGGACCAGCGCACCGCACTGTTGAGCCGCATCCGTCAGGCCCTGCTGCCGGGTGGCGCCCTGATCCTGTCGGAAAAATTGCGTTTCAACGATGCAGAGGAACACACCCTGCTCACCGACCTGCACGTGGCGTTCAAGCGCGCCAACGGCTACAGCGAGCTGGAGATTGCCCAGAAACGCAGCGCCATCGAAAACGTCATGAAGCCCGACAGTCTCGAAGAGCACCGCGAGCGCCTCTTGGCGGCTGGCTTCTCGAAAGTCGTGCCGTGGTTCCAGTGTCTTAACTTCGCCTCGTTGATTGCCCTGCCATGATCGATCTGTCCCCCCTCGCCCGCCATCTGGCCGGCACGCCCCTGGCCGATTGGGCCGCGACGCTGCAGACGCAACTCGACAGCAAGATGGAAAAGGGCCACGGCGACCTGGAGCGTTGGCAAAGCGCCCTCGATGCGCTGCCGGTTTTGCAACCCACCACCGTCGACCTACTGAATGGCCTGACCCTCGACGCCGATTGTTCCGACGAAACCCGTGGACAAATGCGTGCCGCGTTGATGGGCCTGTCACCCTGGCGCAAAGGGCCTTTCGACCTGTTCGGCGTGCACGTGGACACCGAATGGCGCTCGGACTGGAAGTGGTCGCGGGTGGCGCCGCACCTGGATCTTGCGGGCAAGCGCATCCTCGACGTGGGCTGCGGCAACGGTTATTACATGTGGCGCATGCTCGGCGCCGGGGCGGACACGGTGATCGGCGTCGACCCCAACTGGTTGTTCTTCTGCCAGTTCCAGGCGGTACAGCGCTACCTGTCGCAGCCCAACGCCTGGCATTTGCCGTTCCCCTTCGAAGCCCTGCCAGCGGAACTGGAAGGCTTCGACACAGTGTTTTCCATGGGCGTGTTCTACCATCGCCGCTCGCCGATCGAACACTTGCTCGCCTTGAAGGACTGCCTGGTCAAGGGCGGCGAACTGGTGCTGGAAACCCTGGTGATCGAAGGCGACGAACACCAGGTGCTGGTACCCGAGGACCGCTACGCGCAGATGCGCAACGTGTGGTTCCTGCCGTCGGTCCCGGCCCTGGAACGCTGGCTGCGCCGCGCTGGGTTCAGCGACGTGCGTTGCGTGGACGTGAGCCTGACGACCGTGGAAGAACAGCGCAGCACCGAGTGGATGAAGTATCAGTCATTGAGTGATTTCCTCGACCCCGCCGACCACAGCAAGACCATCGAAGGGCTGCCGGCGCCGATGCGGGCGGTGATTGTGGCACGTAAATAAATCGCCCAACCACCACAAGCCCCCTGTGGGAGCGAGCTTGCTCGCGATGACGGCCGGACATTCAACAGACATGTTGCCTGACAGACCGCTATCGCGCTCCCACAGGGGATCAGTCTGAAGACTTGGCTCTTCGGGCCTTGAAGAACTCACTCAACACCGTACTGCATTCCTCGGCCAGCACCCCGCCCTCGAACATCACCCGATGGTTCAGGAAACCCTGGCTGAAAAACTGCCCCTGGCTCTGCACGATGCCAGCCTTGGGCTCCAGGGCGCCGTAGACGACCCGGGCGATGCGCGAGTGGACGATGAGGCCGGCGCACATGCTGCACGGTTCCAACGTCACGTAGAGGGTGCTGCCGGGCAGGCGATAATTGCTCACCGCCTGGGCGGCGGCGCGGATGGCGACCATTTCCGCATGGGCGCTGGGGTCGTGGCCGCTGATCGGGCAGTTGAAGCCGCGCCCGATGATCTCGCCGTCCTGCACCAGCACCGCGCCCACCGGCACTTCCCCCAGGGCGGCGCCTTGGGCGGCGAGGGCCAGGGCTTCGCGCATGAAGTCCTGGTCACGACTGCGGTCGATGATCCGGGCGGGGCGAATCTGGCGCATCACGCCACCTCGATGGCGGCCATCAGGCCGGTTTCCATGTGGTCGATCACATGGCAGTGGAACATCCACACCCCTGGATTATCCGCCACCAGCGCCACCTGCGCCCGTTCGTTCTTGCCCAGCAAGTAAGTGTCAGTGAAATACGGCACGACCTTGTGCCGGTTCGACGCGATCACCTTGAAACTCATGCCATGCAAGTGGATCGGATGCTGGTACTGGGTCATGTTCTTCAGTTCGAAAATGTAGCTCTGGCCTTTCTTCAGGGTGGCGATCGGCCGGTCAGCGCAGGTCTTGTCGGTGATGTCCCAGGCCTTGCCGTTGATCTGCCACAGGCTTGGCGGCTTGCCGTTGTCGACATTGACCGACACCGAGCCGACCCATTCGAAATTGAAGTTGAGTTTCTCGGCATTGGCCAGGTCCGGTTCGGACACCGGGTTGGCTGGCAATGCCGGCGGCCACTGAGTCGGTGCATCACTGTTGGGCACCGAACGCAAGGTGCCCAGGCGCACCGGGCCATTGCGCAACGACAATTCTTCGCCCGCCGGCGGCGCCTTGATCGCCAGGCAAATGCGCATGCCCGGGCCCAGCCAGTATTCCTTGCCCAGCGGACGCGGTTCGATGGGATTGCCGTCCAGCGCATAGATCTGCGCTTCAACGCCTGGGATGTTGATACGGTAAGTCAGGGTGTTGTCGAGGTTGAGCAAACGCACCCGGGTGATCTGCCCGGCCGGCAGATCGATCACCGCCTGCGGCACGCCGTTGATGGTCGCCAACCGCCCGGCCGTGCCGCCACGGGCCGCCTCGCGGGGAATGCTGAACGCGACGAACTCGCCCTGCTCATCCACATGCCAGCTCTTGAGGCTCAGGGTCTGTTCGTACTTGAAGCCGGTGGGCTCACGCTCTTCGATGATCAACGGTCCCACCAGCCCACGGCCGAGTTCTTCGCTGCTGTTGACGTGGGGGTGGTACCAGTAACTGCCAGCGTCCGGCACGCGGAATTTGTAGTCGAAATATTCGCCCGGCAGCACCGGCAGTTGCGAGACATACGGCACGCCGTCCATCTCCAGCGGCAAACGGATACCGTGCCAGTGGATGGTGGTGGCGACCGGCAGGTGGTTGATGAAGCGCACCCGCAACCATTCGCCCTGGCGCACCCGCAGCTCGGTGCCCGGCGCCGAGGGGCCGAAGGCCCAGGCCTGGGTCTTGTGCCCGGCCACCAGCTCCACGTCCAGGGGCGCCGCGATGAGTTCATAGTCGTGACCGGCCTCGGCGTCCGCCCGCTTGCCCAGCCAGTACCGCGACGCACCGCCTGCACCCACACCAACGACAACAAGACCGGCCAGGCCACCGAGTATTTGGCGACGGGTAAAGGACATGAACGCAACCACCTATTGAATCCGCGCGAACCGTTGGGCCCGCAAAAGGCGAATACGATACACCCGCAGATGAGAAACAGTAAGGCCAGCGAAAATGAAAAAAACAAAATGAAAAATGCCCTGGGGAGGTTATCCACAGGGCATTTTCGTGCACTCCGAGACAAGCCTTTTCGACAGGATCAGTCTATTCGCTGGTTACGTATTGCTGTGCCGCGGCGTGAAGAAGGCCAACGCCGCTGCAACGATGAACAACGCGGGCACGTCGCCCACCAGATGGCCGACGTGGCTTGTCCCGTCCATCTCGACGCCGAAGGACTGCACGGCCATGATCGCACCGTGCACGACGCTCGACCACACGGTGAACCAGATCAGGCTCAAATGTTTCATCGGATCGCGCGACGCCATCAGCAGGAACACGCCGAGGGTCGCGTAGATGCCGACGATCATCAGCGGATACTGGGAATGGCCGCTGTGCCACGCCCAGCCGGACGGCCACAGGATCATCAGCGGCCAGATCGCGAATATGGCGATCAGACCAACTACGATCAAAACGATGCGCAAGGCGGCGAGCCGTTGGGTGTCGTTCATGGCGGGCTCCTTATTGCGGCGGATTGCCGTAACTGGATGCCCGTGAGTATAGAACGCTCCCCGGTGTATATCCCGTCAACCGATACCGTCAGTCGTCTTGACGGTTCAGGCCGGCATGCCCGTAATCAGATGCACCACACCGTGCTCCAGTGTCATCACCCCTGCCACCCCGGCCGCGCTCAACCCCGGCCGGTCGATCCGTGCCACGTCCCGCAACTCCACCCGCAGCCGCGTCAGCGCTACGGGTTGATGGTGCTTGAGGTTATCCGCGCCACCCAGCGCGGCGACGATGGCCGGTGACAGCTCATCAACCGCTGTCGCAGGCCTGGACTCTTCCAGTACCAGGTCCGGGGTCAGGGCTTTCCAGAATGCCTGTTGCAGTTTGTCGAACATGTTCAATGCTCCATGGCCAGGGTGGCCGGACTGGCCGTGGGTGAATGAATACGCAAGAGATCGCGCACTTGCTCGGCGCTTTCCTGGGTCAAGGCCTGTTGGGCCAGCGTGCGGCATTCGCTCAGATCCCATTCACGCACGCAGGCCTTGATGGCCGGAATCAGCGGCACGCTGACCGATAGCTCATCCACGCCAAGCCCCAGCAACACCGGTACCGCCAAAGTTTCCGATGCCAGCGCGCCACACACTCCGACCCATTTGCCATGGGCGTGAGCGGCCTCGACCGTCCGGGCGATCAGGCGCAGCACCGACGGATGCAGGCCATCGGCCTGGCTGGCCAAGCGCGGGTGGTCGCGGTCCATGGCCAAGGTGTACTGGGTCAAGTCGTTGGTCCCGATGGAGAAGAAATCCACTTCGGGAGCAAACAGGTCGGCCATCAGCGCCGCCGCCGGCACTTCGATCATGATGCCCAGCTTCGGCGCTTGCGGCAGGCCCAGGTTGCGCACCTCTTCGTCCAACATCTGCCGCGCCAGCCGCAACTCCGACAGCTGCGTGACCATTGGCAGCATGATGTGCAGCCGCGTCAGCCCCGAACAGGCGAGAATTGCCCGGAACTGTTCGCGCAATAACTGAGGTCGCTCCAGGCACAGGCGAATACCACGCATGCCCAGGAAAGGATTGGCCTCGTGGGCCATCGGCACATAGGCCAGCGGCTTGTCCCCGCCCACGTCCAGGGTACGCACCACCAGATTACGCTCAGCTCCCAGGGCCCGGGCGACGGCGCCATACAGGAGCGCTTGCTCGTCGTGTCCCGGTGGGTGGGCGCGATCCAGGTAAAGCAGTTCGGAGCGCAACAGCCCCACCCCATCGCCCCCCAGGGTCATGGCCTGCTCCACGTCCCGAAGCGAGCCGACATTGGCAGTGATCTCGACTCGATGACCGTCAAGGGTACGGGCCGCCAGGGCCGATTGCTCGAGGTCGCGCCGCTGCCGTCGCAACTGTCGGTCACGGGAGGCCTGGAGTTGCTCAATCCGCGCCGCGTCTGGATTCAAATGCAGTTCTCCGCTGTCGGCATCCAGCAACACCGGGGTGCCGTTGGCGAGGGTCAATACCTGCTCAGGCACGCCACACAACGACGGCAGGCCCAGCGCACGGGCCAGGATCGCCACATGGCTGGTAGCACCGCCACCCACCGTGACGAAACCGGCGATTCGCGAGGTGTCCAGGTTGGCGGTCTGGGACGGCGTCAACTGCGCGGTCACCAGGATCGACTGCTCGGGCAGATCCCAGGCGTGGTCCCGTACGCCGAGGATCAGCTTAAGGACCCGATGCCCGACATCGGACAGATCCATCGCGCGCTCGGCCAGCAGGACACTGCCCGACTGCTGGAACTGCGTGGCGGTCGCCTCGGTCGCGGTTTTCCAGGCAAAGGCCGCACTCTTGCCTTCGACGATCAAATCCCGAGCCTGCTCCAGCAAGGTGGGGTCTTCCAGCAGCTCCTGATGCGCGGCAAAAATCTGGGCCTGGACACTGCCTGCACTCTCGCTCTGCAACGCCTTCAATGCCTGGTTCGCCTGGTTCAACGCCTGGTCCAGAAGGGCCTGCTCGGTCTCGATTCCCGCGCCTGGCTCTTGCACTTCCAACGTATGGGTCGCGATCTGCACCACCACACCCGACACCGAGCCCGGCGAGGCACACACGCCTTGCCAGCGCTCAGGCGTGGGCGATTCGACGCACATGGGCACTTCTGGCGTCGGCTGCGCCTGGACGGATTCACCGCAGCCCGCCAACAATAGTTGCGTCAGTGCCTCGAGCGCCTGTTCGGCCTGTGGACCGGCGGCACTGAGCTGCAAACTGTCGCCCTTGACCGTCTGCAACGCCATGATCGCCACCAGGGATTTGGCATTGGCGCTGGCCTGCTGCTTGTGCAGGCAGATGTTCGCATCAAAGCCTTTGGCCGCCTGGGCGAACACCGCAGCGGGACGCGCATGCAGACCGCTGTCATTAGGCAGGATCAGCGGCTTGGAAAACAGCACCGAGCCCTGTTGCGTCTGCGTGTCCTGCCCTGGCGTCCCTTGACTCACCTGCAGCAACGGCTGACCGCTTTCCACCCAGGACGACTGGGCCGGTATCAGGCTGAAGTCTTCGCCAGTGACCACCAGCATCAACGTCAATAGACTGCGCGCGTGCAGGGCGATGTAGTCGGCATCGAAATCGATCAGCGGTTGCCCGACCTCGACTCGTTGACCTATTTCTACTCGGGAAGTAAAGCCCTTGCCCGCCAGGTTCACCGTGTCCAGGCCGATGTGCATCAACACCTGAACACCGTTGTCACTGGTGACACTCACTGCATGGGCGCTGTCCTGGAGCGTGCCGACAACACCGGAGAGCGGCGCACAAAGGGTCTGCGAAGTCGGATCGATACAGATTCCATCCCCCACGACACGGTTGGAAAAGACCGGATCAGGCACGTTGTCCAAGGGCATCAAGACCCCGGACAACGGTGCGAGCAATTGCAAAGGTTGCGTTGTGTTCATGACTTCACCTGCTGCTGTCTGTTCTTTTGGCATCGCGGGCAGAGCGCATCCACCGACCCGCGTCACACGGGTCATTTCCACCAGTACTCAACCTGCACGCCCACGTTGGAACCATGCCGCGTGCCGCCAAATGCACCGGTGTCGGACAGCGCCGAACCGGCCGCCAGTTCATTGGCTGCGCGCTGGGCCGCCGCGTTCCAGCTGGCGTAGGTGTAATACAGTCGTATTTCCGGGCGAGCCCAGAATTCCGGGCCCTTGGGCGACCAGGTAGGGGCAAAGGTGAATTTGCTCAGCTTGCGTGTTCCATCGCTGGCCTGCACTTGGTCATGGCCCAGTTCCGCCACCAACTTGAACTGATCGGTGATGGCATAGGCCGGCCGAACCCCCAACGACAGCCAGTCCTGATCGGCGCCATCAGGGCGAATGTCCTTCTGGTACACCGCCTGCACTTGCCCGCCGAAACGCGGCGTGACCTGCCAATCGAAAAACTCCACCAGACGATAGCTCTTGTTGCTGTCGTCCAGTCCGGTATCGCCGGTATAACCCAGTCCGGTGCCGGGCCCCTCACCGTATTGCAAGGCCAGTTTATTCTTGCCACCCAGGAAGTCCTGCTGCACATGCTGGGCGGTCAAGGCCCAGCCGCGATGGGCATCACGACGATTCGCCTGATCGATGAAGCTTACGCCGAACTCCAGCTCGCCACCGGGGTTGGTATCGAAGCCGCCCACGTTGAAATCATGCCGGTTGACTGGGTCTTTCTGATACAGGTTGTCCTTGCGCGAAAAGGCGTAGCTGTATTTCAGCCCGCCGATCAACACATCCTCGATTCCGGCCCCAGTGGCGCTCTGGTTCCAGTAGTAGAAATCGGAAATATGGATGTCGTTACGCTTGTAGTAACGCCGACCGGCCCATAGCGAGCCTCCGTTCAGGCTGGGCATGTTCGACCACTGGGCATACATCTGCGGCATCCGCGCCGCGCCGTTTTCGCCCTGGAACGTCGGCGTGCGGTCGTAGCGGTTGTACAGCGACGCCATGCCATCCACGCTCAGTACCGAACCGTCGTCGAGGGTGAAAAGATCCTGGCGCAGCTCCAGTTCGCCATATTGTTCGCACTCGTTGCCCAATCGGTATTTGCTTTGTGCCCCAGGCAACTGGAAACAGGATTGGGAGCGGCCATTGGTGGCGCTGCCGACGCCACTGCGCAGGTAGCCGGAGAACTCCAAGGCCTGGGCCGGGAATGGCAACGCCAGGCAGATACAAGACACCGCAAGTCCACGATTTATTGTTGTTTTCATATGCCGCTCCTTCTTTTTTATTGTTTTTTGATGCACTTCAATCGTCCTTCGCCTGCCAACGAATGGGCGATAAAGGGCACACGGTGCGTCGAGCGCAACGTGGTCGCTATCAGGCAATGCCTGGGTCAGAAATGACGTTTATTCAGTCGCTCAGGTGCAGCACGAACGACTCGTAGGGGCGTAGGAACAATCGTCGCTCACGGTGTTGGCGGTCGTAGTTGCCGATCACCCAGCGTTGCTTCGTGTCGCCGGAGAGAATCCCTTCGGGCAACTGGACTTCGCAGTCGCCACCGTAAAAGTGGCTGACGACCAGCAGGCGTTCGCCCTGCCCTTCGCGCAGGTACGCCCACACCTGGGGATGCTCGGGCAGCAGCAGGCGATAGACCCCGTCCTGGATCAAGGCTTCGCTGCGACGCAGGGCAATCAAGCGACGGTAGTAATGCAGTACCGAGGTCGGGTCTTGCAGTTGCTGCTCGACATTGATGAAGGCCGCGTTGGCGGGTACGTCGATCCAGGGTTCGGCACGGCTGAAACCCGCGTTCGGCCCGGCAGTCCATTGCATCGGCGTGCGCCCGTTGTCGCGGGACTTTTGCATGATCGGCGCCATGGCCTCGGCTTCAGGCACTCCGGCGTTGCGCTTGAGGCGGTAGATGTTCAGGGTTTCCACATCGCGGTACTGATCGATGTGATCGAAGCCCGGATTGGTCATCCCCAGCTCCTCGCCCTGGTACACGAAAGGCGTGCCTTGGAGAAAGTGCAACGCGGTAGCAAGCATCTTCGCCGAGACCACCCGATACTTTCCGTCTTGCCCGAAACGCGACACCACCCGCGGCTGATCATGGTTACACCAGAACAGTGCGTTCCAGCCGCCACCGGCCTGCATGCCGGTCTGCCAGTCGGACAAAATGCGCTTGAGCTCTAAAAAGTCGAAGTCGGCCCGCACCCACTTTTGCAGGTTCGGGTAATCCACTTTCAAATGATGGAAGTTGAAGGTCATCGACAACTCCCGTGATTCCGGGCACGAGTAACGAACGCAGTGCTCAAGGTTGGTGGACGACATCTCGCCAACGTTGATCAGGTCGAAGCCTTCGAAGACATCCCGGTGCATGTCCTGCAGATAGCGGTGTACGTTCGGGCCATCGGTATAGAAACGTCGGCCATCGGTGTGATCGTCAGGAAAGTCGGCCGGCTTGGAGATCAGGTTGATCACATCGAGACGGAAGCCCCCCACGCCCTTGTCCCGCCAGAAGCGCATCATCTTGAACACTTCGGCGCGCACCTGCGGGTTGTCCCAATTCAGATCGGCCTGAGTGTGGTCGAACAGGTGCAAGTAATACTGGCCGGTCTGTGCTTCGTACTCCCAGGCAGAACCACCGAATTTGGATTCCCAACTGTTGGGCTGGTCGCGCCAGATATAGAAATCGCGGTACGGGTTGTCGAGGCTGCTGCGAGCAGCCTGGAACCAGGGATGCTCGATGGACGTGTGGTTGACGACGATATCGAGCATCAGCTTGATGTCGCGCCTGTTGGCTTCGGCGATCAACAACTCGCAATCGACCATGGTGCCGTAGCTGGGGTCAATGGTGTAGTAATCGCTGATGTCGTAGCCGTTGTCCCGTTGCGGGGAACGCAGGAACGGGGTGAGCCACAGGTAATCGACTCCCAGCCAGTGCAGGTAGTCGAGCTTGTCCACGACGCCCAGCAAATCACCGGTGGCCTGGCCGCCGTGGCTGTAGAAACTCTTTGGATAAATCTGGTAGATCACTGAGCGTTGCCAGTCTTGCATGGCGAGATTCCTTCAATCTGTTGGGTGCTGGCCCGCAGGTTTCATTGCAGGCAGCCCGGCTATATGGAGGTCAGGCGACGCGATACCCGGGCCGGACGATCTTCATGCTCAACGCGCAGGTCAGGGCAAAGGGCACGCTCATGGCGATGACCATGCCGATCACGAACATGGGTATGGCGTCGGGAATGATCGAAATGAAACCCGGCAAGCCCCCCACGCCAATGGCTGAGGCCTTGATCTTGTTCAACGAGAGGAAAATGCAGCCCAGGGCCGAACCGGCCAAGGCGCAATAAAAGGGGAATTTGTAGCGCAGGTTGACCCCGAACATCGCCGGTTCCGTGATGCCGAAGTAAGCGGAAATCGCCGAGGTGGACGCCATGCTCTTGTCCCGGGCATTGCGGGTCATGTAGAACACCGCCAGCGCCGCGCTACCCTGGGCCAGGTTGGACATGACGATCATTGGCCAGATAAAGGTCCCGCCCTGGGTCGAGATCAACTGAAGGTCCACCGCCAGGAACATGTGGTGCATGCCGGTGACTACCAGCGGCGCATAGAGCAGGCCGAAAATCACCCCGCCAATCACCGGCGCCAGGTCGAACAGCGCCACCATGCCTTCGGTGATCAGGATCCCGAGGTGCCGGGTAACCGGCCCGATGATGGCGAGGGCCAGCACCCCGGTGACCACAATGGTGGTGATGGGAATCACCAGCAGCTGGATGGCGTTGGGCACCCTGGCACGCAACCACTTCTCGATCACGCTCATGACATAGGCCGCCAGCAGGATCGGCAGGATCTGCCCTTGGTAGCCGACTTTTTCGATCCGGAACCAGCCGAAGATATCGAAATAGGGCAGGCTCTGGCCGTCCAGCCCCGCCACGGCCTTGCCGTAGTTCCAGGCGTTGAGCAGGTCCGGGTGAACCAGCATCAGGCCCAGCACGATGCCGAGAATTTCACTGCCGCCAAAACGCTTGGCCGCCGACCATCCCACCAGGGCCGGAAGAAAGACGAAGGAGGTGTTGGCCATCAGGTTGATCAGGCTCCAGACACCGTCCAGGTTCGGATACGCGTCGAGCAACGTCTGGCCGGCAATGAACATGCCCTTGGCCCCCAGCAGATTGTTGACGCCCATCAATAGGCCGGCGATCACCAAGGCGGGCAGGATCGGCATGAACACGTCGGAAAGCACCCGTACCAGGCGCTGCATGCCGTTGCCCTTCTGCGCGCCCTGGCGCTTGACGTCGGCAATGGTCGCGGCGGCCAGGCCCGTCAGCTCCCGCAGGGCGGCGTAGACCTTTTCCACTTCGCCCGGGCCGATGACTACCTGGAACAGCCCGCCGGTAAAAAACGAGCCCTTGACCAGGTCGACCTGGTTCAGCGTGGCGCTGTTCACCCGGGCGGCGTCCTTGAGGGACAGGCGCAGGCGCGTCACGCAATGGGCTGCTTGCTCGATATTGTCGACGCCACCGAGGCTTTGCAGCAGCTCACTGGCGATTTTGGAGTAGTCGTGGCTCATGCTTTTTTTCTTCCGCGTCATTCTTGTTATTGAGAGTCGACAGCACGTGGAAGGGAAAGTACTCGTCTGTACGAGTTAAATCAACAACTCGTACAGACGAGTTTTGAAATTGTTTATGATGCCCCTGACAAAACGGGAAGCGTCCTACGCTCCTCTCATCAAATAATGACAGCCGAATGGACAAATCCCCCACTTGGCCCTTAAGGTTCCGCCCCGGTGAACAGCGCGGTACAGAGCCCTCTCCATGAGTAAATACAACCGGATCTACAACGATCTGCTGACCAGCATTACCACCGAACGCCTGGAGCGTGGCGCCCGCTTGCCTTCGGAAACCGAACTGATGGACAGCTACCAGGCCAGTCGAGGCACCGTGCGCAAGGCCATCGAACAGCTTCAGGAACGTGGTTTTGCCCAGAAGATCCACGGCAAGGGCACCTTCGTGCTGTCGACCTCCCCCATCGAATTCCAGCTCGGCGGCATCGTCAGCTTCCAGGAGACGTACCCGCGCCTGGGCGACGACGTCAGCACCGATGTGGTCGAATTCAGCCAGATGCCCCTGGAAGGTGCCCTGCTCGAGCACATCAAGGCTCCCGCCGGCAGCCAGGTGACGCGCATCAAGCGGGTACGACGAATCGACGGCAAACGGGTGATCCTGGACATCAACCATTTCGTCAGCGATGTGATCCCCGGCCTGACCCGCGACATCGCCGAGCGCTCGATCTACGCCTTCATCGAACAGACCCTGCTGCTGCAAATCGCCTATGCCCAGCGCACCATCGAAGCGGTTCGCTGCGGCAAGGACGACCAGCAACACCTGGACCTCGACGGCCAAAGCCACGTCATCGTGGTCAGCAACCAGACCTTTCTCCAGGACGGCCGACAGTTCGAGTACACCGAATCACGGCACACCCTGGACAAGTTTTATTTTTCGGATGTGGCGCGGCGCTGAAGTCGTGTGAATCCCCGGTCAGCGACGCCACAAGCATGTCACCCAACCAAAGCTTCCAGCCCTTTGAAAGGCAAGCCCGGTAACCGCCGGCCTTCTTTCGCAACGTTGACCTGCAAGGCCACCTGGGCCACGTCCAACACGTTCTTGGTCAGCGAATAGCTGCCCTTGGCCTGTAGCCAGGTCAGAACGTCTGCCAAGTGCCAGATAGACGCACTCCCCTCGTGCACGGGCGTCGGGAAGCTGCCCGGATGAGCCAACATCAGCTTGCGCATGTTTTGCCGAGATACACCGACGATCTCGGCTACGTCGGTCAGCCCGACTAAATCAGGCGCTACCTCGATCAGTCTGGCCGATGGCACGGCGCGGCGAACGTCGCCCAGTGCACTAAGCACAGCCTCAACCGCATCAGGCGCATCGCGAGTGAACTCAAGCGCCAGCCGCCCCGGCTGCCCGATGCCTACCAAGGCATCGTCGCAGCCCGCTTCACCCAGCCGCTCGACCAGTTCATCCAGCGCGCAGCCATCGTCAGCAAGCTGATATTTCAAGGTAAAGGTAAATTCCATTGTTCTATTCCTTAACATCGTAATCCGCATCGCGCCGATTGCGATGCGTCGAGCAATTGTCCACGACGCGTCGCAACGCTCGCGCATGGTTGCCAGGATTCTTCGGCGTGCTCCATATCGATGTGATGCAGAACTCGCCACAACGGCACTCCACGTCGTTGTACGGGCAATAAACCCGTCCCCAGGCGTGACCGCCGCCAACTTCTATGCGCCACCCGCGCCCTTCGGCATGCCTGAGCGCGTCTTCGATCTCTTTCTTCGGGTGCGTTGGACGAATCATCCGTGATCTCCAGTATTCGCACGACCCGCAGAGTTGTCAAATGACAACCTTCCCTTCTTTCGAACAGCCGCACTCGGCAACGTCTCAGAAAGGCAAAATTGATCGGCATGCGACAAGTCTCCGTGAACCATGCCGGTGAAATACCCATAGGGCTGCAGCCGATGATAAGCGCTTCCTGGTGCGCTCCAAGGCGGGTAATCGTAGCGAAAGGTGACGGCACCACCCTCCCAACACTGCCGCGGTATGTAGGCGCGATTGGCAGTCGCGAAGCATAGGCAATGTATTTATGCACGGCTGGTTTACCGAAAGACCGCTTCCGTAAGCCCTTGCGACTCAACCCACAGCCTCGCAGCGACGCTCGTGTCCAGTGCTTGCGCAGGAACCTTGGCAATGGCCGGATAGCCGCGTATTTCGCTGAGCCTGTCCGGGCCGTAATAGACACCGCCTTGAGCCTGCGGTGAGGTCGCGGCGAAGAGGGTCGGCAACGCCCCCTGCGCTGCCGGCTGGAACAGGAACCACATGTAGCGACGAGCCATACCCGGAACGCTCCATGCACCGGCGCCATTGGGCAACAGATCGGTGCGCGAAATGCCCGGATGGGCAGCGACGCTCTGGATGCCCCAGCCAGCAGCATCGCTGCGGCGTTGCAATTCAAGGGCGAACATCAGGCAAGCGAGTTTCGATTGGCTGTAAACCGGCATCGGCTTGTAGCTGCGCTGAGCTTGCAGATCATCGAAGTTGATCGTGCCACTTCGGGCGGCGACGCTTGAAAGACTGACCACCCGTGGCTTGTTGCCCTTGCGTAGCAGCGGCAGCAGTTGGGCAGTCAAGGCGAAGTGACCCAGGTAGTTCGTGCCGAACTGCAACTCGAATCCGTCGCAAGTCACCTCACGCTTCGGCGGCGCCATCACAGCCGCGTTGTTGATCAGCAAGTCCAGGCTGTCGCGCGAACTCCGCAGGCTCTCGCCAAACGCCTCGATGGATTCGAGGCTGGCGAGATCCAGTGCCGCGAAAGTCACATTCGCGCCGGGAACACTTTGGCGAATCTGATCGACTGCTGCGGCGCCTTTCGACGGATTTCGACCGGCGATGATGACATTCGCACCGGCACGGGCCAACGCCAGCGCGTCTTGGAACCCAAGGCCGCCAGTACCGGTGACGACCGCCGTACGGCCGCGTTGGGAAGGGATGTCGGAAACTGTCCAGTGGGTCATGATGCTTGCCTGCCGAGAAGTTGAAATGCACACTAGGTGCATATAAATATGCACCTAGTGCTAAAACTTAATGCACTCAGTGCAACAATGCAATAGGCCATCGAATGTCAGAAACCTTCCCTCCCGCAGGTGCAGCCCCCACAGAAGGCTTGCGGGAACGCAAACGCCGCGAAACACGCCAGCGCATCGCCGAGGCCGGCCAGCGCTTGTTCCTCGCCAACGGTTACGACGGCACAACGCTGGACACCATCGCGGCAGCGGCTGGCATCTCGCGCCGCACGTTTTTCTCGTACTTCAAATCGAAGGACGACATCATCTTGTTCTGGCAGGACGCCGATTCGGCCAGGTTGATTGCCGATCTGCTGAAGACATCGCCCGACGTACCGCCACTCGATGCTGTTCGCGATGTGATGGTCAAGCACATCGCGCGCTATACGACCGAGCAGATGACAGCCGTGGACAATCTCATGCGTTCGAGCGAATCGCTGCTTGCGCGCAAGCAGGCGTACTACGCGCAACAGGAACAAGCGCTGTTCAACACGCTGTGCGAGGTCTGGCGGCAACCTGAGCGGCGGTTGGCCCTTCGGATGGTGGCCGTGGTGTCCGTCGGTGCGATGAGACTCGCGCTTCAGGCGTGGCGGGATCAGACTGGCCAGCGAAAGCCGGTGGCCAACTTCCTGCAGGACGCCTTTGACAGTTTGAGAACAGAGCTTTGACTGTAGCGACGGGGCGCTTGCGGGTGGACATTGATACCGGACGCGACAGAACTGCCGCGTCCGGTTCGGGAAAAGCCTCGGCGTACGCCGGGGCCATGCTGCGAGGTCACGCGGCCAGTGTTCAGCCAGTCGCGGCTGTTGGCTAAACTGTCGGAACGGTGCCGCCGTCGATCCGATACTCGGCCCCTGCGATCGAAGCGGACCGCGGGGACGCCAGGAACGCGATCAAATCGGCCACCTCTTGTGGTGTGGCCGGTCGACCTACTGGAATTCCTCCCAGCCAATCCATGACGATTTTCTTGCCGCCCTCGTAATCCGTTCCGGCGTCCGCCGCCATCCGCTGCGCAAACGCTACGGAAGCCTCGGTCTCAATCCAGCCCGGCGCAACGCTCAGCACGCGAACGCCCTTCGGCGTCACCTCTCTCGCCAGAGACTTGCTGTAGGTCGTGAGGGCCCCCTTGGCTGCGGCGTAGGCGGTGGTGGACTCGGGCAAAGGCAGCACGCGCTGGATGGAGCTGACGTGGATGATGACGCCGGAGCCCTGAGCCAGCATCGCTGGCAACAACGCACGATCCAGGCGTACGGCAGGCATCAAGTTCAGGTTCAGCTCGGCGAACCAGTGCTCATCACTGATCGCGGCGAAACCGCCACCGGGAGTGTGCGAACCGCCGAGCACGTTGATCAGGATATCGACGCCGCCCCAGTCCTGCAGGACGGTCTGAGCAAGATGATTCGCACCTTGCGCCGTCGACAGATCGGCAGCCACGTAATTGACGCCCTCCACCGGCTCCGCTGGCAAGGTGCGAGCGGATGTCGCCACCCGAGCGCCGGCCTCCACAAGGGTTTTCACGACGGCAGCGCCAAGGCCCAGCGTGCCGCCGGTGACCAATGTCCGCAGGCCATTCAGATGAAGGTCGAAGCTCATGCCGTGATCTCCAGCGATGCGATCAGGCCGCGTTCAAGGCGAAAGCGGTAGGACAGAACGATCGGGCTGCCAGGGAAGTTGCCGGTGACGTTGGCGCGGACAACTTGAAAGCCGTCCTCTCCCTCAATGGCGAACGGCACGCTCGTCGCGCTGTACTTGGCCGATGCCTCGGCCATAAAGGCCTTGATGGCGTCGACGCCCGTGTAGGTACGGCCGTCGTCCTTCATGACGGCTTGCGCGGTGAAGCAACGCGCCAAGGCGTCGGGGTTGTGTTGCGCCGCGAAGTACGCGGCAATAGGCTCAGGAAGGGTCAAGGTATTCAAGTTTTGGCTCCATGGGGTCAGCGAAGGCCTTAGGATGCGCGCCTACCTGAATTCAGTGAATACACTAGAATCTTTATAGCTTACTTAGGAAACGATACAGAATGCGTGGATCCGACTTCGCTGAACTGAAGGCCTTCGTAGCCGTCGTGGAGCGCCAAAGCTTTGCCCGAGCTGCAGAGCATTTGGGCCTATCGCCGTCGGCACTCAGCCAGACCATCCGGCAGCTCGAAGGCCGCATCGGCGCTCGCCTTCTGAATCGCACAACTCGAAGCGTCGCGCCATCGGCCAGTGGCGAACTGCTCTACAGGCGCATAGCGCCTTTGTTTCGGGAGATGGCTGCTGCAGTCGCCCAAGCCAGTGAGGCGACAGGGCAGATGAGCGGCACGCTTCGCATCAACACGCTGGGGATCGCAGCGCGGACCATCATCGCGCCCCGGCTTTCACGCTTCCATCAAGCACACCCTGACGTGGTTCTCGACATCGTGGTCGACGACGCGCTCGCCGATATTGTCTCTGGCCGCTTTGATGCGGGCATCCGCGTAGGTGGGCAGCTCGAGAAAGACATGGTTGCCGTGCGCCTCACGCCGGACCTGAACATGGTGGCCGTGGCCTCCCCGGACTATATCGCGCGTAGAGGAACCCCCAAGTCACCTGCCGATTTGCATAACCATACATGCATCAACTGGCGGCTCCAGATGGACGGCAGGCAATATCGCTGGGAGTTCAAGAAACGAGGGCAGCGGCTCGAAGTGGCGGTGGACGGCCCCGTCGTCACCAATCATGCTGACATCGGCATTGCTGCTGCGCTGAACGGGCTCGGCATTGCCTATCACTTCGAGCGAGATGGCGTGGGCGAGCTCTTGACCCAGGGACGGCTGGTCCAGGTCCTGCCGGACTGGTCGATTTCGCGCCCGGGGTTGTTCCTCTACTATCCGAGCCGCCAGCATCGACCAGCCCTCCTCGGGGCGTTCATCGACTGTCTCCTGGATCGAAAACCGTTCGATCGGCGCTAGGCCTCAGGAAGGGTCGCCATAGCGTCGGCAAACACCACGGAGTGAGCTATGGCTTCCAGCACAAAAGAGGTGGCAGCAGCATGCGCATTTCCGCTTCTAAAGGGCAAGCTCCACGATTTGGCCATAGCACATTTATACTATGGTTTCTATGCGAGGCTTAATTCTAAACTACTGACAGGATTCTAATTCACCCTAAAAAAATGAGAAAACCATGACAAAATTAAAACTTGTTGCAGCGGTTTCTGTTTTGGTGGCACTAGCTGGATGTAATGTCATCGCTAGCAAAACTAATATACTCACTGATGACCAAATAAAATCCCAGGCTGGCGGGGCCCTAGGGTATTCTCCTGAGGAGCTGACTTTGGTAAGCCGCCGGACGGAAGGAACCAATACGTTCGCCGCGTTGAAGTCCAAAGATAATCAACAGTTTAATTGCATTATCAACGGCGGGAACCTCTTGACCTTTGGCATGACCAACCCACCATCCTGTGCTAAAAAAGGTCAGCCACCAGTTAGTGCTACTCCATTCGGTGGTTGATTTTTAAAGACAGTGTATACCAAGAGCCTCTTGAATATTTAGTTGAGTTCTACTCCTTATATAGAGTTGCTCTTGGCTCCCTAGAGAGAAGTGATTTCGAGTTATGATTTTTCATAACTTTAATTTTTTGATTTTGATTAGACTAGTGTGCTGTTCGCTAAATAGGCTTGGTATCGGTCAACATGGCAATCAATCGGATTCCATGTAAAAAATACCCTGCTTGGAAAAGCACTCGCGCACAATGATAAAACCCAATGAAACCGGGCTTGTCATGAGATTTGATACCATGCCCTTGCCTGCTAAGGCGACATGGTATCGAGCGCTAGGCATGGGCATTTGGCTCAGTCAATGCCCCGTACCACACCGCATAAACACCGTCTCGGCGATGCACAAAGCGGCCAGAACTTGCCAGGCCAAAAAAGCCAAAAGCCCGCAATTACGCGAGCTTCAGGGCATTGGTTTGCTAGATCGTGCCGGTCAGTGCCGGACGCAGGATCATTCCCACTCAATCGTCGCCGGCGGCTTGCTCGACACGTCATACGTGACGCGGGAGATGCCTTCGATTTCGTTGATGATGCGCCCGGAAACGGTTTCCAGCAGCTCGTACGGCAGGTGTGCCCAGCGAGCGGTCATGAAGTCGATGGTTTCCACGGCACGCAGGGCCACGACCCAGGCGTAACGACGGCCATCGCCGACCACGCCCACCGATTTCACCGGTTGGAACACCACGAACGCCTGGCTGACCTTGTGGTACCAGTCGGCCTTGCGCAGTTCTTCGATGAAGATGTGGTCGGCGCGACGCAGCAGGTCGGCGTATTCCTTCTTCACTTCACCGAGGATCCGCACGCCCAGGCCCGGGCCCGGGAAGGGGTGGCGGTAGACCATGTCGTAGGGCAGGCCCAGTTCGAGACCGAGGCGACGCACTTCGTCCTTGAACAATTCGCGCAGCGGCTCGACCAGCTTGAGGTTCATTTCCTCTGGCAGGCCGCCGACATTGTGGTGGGACTTGATCACGTGGGCCTTGCCGCTCTTGGCGCCGGCCGACTCGATTACGTCAGGGTAGATGGTGCCCTGGGCCAGGTACTTGATGTTGTCCAGCTTGCAGGATTCGGCATCGAACACGTCGATGAAGGTGCGGCCGATGATCTTGCGCTTCTTCTCCGGGTCGGACTCGCCGGCCAGGTTGTTCAGGAACTGCTCTTCGGCGTTGGCGCGGATCACCTTGACGCCCATGTTCTCGGCGAACATGGCCATCACTTGCTCGCCTTCGTGCAGGCGCAGCAGGCCGTTGTCGACGAAGACGCAGGTCAGTTGGTCGCCAATGGCCTTGTGCAGCAATGCGGCAACCACCGAGGAGTCCACACCGCCGGACAGGCCCAGCAGCACGTTGTCGCTGCCGACCTGGGCACGGACCTGAGCGATGGCGTCTTCAGCGATTTTCGACGGGGTCCACAGGGCTTCGCACCCACAGATGTCGAGGATGAAACGCGACAGGATGCGGCCGCCCTGCTTGGTGTGGGTCACTTCAGGGTGGAACTGCACGCCGTAGTAACGGCGATCATCGTTGAACATGCCGGCAATCGGGCAGCTCGGGGTGCTGGCCAGGATGTGGAAGTCTTCCGGCATCTTGGTGACCTTGTCACCGTGGCTCATCCACACGTCCAGGCCGAACAGACCGTCGGCGTCGACGTGGTCTTCGATACCGTCCAGCAGGCGGCTCTTGCCGACCACGTCGACGCGGGCATAACCGAACTCACGCAGGTCCGAACCTTCGACCTTGCCGCCCAGCTGTTCAGCCATGGTCTGCATGCCGTAGCAGATACCGAAGACCGGCACGCCCAGGTCGAACACGGCTTGCGGGCAGCGCGGGCTGTCGGCTTCGTGCACGGACTCGGGGCCGCCGGCGAGGATGACGCCTTTCGGAGCGAATTCGCGAATCGCTTCGTCATCCATGTCGAACGGATGCAGTTCGCAGTACACGCCGATTTCACGCACGCGGCGGGCGATCAGCTGGGTGTACTGGGAACCGAAGTCGAGGATCAGGATGCGGTGAGCGTGAATGTCGAGGGCCATGGGAAAACTCTATAAAGCAGTTGCAAGCTTCAAGCTGCAAGCTGCAAGTAATCGGAAGCTGCGCGGTAGCTGTATGAACACAGCCCCGCCTGCAGCTTATAACTTGTGGCTTATAGCTGTCGGCATCAGCCGACCCGATAGTTCGGCGCTTCCTTGGTGATCTGCACGTCGTGGACATGGGACTCGGCCATGCCGGCGCCGGTGATGCGCACGAATTCCGGCTTGGTACGCATCTCTTCGATGTCGGCGCTGCCGGTGTAGCCCATGGAGGAACGCAGGCCGCCCATCAGTTGATGGATGATGGCGCTCAGGGTGCCTTTGTACGGCACGCGACCTTCGATGCCTTCCGGCACCAGCTTCTCGGCACCCGCGGAGGAGTCCTGGAAGTAACGGTCGGAAGAGCCCTGGGCCTGGGACATGGCGCCCAGCGAACCCATGCCGCGATAAGCCTTGTAGCTACGGCCCTGGAACAGCTCGATCTCGCCCGGCGCTTCTTCGGTACCGGCGAACATCGAACCCATCATCACGCAGTAGGCACCGGCGACGATGGCCTTGGACAGGTCACCGGAGAAGCGGATACCGCCGTCGGCGATCAACGGCACGCCTGTGCCTTCAAGGGCGGCGGCGACGTTGGCGATGGCGCTGATCTGCGGCACGCCGACACCGGCGACGATACGGGTGGTGCAGATCGAGCCAGGACCGATACCGACCTTGACCGCGTCGGCACCGGCTTCGGCCAGGGCCTTGGCGGCTTCGCCGGTGGCGATGTTGCCGCCGATCACCTGCACGTCAGGGAAGTTCTGCTTGACCCAGCGAACGCGGTCGATCACGCCTTTGGAGTGACCGTGGGCGGTGTCGACCACCACCACGTCAACGCCGGCATTGACCAGGGCGGCGACGCGGTCGCCGGTGTCCTTGCCGGTGCCGACCGCAGCGCCGACGCGCAGACGACCCTGGTCGTCCTTGCTCGCCAGCGGGTAGGCCTTGGCTTTTTCGATGTCGTTGACGGTCATCATGCCCTTGAGGGCGAATTTGTCGTCGACGATCAGCACGCGCTCGATACGGTGCTTGTGCAGCAACTCGCGGACTTCGTCCTTGTTGGTGCCTTCCTTGACCGTGACCAGGCGCTCTTTGGGCGTCATCACTTGGCGGACGGAAGCATCGAGACGGTTCTCGAAACGTACGTCGCGGGAGGTGACGATGCCGACCAGGTCGCCATCGTGCAGTACCGGAACGCCGGAGATGTTGTGCATGCGGGTCAGTTCGAACAGATCCCGGACCGTGGCGTCAGCCTCGATGGTGATCGGATCCTTGACCACGCCAGCCTCGAACCGCTTGACCTTGCGCACTTCGGCGGCCTGCTGTTCGATGGTCATGTTCTTGTGGATGATACCGATACCGCCTTCCTGGGCCATGGCAATGGCCAGACGGGCTTCGGTCACGGTGTCCATGGCGGCGGAAACCAGGGGGATATTCAGTTCGATGCCACGGGTGAGACGGGTTTTGAGACTGACTTCGTTAGGCAGTACTTCGGAATAACCGGGCACTAGGAGAATGTCGTCGAAGGTCAGAGCTTCTTGGCTGATACGCAGCATCGCGGGGGCTCCCGAGCGGGAAAATGGAAGCGCGCCATTATACTCATGGACCCCGTCTGGCTCAATGTAAAACTCTGTCTATTATTGGCGGGCTGATTGACGGGGCTAATCACTACAATCTCTGGAGCACTCCTGATCCTGTGGCGAGGGGATTTATCCCCGCTGGACTGCGCAGCAGTCCCAAAGCAGTCGACTCAATATGCCTGATGTACCGCATAGCCTGGGTTTAGGGCCGCTTCGCGCCCCAGCGGGGATAAATCCCCTCGCCACGAAAGCAATCTCCAGCCTGCCTATCTACAACTCCACCCGCACCCAACTCACCGGCTGATCGAGCCAATCGGCGAACTCATCGAGAAAGTCCTGCTTGAACCCCGCCTCCAGCCAGTTATTGAAGATGAACCCCAGGTTGGAAAAGCCGCACGGCTGCAGGAACAGAAAACCATTGATGTCATCTTCATGGCCGCATTCGGGGCAGGTGAAGTTGTCGGTGCGCGCTGGCATCCAGTCTTCCAGGCTTTCGAACAACGCTTCGCCGACTTCCTTGCGGCACTCGGCGCAACCGGCTTCTTCGAGAAAGCCCTTGGCCGGCGTATAGATGCAGCGCTTGGTAATGATCTCCAGGCCATTGATCGCTTCGCCGAACGGCAAGGCTTCGGGGTGCATTACCACGTCGCGGGCACCGGGGGCGATGGCGTGGGCCATGCGATTGCCGGTGCGCCCGCAGGTGGTCAGTTGTTCTTCGACGATATTTTTGCGCACCAGCCAGCGCACGATCGCCCGGGCCCGGGGCTCGTGGACCGGCAGGGTGGAAATTTTCGGGACGATGATGCTTTGCGAATTCATGACGAGGCCTGGAGGTTCCCATGGGGGCGAATAAAGGCCGGCAGCTTAATCCCTGGCCAAGCCAGGTCAAGCACTCAGGTAACGCCCGATCAAGGCAATGCCACTGGCGAGCACCAGCCAGGTCACCAAGCGCACGAACGCCTCGCGCGACAACCTCATGGTCAGGCGACGACCCACCCACAGCCCCAGCGCCATGGCCGGCAACAAACACAGCGCCAGTACCAGCAAGGGTAGCTCGGCATACACACCGGCGACGATAAACAGGCTCAAGCGCACCACCGTGCTGCAACTGATCAAGGCACTTTGCGTGGCCCGGGCCGGGTCCTTGGGCAGGCGGCTATTCAAGTAAATGGCATATAAAAAGCCGCCACTGCCAAACAACGCCCCGAACATCCCGCCCACCGTGCCCATCGGAAACGCCCACCGCGATGACAACTGCGTCGGCCGGGTTTTTATCAACAGGCTATAGATGGCATAGCTGCTGATGAACAGCCCCATCAACAGCAACAACAGATCGGACTTGAGGTTAAGCAGGAAAATCACTCCCAGGGTGCAGCCCAGTGCCATGCACGGCAGCAACCGCAGTAGCTCTGGCCGGGACACGTCCCTACGCGATGGCAACAGGTTGCCGAAGGCCGCGACAAAATCCAGCAGGACCAGCAGCGGGATGATCTTCGACAAGGGCATGAACAGCAGCAGGATGGGCGCGGCCACCAGCGCCGTGCCGAACCCGGCGATGCCGAACACGATATAGGCCAGGGTAATGGCCGAGCCGATCGCCAGCCATTGCATGGGGGCAAATGCCCACTGGCCCAACCACGACAGAAGATTCATCCGGCACTTCCTTGATGACGAAGCGGGGACTTTAGCCAGATGTGTCGGGGCATATCCAGCATTTGTGGTGACCGGCCTATCGCTATCGCGAGCAAGCTCGCTCCCACACTGGACCTATGTCGCACTGGAAATCAAATGTGGGAGCGAGCTTGCTCGCGATGAAGGCAACTCGATCCGATTTGTTTGCACACATGGAGATTCACCAGCGAATGCCCTTATCATGCCGCCCATGATTAAAGATCCCTTCGCCCGACTGGGCCTGGACCGCGAGGTCCTGACTGTCAGCCAGCTCAACGGCCGTGCGCGGGTGTTGCTTGAAGACGTGTTCAGCAACATCTGGGTCGAGGGCGAGATTTCCAACCTTGCCCGTCCGGCCTCCGGCCATGTGTACTTCACCCTCAAGGACAGCGGTGCCCAGGTGCGTTGCGCGCTGTTCCGGCAGAATGCCGCGCGGGTGCGCCAGGCCTTGAAGGATGGGCTGGCAGTAAAAGTGCGCGGCAAGGTTTCGCTGTTCGAAGGCCGTGGCGATTATCAGTTGATTCTCGACACCGTGGAGCCGGCCGGCGATGGCGCCCTGCGCCTGGCCTTCGATGCCCTGAAGGAAAAACTCAGCGCCGAGGGCCTGTTCAGCGCCGAACGCAAAGTGCCGTTGCCGGCCCATCCGCAACGCATCGGCATTATCAGTTCGCCCACGGGCGCGGTGATCCGCGACATTATCAGCGTGTTCCGCCGCCGGGCGCCGCAGATCTCCCTGACCCTGATTCCCACCGCCGTGCAAGGCCGCGAAGCCACCGGGCAAATCGTCCGCGCCCTGAAACTGGCCGATGCCCGTGGCTTCGATGCGCTGATCCTGGCCCGGGGCGGCGGTTCCCTGGAAGACTTATGGTGCTTCAACGAAGAAGCCGTGGCCCGGGCGGTGGATGCCTGCGTCACGCCAATCGTCAGCGCCGTCGGCCATGAAACCGACGTGTCCATCAGCGATTTCGTCGCCGATGTGCGCGCCCCGACCCCGTCCGCCGCCGCCGAACTGCTGGCGCCGGATGCCGGCGATCTGGTGCGCCGGGTCGAAAGCCTGCATCGCCGGCTGGTGATGCGCATGCGCGACCGGCTGATGCGCGATCAGTTGCGTCTCGAAGGCCTCACCCGGCGCCTGCGTCATCCCGGCGAACGCCTGCGCCAGCAAGCCCAGCGCCTCGACGACCTGGACATGCGCCTGCGCCGGGCCTTCGAACGCAACCTCAATACCCGCCGCGAGCGGCTGATCCGCCTGGAAACCCGCCTCGCCGGGCAACACCCGGGCCGACAGCTGGCCATGTTGCGCCAGCGCCTGGACAGCCTGGCCGAACGCCTGCCCCGGGCCATGCGTGAAGGCCTCAAGGCGCGCCGCGTGCAATTGCACAACCAGATGCAGACGCTGCACATCGTCAGCCCCCTGGCGACCCTTGGCCGGGGCTACAGCATCTTGCTCGACGAACGCGGCCATGCGATCCGCAGCGCCGGGCAAACCCAGACCGGCCAGCGCCTGACCGCCAAGCTCGGCGAAGGCGAACTGCTGGTGCGGGTCGAAGACAATCACCTGACGCCGGTCACCCTTTCTTTACTGGATTGATTCATGCCGCGCTATCTCACCCCATTGCTGTTGCTGTGCCTGACCTTCAATGCCCACGCCGACAGTTACATCACTCGCTTGTTGAACAAGCCGGTGCCCGGCGGCGTGGCCGTGGTGGACCTGGGCAGCGCGGCCCAGGCACCCAAAGCCACTTACCAGGGCAAGCCGGTGCTGGTGGTCAAGGAACAGCAGAATTGGCTGGCGATTGTCGGCATCCCGCTGACGGTCCAACCCGGCACCCAACAGATCAGCAGCGGCGGCGGCACCCAGCCCTTTGTGGTCGGCTACAAAAAGTACCCCGAGCAACACATCACCTTGAAGAACAAGCGTCAGGTCAATCCGAACCCGGCGGACCTCAAGCGCATCGACGCCGAGCTGGCGGTACAACTGAAGGCCTATCGCAGCTTCAGCCCGAACATTCCCAGCAACCTGTTGCTGGACAAACCGGTCAATGGCCCGCTGTCGAGCAAGTTCGGCGTGCGCCGCTTCTTCAACGGCGAAGAGCGCAACCCCCATGCCGGCCTGGACTTCGCCGTGCCCGCCGGGACACCGATCAAGACCCCGGCCGCGGGCAAGGTGATCCTCACCGGCAATTATTTCTTCAATGGCAATACGGTGTTCGTCGACCACGGCCAGGGTTTCATCAGCATGTTCTGCCACATGTCGAAGATCGACGTGAAGGTCGGCCAGCAACTGGCCCGGGGCACCGTGGTGGGCAAGGTCGGCGCCACCGGCCGCGCGACCGGGCCGCATATGCACTGGAATATCAGCCTGAACGATGCGCGGGTGGATCCGGCGATTTTCATCGGTGCTTTCCAGCCCTGAGATGTGTGCCGGGGCTACCGGCCTCATCGCGAGCAAGCTCGCTCCCACATTGGGATGTGTTGTGACCACGCCCCCTTGCAACCCACAGAGATCCGCTGTGGGAGCGAGCTTGCTCGCGATGACGGCAGCCGCATCACCGCCCGCCTATGAATTGCCAAGCTCAAAACATCGGCGCAATTTCCAATATCGACATCTCTAATATCCGCGATTAAATCTCGTAAACCCGCTCAAAAGCAGAAGTTCTCTCAATTTTTTCCGACTGCTTGCGATCCGCCGTTCACGCGGTTAGGGTTGGAGCATGAAAACCTCTCACACCCTCATCCAGCTTCGCCAGCACCGCAGCCTGTGCCTCGTCAGCGCACGACTGCCGGGCTGAATCGCGGCATCTCGTCCAGGCTTCAAGCCACCCCATTCGAACCACCGGCAGGCCGCCTTTTTCCGGCCACGACAATAAGGATTTCCCCATGAGCATGCTCAAAGACCCGTCTTCCAAATACCGCGCGTTCCCGACCATCAACCTGCCGGATCGCACCTGGCCGTCGAAGACCATCACCGCCGCGCCGATCTGGTGCAGCTCCGACCTGCGCGACGGCAACCAGTCGCTGATCGAGCCGATGGACGCGGTCAAGAAGCTGCGCTTCTGGAAAACCCTGGTGGCGGTGGGCGTGAAGGAAATCGAGGCATCGTTCCCGGCCGCTTCCCAGACCGACTTCGACTTCGTGCGCACGCTGATCGAAGAAGGCCACATTCCGGATGACACCACCATCCAGGTGCTGACCCAGGCCCGTGAAGACCTGATCGCCCGTACGTTCGAATCCCTGCGCGGTGCGAAAAAAGCCATCGTCCACCTGTACAACGCCACCTGCCCGTCGTTCCGCCGCATCGTGTTCAACCAGGACAAGGAAGGCGTGAAGGAAATCGCGGTGAACGCGGCCAAGCTGTTCGTCAAATACGCCGCCCAGCAGCCGGAAACCCAATGGCAGTTCGAATACTCGCCAGAAACCTTCAGCGCCACTGAGCTGGAGTTCGCCAAGGAAGTCTGCGACGCGGTGATCGAAGTCTGGAACCCGACACCCGAGCGCAAGGTGATCCTCAACCTGCCGG
Source organism: Pseudomonas sp. NFACC37-1 (assembly GCF_900101575.1). NCBI lineage: Bacteria > Pseudomonadati > Pseudomonadota > Gammaproteobacteria > Pseudomonadales > Pseudomonadaceae > Pseudomonas > Pseudomonas sp. NFACC37-1. The sequence goes on along the minus strand of NZ_FMUZ01000003.1, from coordinate 35,825 downwards.
CTACCGTGGAAGTCGCTACCCCGAATATCTACGCCGACCAGATCGAGTGGTTCCACCGCAACATCACCCGGCGTGACAGCGTGCTCATCAGCCTGCACACCCACAACGACCGTGGCACCGGCGTGGCCGCCACCGAGCTGGGCCTGATGGCCGGCGCCGACCGTGTCGAAGGCTGCCTGTTCGGCAACGGCGAACGCACCGGTAACGTCGACCTGGTGACCGTGGCGCTGAACCTCTACACCCAGGGCATCAACCCGGAGCTGGACTTCTCCGACATCGACGGCGTGCGCAAAGTGGTCGAGGAATGCAACCAGATCCCGGTGCACCCACGTCATCCCTACGTCGGCGACCTGGTCCACACCGCGTTCTCCGGCTCGCACCAGGATGCCATCCGCAAGGGCTTCGCCCAGCAGAAACCGGACACCCTGTGGGAAGTGCCGTACCTGCCGATCGACCCGGCCGACATCGGTCGCAGCTACGAGGCGGTGATTCGCGTCAACAGCCAGTCCGGCAAAGGCGGGATCGCTTACCTGCTGGAACAGGAATACGGCATCAGCCTGCCACGTCGCATGCAGATCGAGTTCAGCCAGGTGGTACAGCGCGAAACCGATCGCCTGGGCCTGGAAATGACCGCCCAGCAGATCCACGGCCTGTTGCAGCGTGAATACCTGCAAGCCAACACCCCGTACGCGCTGGTCAGCCATCGCCTGCAGGAAGAGAACGGCAACAGCGCCGTAGAGGTGGAAGTGGCGAGCAAGGGCCAGGGCGAGACCAACCTGCACTGGCGCGGCAAAGGCAACGGCGCCCTGGAAGCGCTGGTGGCCGGCCTGCCGATTCCAGTGGAGATCATGGACTATAACGAACACGCCATCGGTGCTGGCACCAACGCCAAGGCTGCGGCGTACATCGAACTACGGGTTAACGGCGAGCGTGCGGTGCACGGCGTGGGTATCGATGAGAACATCACCACGGCGAGCTTCAAGGCCCTGTTCAGTGCACTGAACCGCTCGCTGAGCCAGCCGGAGGCCAAGGCGGCCTGATTTGGGCTGAAATGCAAAAAGGCCCCGGGGTGTGAACCCTGGGGCCTTTTTGTTTGGCTGATGGTTGGGGGCTGACTGTACTGGCCTCATCGCGAGCAAGCTCGCTCCCACAGTGGATTTATGGTAGCCACAGATCCACTGTGCGAGCTTGCTCGCGATGGCGGCCTGTCAGACAACCAAACTGTCAGGCATGGGTATCGACAGAAACGGTCATGGCCTGCAACAACGACGCCCGCAAGGTTTGCAGCATCGCCTGGGTACCCATGATCTGGGTCTGGATGGCCATGGCTTGCTGAGTCTTCTGCTCTTCGTTGGCCTGACTCTTCTGCACGCGGGCCAACTGGGCTTGCTGCTGGGCCAGCAGTTTTTCGGCCTGCTCGATCTGCTTTTTCAGTTGTTCGATGATGTCCCCACCGCCGCTGGCGGGAGCGCCAGCGACATTCGCGCCGCGGGTATCGACCTGCAATGTCTTGTCTTTGTCGTCAGTGTCAGTCGATGCCACTGGACTGACCGCTTTCTCTTCTTCAGCCCCGCGGATGGAAACTTTAGGGGCTGACAACGGATAAGGGTTTACGGTGGTTGCGCTGATACTGGTCATAGGGACTTCTCCTTGGCTGACCGGTTATCGGCACGCAACAGCGTTCCTTGAGGCTGAATCGTTTCAACTCGTGAATTCGAAGCGATCGGCATCCAGGTTCGCCGGAAACCGCGTGCGATACGCCGCCAGGTCCGCCGCCTTCAAACACACGGTGAACACGCCATCCGCGTCACCGGCGCTGAGCAAGGTTTCACCCTGGAAATCCAGCACCTGGCTGTCTCCGGTGTAGGCGAAGCCCTTGCCGTCGGTGCCGACGCGATTGACCGCTGCCACATAGCACAGGTTCTCGATCGCCCGGGCCGGCAGGAGCCGATTCCAGTGCATACGCCGCGCTCCGGGCCAGTTGGCGGTGTACAGCAAAAGGTCGGTGTCCTCGGCGTCGCGGCTCCACACCGGAAAGCGCAGGTCGTAGCAAATCAACGGGCGAATCCGCCAGCCCTTGAGTTCGAACAGCACCTGTCGCTCACCCGGCGTGTAGTGGTTGTGCTCGCCGGCCATGCGAAACAGATGGCGCTTGTCGTAATGCAGCACTTCACCGTCCGGTCGCGCCCACAGCAGGCGATTGCGGTGGCTGCCGTCGCCGGCCTGGATGATCACACTGCCGGTAATCACCGCGTCCAGCTTCGCGGCCTGGGTCTTGAGCCATTGGCGCGTCGGGCCGTTCTCCGGCTCCGCCAGGGTCTCGGATTCCATGGAGAAACCCGTGGTGAACATCTCTGGCAGGATGATCAGATCAGCCCCACGTGCCTGCTCAAGCAGCGCTTCGAAATGCTCAAGGTTGGCCCGGCGATCGTGCCAGGCCAGGGTGGTCTGGACCAGGGCAATGTCGAGGTCAGGCAACGCGCTCAAATCACGCATAGTTTTTCCGCCGCTTCACGCAGCGTCTCCTCGCGTTTGGCAAAACACAGGCGCACCAGGCGCTGGCCTTGGGGTGGGTCCTGGTAGAACACCGAGATCGGAATCGTCGCCACGCCATGCTCGCGGGTCATCCACACCGCCATGTCGACGTCATTGAGGTCCGGGCGAATCCGCGAATAGTCCACCAACTGGAAATAAGTACCGGTCACGCGCTTGAAGCTGAACCGTGACGGGGCCAGCAGGTCGCAGAACAGGTCGCGCTTGGCCTGGTAGAAGTCCGGCAGTTCGTCGACGTGTTCCGGATGCTCGGCCATGTAGTCGGCCAGGGCGTACTGCAACGGCGTCACGCCGCAGAAGCTGACGTACTGGTGCACCTTGCGCAGCTCTGCCGTCAGGGCCTCTGGCGCCACCACGTAGCCGGTTTTCCAGCCGGTGACGTGGTAGGTCTTGCCGAACGAACTGACCACGAAGGCGCGGCGGTACAGCTCTTCGTGGGCCAGGACACTGGCGTGGGCGACGCCGTCGAACACCAGGTGTTCGTAGACCTCATCGCTGACCAGGTAGATGTCACGGTCGCGAATCAGTGTCGCCAATTGATCGAGTTCGGCACGACTGATCAGGGCACCACTGGGGTTGTGCGGCGAATTGAGGATGATCATGCGCGTGCGCGGGCTCAGGGCCTCGCCGAGCTTCTCGAAGTCGATGGCGAAGTCATCCAGGCCCAATGGCACGTGCACACAGCGCCCACCGGCCAAGAGAACGGAAGGCTCGTAGCTGTCATAGCTAGGATCGAAAACGATCACTTCGTCACCGCTGTGGACCACCGCCGCGATGGCACAGAAAATCGCCTCGGTCGCGCCAGGGGTCACGGTGACCTCTTGATCGGCATCGACGTTGGCGCCGTAACTGCGGGCGATCTTCGCCGCGATCTGCTGGCGCAGCGCCGGCAGGCCGGTCATCGGCGAGTACTGGTTATGGCCTTGAGCAATGTGCCGGCCAACCGCATCGCGCAGGGCCTGCGGGCCATCGAAATCGGGAAAGCCCTGGGACAGGTTCAGCGCGCCCGTCTGCGCGGCGAGCTGGGACATCTGGGTGAAAATCGTGATGCCGACGTTCGGCAACTTGCTGGTGATCATGAAGGGTCCCTGCTCTGCACCCGGCTCTGGTGCGGCGCGGGAGAGCCCGAGGATAGCCCAATCGCCGGGCGTGAAAAAGGGTGCCGCGGTGGGCACCCGATCTCACTCAATGACATAACAGCCATCCCGACACAGAACCCTGTGGCGAGGGGATTTATCCCCGCTGGGTTGCGCAGCAACCCCAAAGCAGTGAGTTCAATCTACCTGACACACCGAGTTGAGGGTTTTAGGGCTGCTTCGCAGCCCAGCGGGGATAAATCCCCTCGCCACAGGTTCCGTGTGCTGCCTCAGTCACTGTGGGCAACGCCCCTCAGTGAGCAGCCAATCAACGCTTGTCGCGGCGCTTCTTGTCAGCCTTCTTGTGGTGCGACATCAAGCGGCGCTTCTTGTTGACCTGGCGGTCGGTGAGCGTGTTCTTGTTGCCTTCGTACGGGTTCTCACCGCCCTTGAACTCGATGCGGATCGGCGTGCCGACCAGCTTCAGGACGCGACGGTAGGTGTTTTCCAGGTAGCGGACGTATGACTTGGGCACCTTCTCGATCTGGTTACCGTGGATCACGATAATCGGCGGGTTGGCACCGCCCAAGTGGGCGTAGCGCAGCTTGATCCGACGGTTGTTGACCATCGGTGGCGCGTGCTCGCCTACCGCATCTTCGAGGATCTGGGTCAGGCGGTTGGTCGGCCAGCGGGTGACCGCCGACTTGAACGAGTTCTGCACCGAAGCGTAGAGGTTGCCCACGCCCGTGCCGTGCAGGGCCGAGATGAAGTGGATGTCGGCGAAGTCGACGAAGAACAGCCGGCGCTGCAATTCGACCTTGACGAAATCCCGCTCGCTCGGCGTCATGCCGTCCCATTTGTTGATCGCGATGACCAGCGCACGCCCGGCTTCCAGGGCGAAGCCCAGCAGGTTCAGGTCGTGATCGACCACGCCTTCGCGGGCGTCCATCACGAAGATCACCACGTTGGCGTCTTTGATCGCCTGCAAGGTCTTGACCACGGAGAACTTTTCAACTTCTTCGTGGATCTTGCCGCGCTTGCGCACACCGGCGGTGTCGATCAGCGTGTACTTCTCTTCGTTACGCTCGAAGGGAATGTAGATGCTGTCACGGGTGGTGCCGGGCTGGTCGTAGACGATGACCCGGTCTTCACCGAGCATGCGGTTGACCAGCGTCGACTTGCCCACGTTGGGACGGCCGATGATGGCGATCTTGATCCCGTCTTTTTCGCTCGGGCCCGGAATGCGCTTGGCTTCCTCGCCCTCGGCAACGATCTCTTCCTCGCCCTCTTCCGGCTCTTCCGCGTCGTCCTTGGGGAAACTCTCCAGGGCGATTTCCAGCATCTGGGTGATGCCACGACCGTGGGCGCCGGCGATCGGGATCGCCTGGCCCATGCCCAACGGTGCGAACTCGGCGCGGGCCATGTCCGGGTCGATGTTGTCGACCTTGTTGGCGACCACGTAGGAACGCTTGTTACGCTTGCGCAAATGCTCGGCGATCATCTGGTCGGCGGCGGTAAAACCCGCCTTGGCGTCTACCAGGAACAGCACCACATCGGCTTCTTCAATGGCGAGCAGCGACTGCTCGGCCATTTTTTCGTCCATGCCATGTTCATCACCGGAGATGCCGCCGGTGTCGACCAGAATATAGGTACGCCCTTGCCACTTGGCCTCACCGTATTGGCGATCACGGGTCAGACCGGACAAGTCGCCGACAATGGCGTCGCGAGTCCTGGTCAGGCGGTTGAACAAGGTGGACTTGCCGACGTTCGGTCGGCCCACCAGGGCGATTACGGGAACCATGCGGCTCTCCACTTCGTTATTTCAGAAAATACAAAAGCCGCTGCGAGGCAGCGGCTGGTGCTCGGAGGCAGTCCTGTGGGAGCGGGCTTGCTCGCGGAAGCGGTGTGTCAGTTAACAAATTTTCTTCTGATACACCGTATTCGCGAGCAAGCCCGCTCCCACAAAGGACGGGCCGCTTGAGATCTAGCCCCAAGCATAGCCTTACTTGATGGTCAGGGCTTCCAGTTTTCCGCTGTTGCCATACACATAGATCATGTTGCCCACCACCAGCGGACGGGCACGCAGGCCGTCGCTGTCGATGCGCTCACGGCCGACGAAACGACCGTCCACCTGGCTGAGCAGGTGCAGGTAACCTTCCAGGTCACCCACTGCGACGTAGCTGGAGAACACTTCCGGGGCCGACAGTTGACGACGGGCCAGGGAGTCGTTGCTCCACAAGGCGGTGGTGGAACGCTCGTCAACGCCTTCGACGGTGCCCGAGGACAGGCTCACGTAGACGCTGCCAAAGCCCTGGGCGACACCGGCGTAGCTGGACGCATCGCGCTGCCACAACGGACGACCGCTTTCCAGGTCCAGTGCCGCCACGCGGCCCTGGTAGCTGGCGACGTACAGCGTACCGCCGGACAGCAGCAAGCCGCCGTCGATATCGACCACGCGCTCCAGTTCCGAACGACCTTGCGGAATCGCCACGCGCTGTTCCCAGACCGGCACGCCGTTGGAAACATCCAGGGCCACCACTTTACCGGTCGACAAGCCAGCCACCGCCAGGCGGTTGGTGACGATCGGCGCGCTGGTGCCACGCAGGGTCAGTACCGCCGGGGTACTGTCATACAACCAGCGCTGGTTGCCGGTGGCGGCATCCAGGCCGATCAGGCGGTCGTCCTGGGTCTGGACCACCACCACGTCACCGTTGGTGGCCGGCGGTGCGAGCACTTCGCTGGTCACCCGGGCGCGCCATTTCTCTTCACCGCTGCTCGCGTCCAGGGCGACGATCTCGCCCTTGAGCGTGCCGATCATGACCAGGCCGTAACCCACGCCAACGGCGCCGGAAACAGGCAGTTCGAGATCTTTCTCCCATTTGACGTCGCCGTTGCTGCGATCCATCGCCATGACCACGCCCGTGACGTCGCCGGCATAGATGGTGTCGCCATCGATGGCCGGCACCAGCATGTTGTAGGTTTCACCCTGGCCATCGCCGATGGAGCGGCTCCACTGCTTCTGCAGCACGACTTCTTCTTTGAAGTCGGTCAGTTCGGCTGGCGGCAGTTCTTTCTTGCTGTTGCTGCTGCAACCCGCGGCCAGAATGGCCAGGGCCAGCAATGCTGCATGTTTCCACTGGATCACGTCACGCATCCCCTTTGGCCAGGTCGTCCAGCTTGATTTGCAGGCCACCGACCGCGGCTTCATCCGACAGCGCAGCCTTGGCTTTTTGGTAGGCCGCATGGGCCTCATCGGCACGACCCAGCTGCACCAGCAGGTCGCCCTTGAGTTCTTCGCGGGTCGCCAGGAACGCCTTGTCGGCATCGCCGTCGAGCAGCTTCAAGGCGTCTTCGGCCTTGTTCTGGGCCGCCAGCACCTGCGCCAGGCGCTGACGCGCCACTTCGCCCAGGGTCGGGTTGGCCGGTTTGTCGACGATACCTTTGAGCTCGGTGGCCGCGTCGTCCAACTTGCCGCTGTCCACCGCCACCTTGGCCACGAACAGGCGACCGTACTGCGCGTAGGCAGTGCCGCCGAATTCCTTGTCCAGCTTGCCGGCCAGGTCCGCCACGCGGGCAGGGTCAGGCTTGCCGTCCGGGGTCAGGGTGGTTTCCAGCAATTGCTGGTAGAGCACCGAGGCGCCTTGCGACTGGTTGCTCTGGTATTTCTGGTAGGCCTGCCAGCCGAACACGATGACCAGCGCCAACAGGCCGCCAGTGACCAGCGGCTTGCCGTTGCGCGTCCACCAGTCCTTCAAATCCGCCAGCTGTTCATCTTCGGTACTCGACACCCCAATACTCCTTAATCGCTAAATCGGCTGTTTGACAGCTTCAACCCTGCACGACGCAGGTGGCCAGGTGTGCAGCAAGCGCATCCCAGGCAATGCTTTGTTGTTCGCCCTGGCCACGCAGGGGTTTGAAACCTACCACTTGTTGGGCCAGTTCGTCGTCACCGAGGATCAGTGCATACAGTGCACCGCTCTTGTCGGCCTTCTTGAATTGGCTCTTGAAGCTGCCGGCGCCGGCGTTGATCTGCAAGCGCAGGTTGGGCAACTGGTCGCGGATCCGCTCGCTCAACGATAAGGCGGCCAGTTCGGCGGCCTCGCCAAAGGCGCACAGGTAGACGTCGACCTGACGGGACAGTTCTTCAGGCACCTTGTCCAAGGCTTCCAACATCAGTACCAGGCGCTCGATGCCCATGGCAAAGCCCACGCCCGGGGTCGGCTTGCCGCCCATCTGCTCCACCAGACCGTCGTAGCGGCCGCCGGCACATACGGTGCCTTGGGCGCCGAGTTTGTCGGTGACCCACTCGAAGACCGTCTTGCTGTAGTAATCCAGGCCGCGAACCAACTTGGGGTTGATCACGTAGGGAATGCCCACGGCGTCCAGGCGCGCCTTCAGCCCTTCGAAGTGCGCACGGGATTCGTCGTCGAGGTAGTCAGCCATCTTCGGCGCGTCCGCCAGGATCGCCTGGGTTTCGGCGTTCTTGGTGTCCAGCACGCGCAGCGGATTGGTCTTGAGACGGCGCTGGCTGTCTTCGTCGAGCTTGTCCAGGTGCGCGGAAAGAAACTCCACCAGCGCTTCACGGTAGCGGCCACGGGACTCGCTGGTGCCCAGGCTGTTGAGCTCGAGCTTGACCGCGTCACGCAGCCCCAGCTCGCCCCACAGGCGCCAGGTCATGACGATCAGCTCGGCATCGATGTCCGGACCTTCGAGGTTGAACACTTCCAGGCCAATCTGGTGGAACTGGCGATAACGGCCTTTCTGCGGGCGCTCGTGACGGAACATCGGGCCGACGTACCAGAGCTTCTGCACCTGGCCGCCGCCGGTGATGCCGTGTTCGAGCACCGCACGCACGCAGGCCGCCGTGCCTTCGGGGCGCAGGGTCAGGGAATCGCCGTTGCGGTCGTCGAAGGTGTACATCTCTTTTTCGACGATGTCGGTCACTTCACCGATGGAGCGCTTGAACAGCTCGGTGAACTCGACGATCGGCATGCGGATCTGCCGGTAACCGTAGTTATCCAGCAGGCGCGCCACGGTGCCCTCGAAATAGCGCCACAGGGGCGTCTGCTCGGGCAGGATGTCGTTCATGCCACGAATGGCTTGCAGAGACTTGCTCACAGGTAATCCTTAAATTCGTTCGACTCAACCACGCGCAATCACTGCAGCGTCGGCTTCGACCTTTTCGGCCGCTTTCTGGCGAATCAGCCGTTCCAGCTCATCCACCAGATTGTCATTCGTCAGTTTCTGCGACGGCTTGCCGTCGATGTAAATCAGGTTCGGTGTACCGCCAGTCAGGCCGATATGGGCCTCCTTGGCTTCGCCCGGCCCGTTGACCACGCAACCGATCACCGCGACATCCAGCGGCACCAGCAGGTCTTCGAGGCGCCCTTCCAGTTCGTTCATGGTCTTGACCACATCGAAGTTCTGCCGCGAGCAGCTCGGGCAGGCGATGAAGTTGATGCCACGGGAACGCAGGTGCAGGGACTTGAGAATGTCGTAGCCGACTTTCACTTCCTCGACCGGGTCAGCCGCCAACGAGATGCGGATGGTATCGCCAATCCCTTCGGCGAGCAGCATACCGAGGCCGACGGCGGATTTCACCGTGCCCGAACGCAACCCACCGGCTTCGGTGATGCCCAGGTGCAGCGGCTGGACGATTTCCTTGGCCAGCAGGCGGTAGGCTTCGACGGCCATGAACACGTCGGACGCCTTCACGCTGACCTTGAAGTCCTGGAAATTCAGGCGTTCCAGGTGCTCGACGTGGCGCAGGGCGGATTCCACCAGCGCCGCCGGGGTCGGTTCGCCGTATTTCTTTTGCAGGTCTTTTTCCAGGGAACCGGCGTTGACGCCGATGCGGATCGGGATGCCCCGGTCGCGGGCGGCATCCACCACGGCACGTACCCGGTCTTCGCGACCGATGTTGCCCGGGTTGATGCGCAGGCAATCGACGCCCAATTCGGCCACGCGCAGGGCGATGCGGTAGTCGAAGTGAATGTCGGCGACCAAAGGCACCTTGACCAGTTGCTTGATCTTGCCGAACGCCTCGGCGGCGTCCATGTCCGGCACGGAAACGCGCACGATGTCGACACCGGCGGCTTCCAGGCGGTTGATCTGCGCGACCGTGGCGGCCACGTCGTTGGTGTCGCTGTTGGTCATGCTCTGCACAGCGATAGGCGCATCGCCGCCCACGGGCACGTTACCGACCCAGATCTTTCGGGATTCGCGACGCTTGATTGGAGATTCGCCGTGCATGACTTATTGACCCAACTTCAGGCGAGCGGTCTCGCCACTGGTGAACGGAGCGATGTCGACCGGCTGGCCGTTGTAGCTGACCTGGGCGCCACGGGCATACCCCAGGCGTACGGCAAACGGCGGCTTGCCGTTGACGGCGGTGCTGTCACCCTTGCGCTTGAGGCCGCTGAACAGCACCTTGCCGTTGCCGTCGGTGATCTGCGTCCAGCAGTCGGCGACAAACTGGATCTGCACCTGGCCTTCACCCGCGACTGGCGCCGGGGTCGAGGCCGCTGGAGCTGCCGGGGCGACTGGAGTGGTAGGCGCGGCGTGGGTCGCAGGCGCAGCTGCGGTCTGTGCTGGCGTACTCGGCGCGGCCGGTGCCGTGGCGATCGGTGCGCTGCCGGTGTTCGGGGCAGCCGGTGCAGTCGGCGTGGTCGGTGCTGGAACAGCCGGCTCGGCACCGGCTTGGGCATCGGCGTCGTCCTGGCTTTGTGGCAACGCCAGGGTGGTTTCGCCTTCGGCCTGGCCTTCGACGACAGCCTGGTCTTCCGGCTCGTCCAGCGGATGAATCTGGGTGGTGCCGTCAGCGCCCTCGACCTCGACGTGCTCGGGGTTCATGGCGACGGGCTCCTTGTTGCGCAAGGACGCCTGGTCCTGCCACCAGACAAAACCGCCACCGATCACCGCGATCAGCAGCAACAGGCTGACGATTCGCAAAATGGTGTGGGAAACGCGAACCGGCTCCTCAATGCGCCCCAGGCTGTGCACGTTGCTGCCCTTGGCATCAGAACCGGTGTATTGATCGAACTGCTGGACCAGCACGGTCTGGTCCATGCCGAGCAACTTGGCATAGGCGCGGATGTAGCCCCGGGCGAAGGTGTGCCCGGGCAGCTTGTCGAACGCGCCCGCTTCCAGATTGCCGAGGGAAGCCACGGTAAGATTGAGCTTGAGGGCCACTTCGGCCAGCGACCAACCATTGCTTTCGCGGGCTTGACGCAGGGTCTCACCGGGATTTACGCGAGTCGCTGCTACAACTTCGGGATGCGCCGCTTTCATCATTGCTCCGACAGGTATTGCTGATATTCCGGCGTACCGGGATAGAGTCTTTTGAGTTGCAAGCCGTAACTCGCAGCCTTGTCGCGATCTTCAAACACATGTGCCAGCCGAACGCCGAGCAATAGACTACGTGCATTTTGCTCGCTCAGCAGGCTAAAACGCTCGTAGTAGTCACGCGCGGGCACATAATGCCTGTCTTCGTAGGACAACTCAGCCATTTCCAGCAGCGCCCGCGGTTGCTGGCGGTTGAGCCGCAGCGCCTTTTCGAGCTGCTGGCGGGCCAGGTCACGCTGGCCCAACTGCGCGGCCGTCATGCCGAGGTTCTCGAAAACCCGCGAACGCTCAGGGTAAAGGGTATCGGCGGCAGCCTGCTCGAAGCGCTCATAGGCTTCCTTGTAGCGTTTCTGCTCGAAAAGAAAGCTGCCGTAGTTGTTCAGGATCCGTGCATCCTGGGGCCGGCCGGACAGCGCCTTGCGAAAGTGCTGGTCGGCCAGTTCCGACTCCATCTCGGCCTGGAACACCAGGGCCAGGGCCGCGTTGGCATCCGGGTCGGAATCGTCCAGCTCCAGGGCCTTCTTGAGCGGCACCTTGGCCCGTTCGGTCATGCCCTGCTGCAGATAGCCGATGCCCAGTTGCACATAGGCCACACGTGCCTCGTCACGCCCTTTGCTGGTCTTCATCGGGTTGTAGTCACCCGACAGAACACAACCGGAACACAGGCCGGCCAACAGCAAAACGAGCGCGAAGCGCAGGGACATAGAGTTCCTCTCTTAGTGACTGTTCGCAGCGTTTTGCACCGCATCGTCCGCGGCGTTCAACTCACGCACGGCAATGTAGCGTTCGCTGCGACGGGTGCGATCCAGCACCTGTCCTACCAATTGGCCACAGGCGGCGTCGATGTCTTCGCCGCGGGTGGTGCGCACGGTGACGTTGAAGCCAGCGTGGTGAAGCTGATCCTGGAAGCGACGAATCGCGTTGTTGCTCGGACGCTCGTAACCGGAATGCGGGAACGGGTTGAACGGGATCAGGTTGATCTTGCACGGGATGTTCTTGAGCAACTCGATCATCTCGACCGCGTGCTCGACCTTGTCGTTCACATCCTTGAGCAGCGTGTACTCGATGGTCAGCACGCGTTTTTCGCCCAGGGACGACATGTAGCGCTGGCACGACTCGAGCAGCATCTTAAGCGGATACTTCTTGTTGATCGGCACCAATTGGTTACGCAATGCGTCATTGGGTGCATGCAGCGACAACGCCAGGGAGACGTCGATGTGCTTGGCCAGCTCATCGATCATCGGCACCACGCCGGAGGTGGACAGGGTCACGCGGCGCTTGGAGATGCCGTAGCCCAGGTCGTCCATCATCAGGTGCATGGCGGAAACGACGTTATCGAAGTTCAGCAGCGGCTCACCCATGCCCATCATCACCACGTTGGTGATGGCACGGTCGACGGTCGCCGGGACGCTGCCAAAGGATTTGTTGGCAATCCACACCTGGCCGATCACTTCGGCGGCGGTGAGGTTGCTATTGAAGCCTTGCTTGCCGGTGGAGCAGAAACTGCAATCCAGGGCACAGCCTGCCTGGGACGAAACGCACAAGGTGCCGCGCTTGCCCTGGGGAATGTAGACGGTCTCGACGCAGCTGCCGGACGCCACGCGCACCACCCACTTGCGGGTGCCGTCGCTGGAAATGTCCTGGCTGACCACTTCGGGGCCGCGAATCTCGGCAACAGCCTTGAGCTTTTCACGCAGGGCCTTGCCGACATTCGTCATGGCGTCGAAGTCGTCGACGCCAAAATGGTGAATCCATTTCATCACTTGGCCGGCACGGAAACGCTTCTCCCCGATCGAGTCGAAGAATTTCTCCATTTCCGGCTGGGTCAGGCCCAACAGGTTGGTTTTGCCGTTCGATGTAGTCATGGATTCACCTTCACTCAAAAGCCTGGGCTTAGCGAGTGGTTACTTCAGTAGCGGAGAAAAAGTAAGCGATTTCGCGAGCGGCAGCGGCTTCGGAGTCCGAACCGTGGACGGCGTTGGCGTCGATGGACTCGGCGAAGTCGGCACGGATGGTGCCGGCAGCAGCTTCTTTAGGGTTGGTGGCGCCCATCAGCTCACGGTTGCGAGCGATGGCGTTTTCGCCTTCCAGCACCTGAACGACAACCGGACCGGAAGTCATGAAGGCAACCAGCTCACCGAAGAAACCGCGCTCGCTGTGCTCAGCGTAGAAGCCTTCGGCTTCGGCTTTGGACAGTTGCTTCATTTTCGAAGCTACAACGCGCAGGCCAGCGTCTTCGAAGCGGGTAACGATCTTGCCGATCACGTTTTTAGCAACGGCGTCAGGCTTGATGATGGAGAAAGTACGTTGAACAGCCATGGTGTAACTCCAGAAACGGTAATTTACGAAAAATTAAACCCGCGAATTATACGCGGGTTCTTGGGTATTGCCTAACCTGCGAGGCGATCAGTCCAATTCTTTGGCCCAGAGCTCCTGAACCGCTTCCAACACCTTCTCGCCGACTCGGCCAGAGGTGGCATCGAAGTCAGGCAGATCCAGGATCATCTGCTGCAGACGGACGAAACCTACAGAGTACGGATCGAGCCCTTCGTGGGCCTCGGCCAACTCTTCCGCGATGCGTTGTACGTCATTCCAACCATAGCTCATGACAGTGTCACCATCAGTGCGGCGCTTCGGCCGCATGGTTAAGCGAATATTTCGGGATTTCGACCACCAGGTCTTCGGTGCCGACCTTGGCCTGACAGGTCAGGCGCGACGTCGGCTCCAGGCCCCACGCCCGATCAAGATAGTCCTCTTCCAGCTCATCGGCTTCATTCAGCGAGTCGAAACCCTCGCGAATGATGCAATGGCACGTGGTGCAGGCACAAACGCCGCCGCAGGCGCTCTCGATCTCGATGTGGTTGTCATGGGCCACTTCAAGCAGGGACTTGCCGGTTTCGGCCTCTACCACCATACCGTCCGGGCAATGCTCGGCGTGTGGCAGAAAAATGATCTGCGGCATCAGTTATTCCTCGATTTCATTCAGGTTGCGCCCCGCCAGGGCGGCTTTCACCGTCGAGTCCAGGCGGCGGGCAGCAAAGGCATCCGTGACTTGCGACAGACGCTTGGTCTGCTGCTCGATGGCATAACCATCGGTGCCTTTGATCAATTCGGACAGTTCCTGCATCTGCAGCTCGATGACCATGCGTTCTTCGGCATCCAGCAAACGCTCGCCGTCGGCTTCAAGGGCCCCCTGCACGGCTTCGATCAGGCGCTGGGCGTCGACCTGCTGCTCGCGCAGCACACGGGCCACCTTGTCGTCGCTGGCGTGCTGGAAGGAATCCTTGAGCATCTTGGCGATTTCGCCGTCGGTCAGGCCGTAGGACGGCTTGACCTGGATGCTCGCCTCCACGCCCGAAGCCAGTTCGCGGGCGGAGACGTTGAGCAAACCGTCGGCATCGACCTGGAAGGTCACGCGGATCTTCGCCGCCCCGGCCACCATCGGCGGGATGCCGCGCAGTTCGAAACGGGCCAGGGAACGGCAGTCGCTGATCAGTTCACGCTCGCCTTGCAGCACGTGGACCATCATGGCCGACTGGCCGTCTTTATAGGTGGTGAAGTCCTGGGCGCGGGCAACCGGGATGGTGGTGTTGCGTGGAATCACCTTCTCCATCAGGCCGCCCATGGTTTCCAGCCCCAGGGACAACGGAATCACGTCGAGCAACAGCAGTTCGCCGCCGTCGCGCTTGTTGCCGGCCAGGGTATCGGCCTGGATCGCGGCGCCGATGGCGACCACCTGGTCCGGATCGATTTCGGTCAGCGGCTGGCGGCCAAAGGCCTCGGCGACGGCTTCGCGAACCCGAGGCACGCGGGTCGAACCACCCACCATGACCACGGCCTTGACGTCTTCGAGCTCGATGCCGGAATCACGCACGGCACGGCGGCAGGCCTTGAGGCTGCGGGCGACCATGGGCTCGATCAGGGCATCGAAGGCTTCGCGGGTCAGCGCGGCTTTCCAGTCGCCATAAGCGACTTCAACGGTGGCGGCGTCGGTCAGGGCTTCCTTGGCCGCGCAGGCGGTTTGCAGCAGCTGGCGTTGCGCACCCGGGTCGAGGTCGGCGGACAAGCCGGCTTGCTCGATGATCCAACCGGCGATGGCGTGGTCGAAGTCATCGCCGCCCAGGGCGCTGTCGCCACCGGTGGCCAGGACTTCGAAAACACCGCCGGTCAGGCGCAGGATCGAAATATCGAATGTACCGCCGCCCAGGTCGTAGATGGCAACGAGGCCTTCGGCGTGTTGGTCGAGGCCGTATGCCACGGCAGCGGCGGTCGGCTCGTTGAGCAGGCGCAGCACGTTCAGGCCGGCCAGCTTGGCGGCGTCCTTGGTGGCTTGGCGCTGGGCGTCGTCGAAATAGGCCGGGACAGTAATGACCGCGCCCACCAGTTCACCGCCCAACGCCGCCTCGGCACGCTGGCGCAGGACCTTGAGGATGTCGGCGGAAACCTCGACCGGGCTTTTCGGGCCCTGCACGGTTTCGATGAACGGCATGTGGGATTCGCCACCGACGAAGCGGTACGGCAGCTGGTCACCCAATTGCTTGACGTCGGACAGACCACGACCCATCAAGCGCTTGACCGAGACAATGGTGTTCAGAGGATCGGTGGCGGCGGCCAGCTTGGCCGACTCGCCCACTTCGACGCGGTCGGCGTGATAACGCACGGCGGACGGCAGGATCACCTGGCCTTGCTCATCGGCCAGCGGCTCGGAAAGACCGCTGCGCAAGGCAGCGACCAGGGAATTGGTGGTACCCAAGTCGATCCCGACAGCCAGGCGACGCTGGTGCGGTTGTGGACTTTGGCCGGGTTCGGCGATCTGCAGTAGGGCCATCGTAATCAGGACTTATCTGTAATCAGGCGTGCGACCGGAGCGGCACTGGGTTAATCGTCGAGGCGCTCTTCTAGCTGGCGCACTTCGTAGGTGAGCTTGTCGAGGAACTGCATGCGCCGCATCAGGCGTTCGGCCTGTTCGCGTTGCGCGGCATCGTTCCAGCAGGCTGCGAAGCTTTCGTTCAGTGTTTGCTGGGCGTCTTTCAAGCGCCGCTTGAATACCGCGACACCGGCCAGGTCGGCGCTGTCCTGCAGGTCCTCGAGTTCTTCGCGCCACTGCATCTGCTGCAAAAGAAACTCGGGATCGTGGACCGTGACCTCCAGCGGCAACTCATGGCCGCTGATGGCGAGCAGGTAGCGCGCGCGCTTGGCAGGGCTCTTGAGCGTCTGGTAAGCCTCGTTGAGGTTCGCCGACTGCTCGAGCGCCCGCCGCTGCTCCGCCTCGGAGGCATCGGCAAAGCGGTCGGGATGGACGCCACGGGCCAATTCAAGATAACGCGCGGACAATTGCTCGAGATCCAGCTGGAACGCAGGCTGCATCTGGAACAACGCAAAATGACAAGGAGTACCCACAAGCCGCCTCAGATGTTGAAGCTTTCGCCGCAGCCACATTCACCGCGCACGTTAGGGTTGTTGAACTTGAAGCCTTCGTTCAACCCTTCCTTGACGAAATCCAGTTCGGTGCCGTCCAGGTACGTCAGGCTTTTCGGGTCGATGATCACTTTCTGACCATGACTTTCGAACACCTGATCGTCTTCGCCCACTTCGTCGACGAATTCCAGTACATAGGCGAGACCAGAACAGCCCGTGGTGCGTACACCCAGGCGGATACCCTCACCCTTGCCGCGCCCCGCAAGTGAGCGCTGGATATGGTTAGCTGCCGCTTCTGTCATCTGGATAGCCATGGAAAACTCCTTACCGTACGCGGATCAGATCAAGCCTTTCTTCTGCTTGTAATCGCGAACGGCGGCCTTGATGGCGTCTTCGGCGAGTACCGAGCAGTGGATCTTCACTGGCGGCAGGGCCAGTTCTTCGGCCAACTGGGTGTTCTTGATGGTTTCGGCTTCATCAAGGGTCTTGCCCTTCATCCACTCGGTGGCCAGGGAGCTGGACGCGATGGCCGAACCGCAGCCGTAGGTCTTGAACTTGGCATCTTCGATGATGCCTTGCTCGTTGACCTTGATCTGCAGGCGCATGACGTCGCCGCACGCCGGGGCGCCGACCATGCCGGTGCCGACATCAGGATCCTGCGCGTCCATCTTGCCGACGTTGCGCGGGTTCTCGTAGTGGTCGATGACCTTTTCGCTATATGCCATTTGCTTCAATCCTCATCAGTGAGTCGCTCTGGTGGCGACTTCTTCAGTGCGCCGCCCACTCGATTTTCGAAATGTCGACGCCGTCTTTGTACATGTCCCACAGCGGCGACAAAGCGCGCAGCTTGGTAACGGCCTCGCAGACTTTCTGCGCGGCGTAATCGATTTCTTCTTCGGTGGTGAAACGGCCGAAGGTAAAGCGAATGGAGCTGTGGGCCAGTTCGTCGTTGCGGCCCAGGGCGCGCAGTACGTACGAAGGCTCCAGGGACGCCGAGGTGCACGCCGAACCGGACGACACGGCCAGATCCTTGAGCGCCATGATCAGCGACTCGCCTTCAACATAGTTGAAGCTCAGGTTCAGGTTGTGCGGTACGCGGGCGGTCAGGCTGCCGTTGACGTAGAGTTCTTCGAGGTGCTCGACCTGCTTGAAGAAGCGGTCGCTCAGGGCCTTGATGCGTACGTTCTCAGCGGCCATGTCTTCCTTGGCGACGCGGAAGGCTTCGCCCATGCCGACGATCTGGTGGGTCGCCAGGGTACCGGAACGCATGCCACGTTCGTGACCGCCGCCGTGCATGGTCGCCTCGAGGCGAACACGCGGCTTACGGCTGACGTACAGGGCGCCGATGCCTTTAGGGCCGTAGGTCTTGTGGGCCGAGAACGACATCAGGTCGACTTTCAGCTTGGACAGGTCGATGTCGACCTTGCCGGTGGACTGGGCCGCGTCGACGTGGAACAGGACGCCCTTGGAGCGGGTCAGTTCGCCGATGGCCGCGATGTCGTTGACGGTGCCGATTTCGTTGTTCACGTGCATGATCGAAACCAGGATGGTGTCGTCGCGCAGGACGGCTTCGACCATGGCCGGGGTGATGATGCCGTCTTCGCCGGGCTCGATGTAGGTGACTTCGAAGCCTTCACGCTCCAGTTGGCGCATGGTGTCCAGGACAGCCTTGTGCTCGATCTTGGAGGTGATCAGGTGCTTGCCCTTGGTGTGGTAGAAATGCGCGACACCCTTGATTGCCAGGTTGTCGGATTCGGTGGCACCGGAGGTCCAGACGATTTCACGCGGGTCGGCGTTGACCAGGTCGGCGACCTGGCGACGGGCGTTTTCGACCGACTCTTCGGCCTTCCAGCCAAACACGTGGGAACGGGACGCCGGGTTACCGAAGTTTCCGTCGACCAGCAGGCATTCACTCATTTTTTGCGCAACACGCGGATCAACCGGGGTGGTCGCAGAGTAATCAAGGTAAATCGGCAATTTCATGGACTCTCTCCTAAATCAGGCTGGCTGGCGTTCCGCTTGCTCTGCGGCGGTCATTCGACGGCGGACGCTTCAATCTTGTCCAGGTGCGGCGCCTTGCTGTTGCAACGGCGCTGGTCCTGACGCTGGGCTACTTCTTGCACCTCACGGCGAGTTACAAGGTCAGCCAAGCTGATACCGCTCAGAAATTCGTGGATCTGCAGGCTGAGGTCGCACCACAAGTGGTGGGTCAGGCAAGTATCGCCGCCATGGCAGTCGCCAAGGCCCTGGCATTTGGTCGCATCGACCGATTCGTTCACCGCATCGATCACCTGGGCGACCTGGATGCCTTGCATGTCCCGCGACAGCTGGTAGCCGCCGCCGGGGCCGCGAACACTGGACACCAGGTTACTGCGGCGCAGCTTGGCGAACAGCTGCTCAAGATAAGACAGGGAAATGCCCTGGCGCTCGGAGATATCGGCCAGGGACACCGGCCCGTGCTGCGCATGCAATGCCAGATCCAGCATTGCGGTCACGGCGTATCGGCCTTTTGTAGTCAGTCGCATGGACAATTACCACGGAGTTCGGAATGGGGGCGAGTATGCAATTCCCGAGTATTTAAGTCAAGTATAAGACCTAGTACTTTACTCAGGTTTACCCGCGAAAGAGCGCGCGCATGATAGCAAAGGCTGGCCAGTGGCGACCAGTGATACCGCGTTATCGTTCATCGCGAGCAAGCTCGCTCCCACATTGGATCACGGGTGCTGATGCGATTCCTGTGGGAGCGAGCTTGCTCGCGATGAGGCCAGCAGGGTTTCAGCTGGCCTGGCTCTCATCCTTATCCTTCACACACGCAAAGTCTTCCTCGCGCAGTTCAGGCAGGTCCTTGGCACAGTAATTACTGCCCAGGTCCTTCAGGGCGCCGCACATCCCCTCCAGGCGCCCATCGACGGCCTGCAGGTGATCGAGCAACTGGTTGATAGCCCGGGCGACCGGGTCGGGCATGTCTTCGCCGACACCGTAGGCGTCGAAGCCGATCTTCTCGGCCATGGCCTTGCGGCGAGCATCCTGCTCCTCATCGGACTTGACGATGATCCGCCCCGGGATCCCCACCACCGTCGCACCCGGCGGCACGGCCTTGGTCACCACGGCGTTGGAGCCGACTTTCGCCCCCGCCCCCACCGTGAACGGCCCCAGCACCTTGGCGCCGGCACCGACCACCACGCCGTCTTCCAGGGTTGGGTGACGCTTGCCTTTGTTCCAACTGGTGCCGCCGAGGGTCACGCCCTGGTACAGGGTCACGTCGTCGCCGATCTCGGCGGTTTCGCCGATGACGATACCCATGCCGTGGTCGATGAAGAACCGACGGCCGACCTTGGCGCCCGGGTGGATCTCGATCCCGGTCAGCCAGCGGCCGAAGTTCGAGACCAGCCGCGCCAGCCACTTCCAGCCCATGTTCCACAAGGCGCCGGACAGGCGATGGATCCAGATGGCGTGCATGCCCGGGTAGCAGGTCAGCACTTCAAAGGCATTGCGCGCCGCCGGATCACGATGGAAAACGCTTTGGATATCTTCACGCAAACGTTCGAACATTTTATTTCTTCCGCTTAATCAGCTCGCCACGGGCCGCCTTCTGGGTTTCCGTGAGGATGCCGCGCAATATATTCATCTCCGCCCGGCTGACCGAGCTTCGTCCGTACAACCGACGCAGGCGCGCCATCAAGTGCCGCGGCTTTTCCGGGTCGAGGAACTCGATGTCCACCAGGGTCTGCTCCAGGTGCTCATAGAATCGTTCCAACTCGTCCATGGTCGCCAGTGTCTCACTGCGCGGCGACGTGACCTCGGTTTTTTCGACTTTGCTGGGCTTGCCTTCAGCCGCCAGCCAAGCCATGCGCACTTCATAACTCAACACCTGCACCGCCGCGCCCAGGTTCAAGGAACTGAACTCAGGGTCGGAAGGGATATGCACGTGAAAGTGACATCGCTGCAGCTCGTCGTTGGTCAGGCCGGAGTCTTCACGGCCGAACACCAGGGCGATTTCAAAACCTTGCGCGGCTTCCTCGACCACTTTGGTGCCGCATTCCCGGGGGTCGAGCAGCGGCCAGGGAATACGCCGGTCGCGGGCGCTGGTTCCAAGCACCAGGTTGCAACCCACCAGGGCATCTTCGAGGGTGGCGACGACTTGCGCGTTGGCCAGGATGTCGCCGGCGCCGGAGGCCCGGGCGTCGGCTTCGTGATGGGGAAACAAGCGCGGCTCGACCAGCACCAGGCGCGACAGGCCCATGTTCTTCATGGCCCGCGCAGCTCCGCCGATGTTACCCGGATGGCTGGTATTGACCAGGACGACACGAATGTTCTGCAACAAGGGAGGCGCTCTCGAACACGATAAAGGGAGCAAATCTTACAGAAGCACCTACCGTTAAGCTATGAAAGCGAACACCAACCTTCTCCTGAGAAAACTTTCTGATAGAATGCGCGGCTTTCTTTAACAACCTTAGGTGACACATCCATGCAGCCCATGCTGAATATCGCGCTGCGCGCCGCCCGCAGCGCCAGTGAACTGATCTTCCGCTCCATCGAGCGCCTGGATACCATCAAGGTCGATGAAAAAGACGCCAAGGACTACGTGTCCGAGGTCGATCGCGCCGCCGAACAGAAGATCGTCGACGCCCTGCGCAAGGCTTACCCGAACCACTCCATCCTCGGTGAAGAGACCGGCATGCACGCCGGCACTGGCATCGAAGGCGAAGAGTACCTGTGGATCATCGATCCGCTGGACGGCACCACCAACTTCTTGCGCGGCATTCCTCATTTCGCTGTCAGCATCGCCTGCAAATACCGTGGCCGCCTGGAACACGCTGTCGTGCTGGACCCGGTTCGCCAGGAAGAATTCACCGCCAGCCGTGGCCGTGGCGCCCAACTGAACGGTCGTCGCCTGCGCGTCAGCGGCCGCACCAGCCTGGACGGCGCCCTGCTGGGTACCGGCTTCCCGTTCCGTGATGACCAGATGGACAACCTGGACAACTACCTGGGCATGTTCCGCGCCCTGGTCGGCCAGACCGCCGGCATCCGCCGCGCTGGCGCTGCGAGCCTGGACCTGGCTTATGTGGCGGCGGGTCGTTTCGATGCGTTCTGGGAGTCGGGCCTGTCCGAGTGGGACATGGCAGCGGGCGCCCTGCTGATCCAGGAAGCCGGTGGCTTGGTGAGCGACTTCACCGGCGGCCACGACTTCCTTGAAAAAGGCCACATCGTTGCCGGCAACACCAAATGCTTCAAGGCTGTGCTCACTGCTATCCAGCCGCATCTGCCGGCTTCGTTGAAGCGCTAAGCAGCTCCGCTATAGAAAAAGCACCTTTCGGGGTGCTTTTTTTATGCCTGAATTTCGGTAATTGATCGTTCCCACGC